>NZ_JAUCML010000005.1:0-318806 GCF_030362955.1 Curtobacterium citri
GCCGCCGGGGGCCCCCCCCCCCCCGCGGCCCCCCCCCCCCCCCCCGCCGGGGGGGGGGGGGGGGGGCGGGGGGGGGGCCCCCCCCCCGCGCCTCCAGGCGGTCACCTCAGCAGAGCGTCAGCGCACGTCCTCGTCGACCCAGTCGAAGGTCTTCGTGACGGCCTTCTTCCACAGGCGGAGCGTGCGGTCGCGCTCGGCGTCGTCGAGCTGCGGCTCCCAGCGCTTGTCCTCCTGCCAGTTGGCGCGGAGCTCGTCGAGGTTCGCCCAGAACCCGACGGCCAGACCGGCGGCGTAGGCGGCACCGAGGGCGGTGGTCTCCGCGACGACCGGGCGGACGACCGGCACGTTCAGGATGTCCGCCTGGAACTGCATGAGCGCGTCGTTGGCGGTCATGCCACCGTCGACCTTGAGCTCGGTCAGGTCGACGCCGGAGTCGGCGTTGACGGCGTCGAGGACCTCGCGGGTCTGCAGCGCCGTCGCCTCGAGGGCGGCACGGGCGATGTGGCCCTTGTTGACGTACCGGGTCAGACCCACGAGCGCGCCGCGGGCGTCCGGGCGCCAGTACGGCGCGAACAGGCCGGAGAACGCCGGCACGAAGTACACGCCGCCGTTGTCCTCGACGGTCTTGGCGAGGGCCTCGACCTCCGGTGCGCTGCCGATGATGCCGAGGTTGTCGCGGAGCCACTGGATGAGCGAGCCCGTGACGGCGATCGAGCCCTCGAGGGCGTAGTGCGTCTCCTGGTCGCCGAGCTTGTAGCCGACCGTGGTGAGCAGTCCGTTCTCCGACCGGACGATCTCCGTGCCCGTGTTGAAGATGAGGAAGTTGCCGGTGCCGTAGGTGTTCTTCGACTCGCCCTGGTCGAACGCCGCCTGCCCGAAGGTCGCGGCCTGCTGGTCGCCGAGGATGCCGGCGATCGGGACCTCGCGGAGCAGGCTCGAGGACTCGACGTGGCCGTAGACCTCGGAGGAGCTGACGATCTCCGGGAGCATCGACTTCGGCACCCCGAAGTCGGCCAGGATGTCGTCGCGCCACTGCAGCGTCTCGAGGTCCATGAACAGCGTGCGGGACGCGTTCGTGACGTCGGTCTTGTGGACGCCGCCGTCGGTGCCGCCGGTCAGGTTCCAGAGGACCCAGGTGTCGGTGGTGCCGAACAGCAGGTCGCCCGCCTCGGCCTTCTCGCGCGCACCCTCGACGTTCTCGAGGATCCAGGCGATCTTGGTGCCGGCGAAGTACGTCGCGAGGGGCAGGCCGACGACCGCCTTGTAGCGGTCGGTGTCACCGTCGGCGAGCTTGTCGACGATCGACTGCGTGCGGGTGTCCTGCCAGACGATGGCGTTGTAGACGGCCTTGCCGGTGTTCTTGTCCCAGACCACCGCGGTCTCGCGCTGGTTCGTGATGCCGACCGCCGCGACGTCGTGGCGGGTGATGTCGGCGCGGGACAGGGCCTGGCCGATGACCTCGCGGACGTTGTCCCAGATCTCGGCCGGGTCGTGCTCGACCCATCCCGCTCGCGGGAAGATCTGCTCGTGCTCCTTCTGTCCGACGGACACGATCGAGCCGGAGTGGTCGAAGACGATGGCGCGCGTCGAGGTCGTGCCCTGGTCGATGGCGACGATGTAGTCGGCCATGGGTTCTCCTTGGGGGTGTGTTCGGTGTGGTGGACGGGAGGTCGTCAGGAGACGACGGGGAGCAGGAAGGTCGACGCGCCGGCGGCGAGGGCGCCACCGATCAGCGGGCCGACGACGGGGACCCACGCGTACGCCCAGTCGCTCGAGCCCTTGCCCTTGATGGGCAGGAGGGCGTGCGCGATGCGCGGGCCGAGGTCACGGGCCGGGTTGATGGCGTAGCCGGTGGGGCCACCGAGCGAGACGCCGATCGCGATCACGAGGAAGGCGACGGGGACCGCGCCGAGCTCGGCCGGGGTCTTGCCGTTGGTGAAGGCGAGGACGACGAACACGAGGACGAAGGTGCCGATGATCTCGGTGACGACGTTCCAGCCGTAGCTGCGGATGGCCGGGCCGGTGGAGAAGACGCCGAGCTTGGCGGCTGCGTCGGGCTCCTCGTCGAAGTGCTGCTTGTAGGCGAGCCACACGATGACGGCACCGATGATCGCGCCGATGAGCTGGGCGATCCAGTAGAGGAACATCTCGCCGACGGTGATGTTGCCCAGGAGCGCCTGGGCGAGGGTCACGGCGGGGTTCAGCTGGCCGCCCGAGCTGTACGACACGGTGACGCCGGCGAAGACCGCGAAGCCCCAGCCGATCGTGACCATGAGGAAGCCGGCGCCGAAGCCCTTCGACTTCGTGAGGGACACGGCGGCGACGACACCGCCACCGAGGATGATGAGCAACGCCGTTCCGACGAGCTCTGACATGAAATTGACGCCGATGCCGTCCATCGGTGACCTCCAGTGCGAGTGGGTGGGGGTCCGGTGGTGCTGCGTCCGGCACTCCCCGTCGAGTGATTGGGGCCGAGCATAGTGACGCCGGTCACCGCTCCGCGATGCGGCGCCGAGGGAACCTCCGCGAAGTGCACGAACGTGCAGGAGCAGTGTGCGGCGCGCCATCCGAAGCGGCCCGCTGACCGCGATGGTCGTGCACGAACGTGCACGGCAGGCGAACGAGCGCCCGCTGTAGGGTGAACCCACTCCGGTCGACGACGGCGGTGGACGGCTCCTCCGACGGTAGGCCCCGCACCCGTGGAGGTCAGCGTGAAGAAGCTCATCAACGATCCGCACGACGTCGTCACCGAGACCGTCCGCGGCTTCGCCCGGGCGCACGAGGGCCACGTGGTCCTCGTCGAGGACCCGATCCACCTCCGGCGCGTCGACGCCCCGGTCGCGGGCAAGGTCGGCATCGTCAGCGGTGGCGGCAGCGGACACGAGCCGCTGCACGCGGGCTTCGTCGGCCACGGCATGCTCGACGCGGCCGTCCCCGGTCCGGTCTTCACGAGCCCGACCCCGGACCCGATCGTCGCAGCGACCAAGGCCGTCGACGGGGGAGCGGGCGTGCTCCAAATCGTCAAGAACTACACGGGCGACGTGCTCAACTTCGAGACCGCCGCCGAGCTCGCCGCGATGGACGACGTCCGTGTCGAGTCGGTCGTGGTCGACGACGACGTCGCCGTGCAGGACTCGCTGTACACCGCCGGGCGCCGCGGTGTCGCCGGGACCGTCGTGGTCGAGAAGTGCGCCGGCGCCGCTGCCGAGCGCGGCGACGACCTCGACGCCGTTGCGGCCGTCGCCCGGCACGTCAACGACGTCACGCGGTCGATGGGGCTCGCGCTCGGCTCCGGCACGGTGCCGCACGCGGGGGAGCCGTCCTTCACGCTCGCCGACGACGAGGTCGAACTCGGCATCGGGATCCATGGTGAGCCCGGTCGTGAGCGGATCGCGATGGCGCCCGCCGACGAGCTCGTCGACCGCGTGCTCGGACCGGTGCTCGCCGACCTCGACGCACCGGCCGGCTCGCAACTGCTGCTCCTGGTGAACGGCATGGGCGGGACCCCGCAGTCCGAGCTCTACATCGTCTACCGACGCGCCGCCGAGGTGCTCACCGACCGCGGGCACCACGTCGCGCGTAGCTTGGTCGGCGACTACGTCACGTCCCTGGAGATGCCGGGCTTCTCGATCACCGTCACGGTGCTCGACGAGGAGCTCACCGCCCTCTGGGACGCTCCGGTGGAGACCCCGGCACTGCGCTGGGGCCGTTGACCACCGACCACCGTCCAGGAAGGGAACACGAATTGGCGCTCGACACCGCATGGGCCATCGACTGGGTGCGTCGCACCGCGGCGACGATCGACGAGCACCGGGCAGAACTCGTCACGCTCGACCGCGAGATCGGTGACGGCGACCACGGCGAGAACCTGGACCGCGGCTTCCGCGCCGTCCTCGAGGCCGTCGACGCCGGCTCCTTCGAGACCCCGGGAGCGGTCCTCAAGGTCGTCGCGACGAAGCTCATCTCGACCGTCGGCGGCGCCGCCGGTCCGCTGTTCGGGACCGCCTACCTGAAGGCCGCGCAGGCGGCGGGGGAGGCTACCGAGCTCGACGCGGACGCCCTGGTCGCGGTGCTCACCGCCGCCCGCGACGGCGTCGTGTCGCGCGGCAAGGCCGAGGTCGGCGACAAGACGATGGTCGACGCGTGGTCCGCCGCCGTCGACGCCGCGAGCACGGCGGCAGCGGCCGGCGAGGGCCCGGAGCGGGTGCTCGAGGCCGCGGCCGACGCCGCCGTCACGGGCGCCGAGTCGACGGACCCGCTCGTCGCCCGCAAGGGGCGCGCGAGCTACCTCGGCGAGCGCGCCGTCGGGCACCGCGACCCGGGCGCGCAGTCGACCGCGTACATCCTGCGCGCAGCGGTGGACGCAGCGTGACCGTCGGCATCCTGGTCGTGTCGCACAGTGTGGCGATCGCGACCGGTACCGTCGAGCTCGCCCGCCAGATGGCGGCGGACGTCCCGCTCGTCGCCGCCGGGGGCACGGACGACGGCGGCATCGGGACGTCCTTCGAGGCGATCACCGACGGCATCGAGGAACTCGCCGCCGCGGACGCCGTCGTCGTGCTCTGCGACCTCGGGTCCGCCTACCTCACCACGGACACCGCGCTCGACTTCCTCGACGACGAGGCCCGCGCCCGCGTGCACGTCTCGCAGGCGCCGCTCGTCGAGGGGACGGTCGCCGCCGCGGTCGCCGCGCAGACCGGCGGCGACGCCGAGGCGGTCCTGGCGGCAGCGGCGTCCGCCGGCGGGTCGACGCTCGACGACGACGCCCGGCCGGGAGGCACGGCACCGGCAGACGAGGCAGCTCCCGTCGACGGGACGGTCGCCTCGGCGACCGTCGAGCTCGTCAACGAGAGCGGGCTGCACGCCCGCCCCGCGGCCGAGTTCGTGAAGGCAGCGGCGAAGCACGAGGCACGCGTCCGCGTGAACGGCGTCGACGCGAAGAGCCTGCTCGCGATCATGGCGCTGGCGCTGCCGCAGGGGGCGTCCGTGACGGTCGAGGCGGACGGTCCGGACGCGCAGGACGCCGTCGACACGCTGGTGGCACTGGTCCGCTCGGGGTTCGGCGAGTAGTCCTGCGCCCGCTCAGGCGGTCGGCAGCTCTTGCAGCCCGGTCACCCGGAGCAGGTCGAGGGCGGCTGCGTCCGGTGAACCGGGCGTCGCGGTGTAGACGACGATCCGGAGATCGCTGCCCGGCACCGTGAGGACGTCGCAGTCGATCTCCACCGGACCGACGCGGCTCGCGACGACCTTCCGGCTCGTCCGGTGCTCGGCGATCCGCCCGGTCTCCCACCGTCGCTCGAACTCCGGGGACTCGCGACGCAGGCGGGCGACCAGGGCGGCGAGGTCGCGGTCGGCCGGGTAGCGTCCGGACGCGGCGCGGAGGTCGGCGACCAGGTCGCTCGAGAAGTCCTCCTGGTGGGTGTCGTCCCACGAGACGCCGTCGTGGCCGTGCACGAAGTGCCGCCAGACGAGGTTGCCCTCGATGCCGGTCCAGCCCGAGGGGTCGCCGTTCAGGGCGGCCCACAGGTCGTTCCAGAGGACGATGTCGTGGGCGGCCGTGAACACCGCGATCGGCACGTCGCCGAGCCGGTCCACGATGCGCTGCACGCCCGGCGGCACGTGCCGGGGGACGAGCTGGCGGGACGGCGGGGCCGCGCCGGCCACCCGGAACAGGTGGTCGCGCTCCGCCACGGACAGGCGGAGTGCCGTCGCCAGCGCGCCGAGCATCTGCGGCGAGGGGTTCGTCGCCCGGCCCTGCTCGAGGCGCACGACGTAGTCGACGCTGACCCCGGCCAGCGCAGCGAGCTCCTCGCGCCGCAGTCCGGGTGTCCGACGTCCCGCGCCGGCCGGCAGCCCGACCTCCTCGGGTCGGACCCGGTCACGCCAGGACCGCAGGACGTCCGCGAACTCGCTCATGGTCCCATCCTCGCCGTTCGGGCGGGATCGGTCCTGGTACCGCTGGTCCCACCGTCGAACGGTGCCTGGGAACACGGTCGACCGGAGAGCAGGGTGGAGGCATGACGACGACACTCATCACCGGAGCCAACCGCTCCCTCGGCCTCGAGACTGCACGACGGCTCATCGACTCCGGGCACACCGTGTACGCCGGGATGCGGGACACCGCCGACGGCGACGACGTCCGGGCCCTCGGCGCGCACGTCGTGCAGCTCGACGTGACCGACCAGGCCAGCGTGGACGCGGCGATCGCGGCACTGCCGGAGCTCGACGTGCTGGTCAACAACGCCGGGGTGCTCGGCACCTCGTTCGGGGTCGACGACCTCGATGCCGGCGCCCTCGACGCCGTGCTCGCCACCAACGTCACGGGCGTGGTCCGGGTGACGCAGGCGGCGCTGCCGCTCCTGCGCGCCTCCGAGAACCCCGTGATCGTGAACGTGGCATCCGGCGTCGGGTTCGCCCGCTGGCTGACCACGCCGGGACGCGACGAGCACCCGGTCGCGGCCGTGCCGTACGCGGCGTCGAAGGCGGCGCTGATCGCGATGACGGTGCAGTACGCCAAGAACCTGCCCGGCTTCCGGGTGAACGCGAGCGACCCGGGCTACACCGCGACGGCCTTCAACGGCTTCGGCGGGCACCAGACCGTCACCGAGGGCACCGACGCGACGGTGGCCCTGGCGACGATCGGCGCGGACGGGCCGACGGGGGAGTTCCACGACCGCGACGGGCGCATCGAGTACTAGGCGGGCCGTCGAGCGCCGGGAGCGCGGTCGACCTGCCGCGCGCCCGGCGTCGCACGTCTGCCAGGATGGCGCCGTGCGCGCAGTCCAGTACGACCGGTTCGGTTCCACCCCCTCGATCGTCGAGCTCCCCGAGCCGAACGCCCCGGACGACGGCGTCGTCGTCCGGGTCGCGGCGACCGGCGTGTGCCGCAGCGACTGGCACGCCTGGCGGGGCCACGACGACTCCGTGCGGCTGCCCCACGTCCCGGGGCACGAGTTCGCCGGGGTCGTCACCGCCGTCGGGGCGTCCGTCACCCGTGTCGTCGTGGGGGACCGGGTCACCGCACCCTTCGTCTTCGCGTGCGGCACGTGCGACCAGTGCCGCGACGGCGCGACCCAGGTGTGCACACGCCAGCAGCAGCCCGGCTTCACCCTGCAGGGCTCGTACGCGGAGTCCGTGGTCGTCCCGCACGCCGACGTGAACCTCGTGCACCTGCCGGACGCGGTCGGGTTCGCCGAGGCCGCCGGACTCGGGTGCCGCTTCGGCACCGCGTACCACGCACTGCACGCCCGCGGTCGGGTGGCACCAGGGGAGTGGGTCGTCGTCTACGGCTGCGGCGGCGTGGGGCTGTCGACGATCATCGTCGCCGTCGCCGCGGGGGCCCGGGTCGTCGCCGTCGACGTCTCGACAGCGGCGCTCGACCGTGCCGCCGCGCTGGGGGCGGCCACCCTGGTGATGGACGACGAGGCGCCGGCCGCGGTGCACCGGCTGACCGACGGTGGTGCCCACGTGTCGGTCGACGCGTACGGGAGCCGGGCCACGTCCGTGGCGGCCGTGGCGTCGCTGCGTCCCCGGGGTCGGCACGTGCAGGTCGGCCTCCTGCTCGACGACGAGGCGACGCCGGCGATCCCGATGGGCCGCGTCATCGCCGACGAGCTCGAACTGCTCGGCAGCCACGGGATCGCCGTGGGGGAGTACGCCGCGATGCTCGACGACGTCGTGGCCGGTCGGCTGCGGCCCGCGGAGTCGATCGGGTCGACGATCGGGTTCGACGACCTGCCGGGTGCACTCGAGGCGATGGACCGGCCCGCGAGCGGATCCGGCATGACCGTCGCGGTGTTCTGAGGGCTCGGACTCCCGGACACCGGGGTCGGCATCTGGAATACTACGTGCATGACGGAGACTCCGGAGATCCGCGTCGACGAACCGGCCGCCGAGCCGGCGTGCACGGTGCCGCACCCGGACGGCCCCATCGAGGCGACGGTGCGCTCGCTCGTGGCGCGGATCCCGCCCGGGGGATCGACCGGGTGGCACCGGCACGACGCCTGGCAGACGGGCATCGTCGCGCGCGGACGCCTGCGGCACCGGACCGCTGAAGCGGTCCGCCACTACGGACCGGGCGACGTCCTGGTCGAGCCGCCGTTCGTCGACCACGAGGCGTCGAACGTGTCGGACGAGGAGCTCGTGCTGGTGTTCGTCGCCGTGCACCCGGAGGGGCGACCGCTCGCGACGCCGCGAGCCGCGCCGTGACCCGTCAGGAGCGGGTCGCCGAAGGCTGAGTTGACATAATATGCATTATCGGCGCTCGGGCATCACTGCTGGACAGACGGGACGAACCACGAAGACGACGTCGAACCAGCACGGTGGGCTGGTTCGACGTCGTCTCCGTGGTTCGGTGCGACCGAGCGGTTCGGTGCGACGGCCGTCCCGTCAGTGTTCAGGCGTCTCGTCGCCGGTCGGCACGTCGTCGGCGTCGATCTCGAGGGCGGCCTGCTCGCGGCCGTCCTCCTCGACGTTCGCGCGGTCGGTGTCCGGCTGCTCGGGCGCTTCGGCCTGGGTGGTCTCTTCTGCGGGGTCCGGCTGGCTGTAGCTCATGGCGCGGACGCTACTCGCCGTCGGTCCGGGCGGTCTCGGAGACCGGCCACCGGGTGCGCGACCCGGCCACGGACACACGGGAGGCGCGTGGCGACCCCGCCACGCGCCTCCCGTCCGGTGTCGCTACTGGTTCTGCATCAGCTGCGAGAAGACCACGGCTGCGAGGATGAAACCGATGACCGCGAGGACGATGGCGACGATCGACAGGATGATGCCGCCCAAGACCATGCCACGCGCCTGACCGCGGCGACGAGCCAGGAAGCCGAGGACGAGTCCGACGATGCCGCCGATGAGACCGACGATCGGGATGAACAGCGCAGCCACGGTACCGACGATGCCGAGCACCAGCGAGCCGATGGCCAGCCCGTTGCCGCCGTTCGTCGCGGGAGCGGCGCCGGGGGTGTTCGGTGCCGGCGGGTAACCGTTGGTGGACATGGGAGCTCCTCGTGTCAGGGGCCGCTGGCACGGGTTGCGTGCGGCCGTCTGAGCACAAGGTATGCGCTTCCCGCGAGTCCTGTTCAGGTTCGCTGGGCGCGCCGCCGGTCGTCGAGCGGTCAGGCGCGGCTGTGCCGACGCACGAGCCCGGGGAGCTCCGCCGGCTCGAAGGGCTGATCGGTGGCTTCGAGCTCGTCGGCCGTCCACCAGCGGGACGCCAGGATGTCGACCCGCTCGTCCTCGGTCCACCCGGCGTCGGAGAGCGTGAAGCCGGGGGTGCGGACGACGTAGAACTCGCTGTGGCCGCGGTCGTGGTCGGCGAGGTCCCACGCGACGGTGAAGTCCCACGACCAGACCGACTCCCCCGGGTCGTCGATCACGATGCCGGTCTCCTCGCGCAGCTCCCGCACCGCGGCGTCGCGGTGCGACTCCCCCGGGTCGACCCCGCCGCCGGGGGTGATCCAGCGGTGCGAGCCGTCGGACGACGGCGACCGTGTGTCCATGAGGAACACACGGTCGTCGGGGTCGAGCAGGATGATCCGGGAGGAGCGGCGGAGGCCTGGCTGCGCGGTCACCCGGTCGACGTTACTGCGTGAAGCCGCTGACGTCGCCGACGAGCTTCGTGTGGTCGGCCGGGATCGGCTCGACGGCGGCGAGGGCGATCTCGGCGGCGAACTCGGACACGCTGTAGAGCTTGCCGACCTCCTGTCGACGCCCCTCGATCGCACCCGGGTTCAGGCGGTTCAGGAGCGTCGCCGTGATCGTGCCCTCGATCATGTCGCCGGAGACGACGACGAACTCGATGCCGGCGGCCTCGAGCTGCGGCACCAGCTCGCGCAGGGCCAGCTCCCCCGCACGCTTGCTCCTGGCCACCGGGACGTACTCGTCCATCGTCTCGGCGGTCTCGACGAAGTGGGCCTGGTGGCTCGTCACGAAGACGACGCGCGATCCGACGGGCATGTGCGGGACGGCGGTCTGCAGCATGTCGACCTGCGCGTCGCGGTTGAGCCGCAGGGCGTAGTCCTCGCCGACGCCGGACTCCATGCCGCCCGAGGCGTTCAGCACGAGCAGGTCGATGCCACCCCACTCGGCGACGACCGCGTCGACCATGGCCTGCACGGAGTCGTGGTCGGTCAGGTCGGCACCGATCGCCAGGGCGGCACCGCCGTCGGCGACGACCTTCTCGGCGATCTGCTCGGCGCGACGGGCCTTGTTCCGGTAGTTGACGACGACCTTCGCGCCGGCCTCGGCCAGGTAGCCGACCGTGTCGGCGCCGATGCCGCGTGACGATCCGGTGACGAGGGCGCGCTTGTCGGTGAGGGATCCGGGGGCGAGGGGGTTCGTCACAGTGTTCTCCTGGTCGGGGTCCGGCCGGTCGGCCGCGGACGAGCCTACCAACCGGTCGACACCGGGCCGTGTCGGGCGCGCACCGCTCCCCCGCCGTGCCGGTGCATCCCCGCCCGGCGTCGGCGGGGGACGGTAGGTTGGGGGCAGGAAGACCGGCCGTCGCGACGCTGCACGCCGGAGCGCGCGATGCGAGGGAGGGAGATCGCGTGAACACCGACTGGATCCAGACCGTCGTCTGGGTCGGACTGACGCTGCTGCTCGGGGTGGTCGAGGTCTTCACCCTCGACTTCATCTTCATCATGCTCGCGGCCGGTGCGGCCGGCGGCCTGATCGCGGCCCTGCTCGGAGCGCCCTGGTGGCTCTCGACGATCGTCGCCGCCGGGGTCGCCCTGCTGCTGCTCTCGGTGGTCCGACCGCGGGTCCTCGCCGCACTCGGCCGGAGCGCCGACCCGCACCGCACCAACGTCGACGGGCTCATCGGCCTGCCGGGCACCGTGGCGGTGGCGTTCACCCCGTCCTCCCCCGGCCAGGTCCGTCTCGCGAACGGTGAGACCTGGAGCGCCCGGCTCACCGCCGACTCCCCCGTCCGCACACCGCCGCTCGGGACCCCCGTGGTCGTCGAGTCGATCGAGGGGTCGACCGCGGTCGTCCGCCTCGGAGAAAGGGCCACCTCGTGACCATCTCAGCCGGGACGATCGCTCTGATCGTCCTCGTCCTCGTCGTCGTGATCTTCGTGATCGTCGTCCTGTCGCGCGCGATCCGCATCGTGCCGCAGGCGACGGCCGGCATCGTCGAACGACTCGGCAAGTACCACAAGACCCTCAACCCGGGGTTGAACCTGCTGGTACCGTTCATCGACCGCCTCCGCCCGCTCCTCGACATGCGCGAGCAGGTCGTCTCGTTCCCGCCGCAGCCGGTGATCACCGAGGACAACCTGGTGGTGTCGATCGACACCGTCGTGTACTTCCAGGTCACGGATGCCCGCGCCGCGACGTACGAGATCGCGAACTACCTCGGTGCGGTCGAGCAGCTCACGACGACCACGCTCCGCAACGTCGTCGGTGGCCTGAACCTCGAGGAGGCGCTGACCAGCCGCGACAACATCAACGGGCAGCTCCGTGTCGTCCTCGACGAGGCGACCGGCAAGTGGGGCATCCGCGTCGGCCGCGTCGAGCTCAAGGCCATCGAGCCGCCCGTGTCGATCCAGGACGCCATGGAGCAGCAGCTCCGGGCCGAGCGCAGCCGTCGTGCCGCGATCCTGCAGGCCGAGGGCACGAAGCAGTCCCAGATCCTCGAGGCCGAGGGACAGCGGCAGGCGGCGATCCTCGCGGCCGAGGGTGACGCGAAGGCCCAGGTGCTCCGCGCCGAGGGCGAGGCGCAGGCGATCGCCACCGTCTTCGACGCCATCCACACCGGCGACCCGGACGACAAGCTGCTCTCGTACCAGTACCTGCAGACCCTGCCGAAGATCGCCGAGGGCAGCGCGAACAAGCTCTGGATGATCCCGAGCGAGTTCACCGAGGCGCTGACCGGCATCGCGCGGGGCTTCACCGGCGGACGCTCCGGCAGCGGCCCGGTCGCCGGCGCTGACGGCGGGACGGACTTCCTGTCGCGGATCTCGAAGCTCGCGAACGAGAGCCTCGCGAACACCACGACCGTGGACGGTGCCGCGGCGACGAACCCGCGGCCGGAGGCGACAGCCGCGGACATCGTGCCGGACGCCGCGCTCGACGAGCGGCTCGCCGAGTCGAACCGGAGTGTGGACGAGCACCTCGCCGCAGCCGACGAGGCATCGCAGACGGCGCTCGGCGACGAGGACCGTCGCGGGTAGTCCCCCCCCCCCCGAGATCGCAGGAACACGACGACGCCCGCCCCGGATCCGGGGCGGGCGTCGTCGTTCGTGTGCGTGTGTCCTAGGCGCCGCGTCGTGCGCGGAGGAACTGGAGCCGTTCCTGCAGCAGTTCCTCGAGTTCCTCCCGCGACCGCCGCTCGAGCAGCATGTCCCAGTGGGTCCTCGGCGCCTTGACGTCCTCGGCAGCGACCTCGACGGGGATCCCGTCGTCGCCCAGCAGCCGTCCTTCGCGCCCGGTCCGGGGCTCGGACCAGGTCTGCGGCACGTCCGCCTCGGCCGAGAAGACGATGTCGAACGTCTCCCCCGAGTCGGTCTGGTACACCGCGCGCTTGCGGTCGGAGAGCTCGACGCCCTCCTCGCTCTGGAGACTCTGGCTCCCGAGCCGCATCCCGCGGAGACTCCGATCAGCCATGTGTGTGCTCCTCTCGCTCGTCTGCCCTCCTCAACACCCTCCCACGCGCCGGGAATCCCGGTTGGGCGCATTCACAGAGCGTTCCCAGTGGGAGGTGGCGCCGTTCAGGAAGTGCGGCGCGCCGAGCGGCGTGACCGGCGGGTCCACGGTGCGCAGGCCAGCAGCACCAGGAGCGAGCCGAGCGAGACGAGGAGGGTCACGGACCCGGAGACGACCGTGGCCGGGGTGGTCCCGGTGCCGAGCGGCACGTCCGTGATCATCGACGTCGCCGTGTACTCCGGGATGCGGTCGATGGTTCGCCCCGTCGGGTCGATCACCTGTGACGCGCCGACCGTGGAGATGTTGACGAGCGCCCGACCGGTCTCGACGGCCCGCAGCCTCGCGATCTCGAGCTGCTGCAGGTTCTCATCGGTGCCCGAGAAGTCGGCGTTGTTCGTCTGCGCGAGGATGACCTGCGCTCCTCCGCGCGCCATGTCCGCGGTGAGCCCGTCGTCGACGATGTCGAAGCAGACCGCGATCCCGGCGCGGATGCCCGCGACGTCGAGCACGTTCGGCTTCGTCCCCGGCGTGTAGTCGCGCTGCAGCAGCCCGATGAGCGACGGTGCGAGCTTCGAGAAGAACCACCGGTCGGGCACGTACTCGCCGAACGGCACGGGGCGCTTCTTGTCGTAGGACGACTGCCACCCGTCGCGGGTCCAGACGAACGACGTGTTGTGCAGGACGCCGGACGGGGTCTGCGTGATCGCACCGGCGACGAGCGGCGCGCCGATCGTGTCGACGACCGAGTCGAGCGCGCCGGCGACCGCCGGGAACCGTCGGGGGTCGGCCTCGGCGGCGGCCTCGGGCCACACCACGAGGTCCACGCCCTCCGCCCCGACGTCGGTCGCTGCGACCTGCGCGCTGAGCACCTCGCCCGGCTGCGCGCGGTCGAAGTACCCGGCCGGACCGTTGCCCTGCACCGCCTCGACGCGGATGCTGCCGTCGATGCGGGTCGGCCACGCGGGCACCGCGAGGACCACGGCGACGAGCAGGCCGGCGGTCGCGACGCGGACCGGCGCCCGGAGCACCGTGCCGGGCGCGTGCGGGACGACGATCGCCAGCGAGACCACGACGGCGACGCAGTAGACCACGAGGAAGCTCACGCCGAGCACGCCGACGTACGCGGCGAGGTGTGTGAACGGGCCCTGCGACTGGGACAGACCGACGCGTCCCCAGGCGAACCCCTCGTACGGCCAGCTCCCGGAGAACCACTCGCGTCCGGTCCAGAGTCCGGCAACGACGGCCGGGAGGCCCCACACCCGCCAGGCGGTCGCGGGCAGCACGCGGGCGACCCAGCGGTACGCGAGGGCGATCGCCACGCTGCCGAGGGCGAAGTACGCGGCCTCGACGAGTGCGAGCGCGAGCCACGGGACCGGCCCGAGGTACCGGCCCGCCCACGAGATCGCCGGCAGCCAGAAGGCCGCACCGGCGACGTAGCCGAGCCAGGCGGCCCGTCGGGCGCGCTGGCCCATCGACGCGAGGAGCATGCACGCCGTGGCCGGGTAGGCGAGGAACCACCAGCCCGGAGACGGGAAGGCGAGCGCGAACAGCAGTCCGCCGACGACGGCGAGCGGGAAGGCGGTCCGCAGTGGCAGTGCCGCGAACTCGGCGGCCCGCACCGGGTCCGGCCGACCGACCTGCGGGCGCACCGCCGCCTCGAGGACCGCCACTGTTCCTCCCGTCAGACCGTCGCGTAGGCGACGATGCCGCGGCGGACCGCGTCCGTCGCTCGTCGGGCGGTCTGGGCGAGGTCGTCGTCGCCGGCGTTCCGGACCTGGTCGAGCAGGTCGATGACCTGCTTCGACCAGCGGACGAAGTCGCCGGCGGGCATGTCGAGCGTGCGCAGGACGTCGTCGAGCGCCGAGCCGGACGCCCAGCGGAACATGCCCACCGACATGGCCGGGGTCGGCGGCTGCGACCCCGCGAGCCGGGCGTCGCGTTCGATGTCGTCGAGGCGGGCCCAGATCGTCAGGGTCTCGTCGAGGGCCGGCCGGAACGCCCCGCGCGGCAGGGCGTGCTCGGTGCCGGGCGCGTCCTCGCGGCGGGGCTGGTAGACGATCGTGGCGGCCATCGCGGCGAGCTGCGCGGGGGTGAGGTCCTTCCAGACCCCGGCCTCGAGGCACTCCGCGACGAGCAGGTCGCGCTCCCCGTAGATGCGCTGCAGGCGCCGACCGCCCGCGGCGACCGTCGCCTCGTCGTCGCCGGTGACGACGAGGTACCCGAGCTGCAGGAGCACGTCGGTGACGCGGTCGAACGTCGTCGCGACCGCACCGGTGCGCGACCGGATCTGCTGCACGAGCTTGTCGTGCCCGCGCTTGAGCTTGTACCAGCGCTCGGCCCAGCGGGCGTGCGCCTCCCGGTCGGGGCAGGCGTGGCAGGGGTGCCGCTGCATCTGCCGACGGACGTCCGTGATCGCGGCCTGGCGCTCCTGGCGGGCGCCGTGCGAGGCCTCGCGACCGCCGGGCACGTTCGTGCGCTCGAGGTCGGACAGGCGGCGACGGAGGGCGGCGTACTCGGTGAAGTCGCCGAGGTGGCACTCCATCGCCCGCTGGTACCCGTCGAGCGACTCCTGCTGCGAACGGACCTTCCGCGCCAGGTCGACGACGGAGCGGTCCGCCTGGAACTGCGCGAACGACGTTTCGAGGACCTCGCGCGTGCGCTGGCGGCCGAACTGCTCGATGAGGTTCACGGCCATGTTGTACGTCGGCTTGAACGACGAGTTGAGCGGGTAGGTGCGGCGGCTCGCGAGCGAGGCGACGGCCTGCGGGTCGAGCCCGTCGGACCACTGGATGACCGAGTGCCCCTCGACGTCGATCCCGCGACGACCGGCGCGACCCGTGAGCTGCGTGTACTCCCCCGGCGTGATCGGGACCCGGGCCTCGCCGTTGAACTTCTCGAGCTTCTCGAGCACGACGGTGCGCGCCGGCATGTTGACGCCGAGCGCCAGGGTCTCGGTGGCGAAGACGACCTTGAGGAGCTTGCGGCGGAAGAGGTCCTCGACGACCTCCTTGAACGCCGGCAGGAGGCCGGCGTGGTGGGCGGCGACCCCGCGCTCGAGACCCTCGAGCCACTCCCAGTAGCCGAGCACGGCGAGGTCCTCGTCGAGCAGCGTGCGGCAGTGGTACTCGGCGGTCTCGCGGATCTCGTTGCGCTCGTCGGCCGTGGTCAGCGAGATGCCGGAGCGGAGCACCTGGCGGACGCCCTGGTCGCAGCCGTTGCGGCTGAACACGAAGAAGATCGCGGGCAGCAGCATGCGCTCGTCGAGCACCTTCGCGATCTGCTCGCGGTACATCTTCTCGGTGCGCGGTCCCCGGCGCTCCGGGTAGCCACCGCGACCACGACGGCCGCGGTGTCCGCCGCCGTTCCGCTCGCTCCGGGCACCGCCGCCGACGAGCCGCAGGAGCTCCGGGTTGACGCGGTTCGTCGCTGCCGCCCCGCTGGAGTCGAACAGGTCGACCATCTTGGTGCCGACGAGCACGTGCTGCTCGAGCGGCACCGGACGGTCCTCGGACACGATGACGTCGGTGTCGCCGCGGACGGTCTGCAGCCAGTCGCCGAACTCCTCGGCGTTCGACACGGTCGCGCTGAGCGACACGAGCCGGACCTCGGTCGGCAGGTGCAGGATGACCTCTTCCCACACGGCCCCGCGGAACCGGTCGGCCAGGTAGTGCACCTCGTCGAGCACGACCCAGGCCAGGTCGTCGAGCAGCTCGGAGTCCGCGTAGATCATGTTGCGGAGCACCTCGGTCGTCATCACGACGACGCGGGCGCGCGGGTTGACGTTCGTGTCACCGGTCAGCAGTCCGACCTCGGACTCGCCGTACTCGGCGACGAGCTCGGCGTACTTCTGGTTGCTCAGCGCCTTCATCGGCGTCGTGTAGAACACCTTCGCCGTGGGCTGGCGCATCGCGAGCCAGATCGCGAACTCGGCGACGATCGTCTTGCCGGCACCGGTCGGGGCGGCGACCAGGACGCTGCGGCCCTGGTCGAGCGCGTCGCACGCGGCGATCTGGAACGGGTCGAGGTCGAAGCGCAGGTCGGTCCGGAAGAGCTCGAGGTTGCGCGAGCGGTTGCGGACCTTCGCCGCCTGGAACCGCTCCGCGGGGCTGAGGCCGGTCGTCATGAGATCCCGTACTCCTCGTCGAGCTTCGCCTGCTTCTTCGCGAGCCGGCGGTCGTGGAACCACGTGATGATGCACGCGGCGACGTAGAGCACCGTCATCGGCACCGCCAGCAGGAACATCGAGATGACGTCCGCCGACGGGGTCACGATGGCGCAGAACACCAGGATGCACAGGATCGCCACGCGCCAGCTCTTGATGATCGAGCTGGCGGAGAGCACGCCGACGAAGTTCAGCAGCACCAGGAACACCGGCAGGACGAACGCGATCCCGACCGCGACGATGAGCTTGATGACGAAGTCGTAGTACGCCTTCGCGTCGACGATCGAGGTGTCCTGGCTGGACACGAAGCTGCCGAGGATCCCGACGATGTGCGGCAGGACGTACCAGCCGAACCAGCAGCCGGCGAAGAACAGCGGGATCGCGGTGCCGAGGAATCCGAAGACGTACTGCTTCTCGCGACGGACGAGCGCCGGCACGATGAAGGCCCAGACCTGGTACAGCCAGACCGGGCTCGCGATGACGACACCGATGGTGATGGCGATCTGCAGGCGCAGGTCGAACGCCCCGGTGATCATCGGGAAGTTCAGCTCGGCGGTGTGCCCGCCGACCTCGGCCAGCTGCGTGACCGGCGCGCGCAGTGCGTCGAGCACGAACGGCGTGAGGAACCAACCGCCGATCGCGCACACGACGACCGCGAGGACGGCCTTGAACAGGCGGTTGCGCAGCTCGATGAGGTGCTGCCCGAGCGACATGCGGCCCTCGGTGTCCTTCTTCGGACGACCGGGCCGCTCCGCTCGCCCGCTCGCGGTCGTCGAAGCCATGGACCGATCCTACGGGACCGGCACCGACAGACTCACCGCGGTGGACGGACGCACAGCCCGTGTCCGGACTGGAGGCGCGGGGCGAGCCCGACCCGCGCCTCCCGTCCGCCGTCGGGTCACCCGCAGCGACGCGGACGGCGACGCGGAGGGCGCTGGACCCGGTGGCGGGAGCCGCCTCACTCGGCGGCGAGAGCCGCCTCGGCGAAGGCCCGCACCGCGGCGCGTGCGGCCGGCGGGTCGATGACGACGGCTCGACCGGGCAGGCCCGCGACCAGGCGCACCACCCCGTCGAAGCCGTTCGACGCGGCGAGGCGGATGCGCACGCGGCCGTCGGCGTCCTCGGCGTCGGCCGTGTCGGCGAGGTAGTCGGCCACGAGCGGCAGTGACGAGCAGTCGAGCTCGACCGTGACGATGACGTCACCGCCGGACTGCTGGAACAGGGTGTCCGGGAGCACGACGTCGTCGATCGTCTTCTCGGCGGCCCGCTCGTCCACGCGCACGTTCGACATGCGGTCGAGTCGGAACGTCCGGAGTGCCTGCCGGTCCAGGTCCCACGCACGCAGGTACCAGTCGGTGTCGATCGACTCGACGCGCAGCGGGTCGACCCGTCGGGTCCCGCCCTGCGTGCGGGGGCCGACGTACTCGAACGCCAGCCCGCGGCCGCCCGCGACGGCGCTGCGGATCGTGGTGAGCGCGGCGTCGTGGAGGTCCTGGCCGACGGCCACGTTCGACGCGGCACCGCCGGCGCCGCGGGAGAGCTTCGCCATCAGCGCCCGGATCGCGTCGCGGTCGGCGGCCTCCGGCAGGGCGGACAGGTACTGCAGGCCGGCGATGAGCGCCGAGGCCTCGCGCGCGGAGAGCCGCGGGGAGTCGTCGATCGCCACCAGGTTCGTCAGCACGATCATGTCGTTCTGCTCGAAGTCGTCCCAGGCGATGTCGAAGAGGTCGCCGTGCTGGTACTGCATCGTCTCGCCGGGTACGCCGGACACCGCGATGAGCTCCACCGCGCGACGGATCCGCTGCTCCGGCACGCCGAAGTGCCGGGCCGCCTCGGCGACCGAGACGCGCTCGTGGTCGATGAGGTACGGCACCAGCACGAGCAGGAAGGCGAGCTTGTCCTGCGCCTGCAGGGGTTGCTGGTCAGCCACGTGCGCCTCCGGTCCGCTCGGTGCCCGCCGCGGCGGTGTCGTCGCCGGTGTGGTCCGCGTGGTCGGCGACGAGCCCGCGCAGCCGGGCGACGACCCGGTCGCGCAGGGCGGCCGGCTCGAGCACGCGGACCTCCGGCCCGAACGCCGCGAGCTCCTCGGCGAGGATCTGCGGGTCGACGTGGTGCAGGACGAGGACCCCGTCGGAGTCGACCTCGGTGCCGCGACGCCGCTGCAGCCGTCGTTCGGCGTCCGAGCCCGGGACGACGGCGATCCGCGCGGAGCGCTCGGACCAGACCCGGTCGAGCTCGGCCAGCGCACGCTCCCCCGCGCCCGCCGGCGCCGGGTGCCGGCCGGCCTCGTACGCCGAGACCGGTCCGACGATCCGGGACAGCAGGTAGTTCTTCGTGCCGCCGGTGGCGAACTCGTGCGCCGCGAGCATCCAGCGACCGCCGTGCTGCACGAGGGCCAGCGGGGCGAGCTCCCGGCGACGCGGCTCGTGCTCACCTGGGGTGATGTAGTCGAAGCGCACCGCTGCGGCGCGGTCGAGCGCCGAGCGCAGCGGCTCGAACGCGGCGTCGCGCGCCCGGAGCCGCGGCGCGTAGGCGGCGATGTCGGTGGGGTGCGTCGCGGTCGTCGCGTCGCCCTCGTCGGCGCCGGCCGAGCGCACCTTGAGCAGTGCGCGGCGGGAGTCCGTGGACAGCGCGCCCTCGCGCCAGGCCATCGCGGCGAGGGACAGCAGGGCGGACTCGTCCGGCGTGAAGCGGACGTCGAGCGGCAGGTCGTACTCGCCCTTCGGGATGCGGTAGCGCAGCGTCTGGTTGTTGCCGGCGGCGCCCGGGGTCTCGATCGTCTCGAGCGGGATGCCGAGCTCTCGGACGTCGTCCTTGTCGCGCTCGAACTGCCGCTCCAGCGAGGCGTTGTCGCCACCGGCGGTCCAGCGCTGGCGGTAGCCCTGGACGTTGGCCAGGATCTCCGCCTTGGTCAGCCCCGACTCCGTCGAGAGCAGCGCGAGCACGAGGCTGAAGAGCCGCTCCTCGGCGGGCACGCGGGGGGCTCGGGTCGCTGGCACGAGCCCGATCCTATGGCAGCGCGGGTGCACCGGAGTGCACCCGCGCCGCGGTCGGTGGACGGTCCGACAGGCCTCAGGCGGGCATCTTCCCGAGCACGTCGATGACGTACGCGGTGGCCTGGCCCTGCTGGTGCACGATCGCCAGGACCTGGTCGCCGACGCGGTGGCCGAGGAGGGCGTCGCGGACGCCGTCGATGACCTGGCCCTTCGCCAGCGGGATGGTCTGTGCGCCCGAGCCGTCGGTCCAGCTCGACCCGACGACCGACGAGTCGCCGGTGCTGCCGGCCCAGGAGACGGCCGTGTACTTGACGACCGCGGTGTCCTTCGCGGTGAGCTTCGCCCCCGACCCCTTGCGGAGCAGGTGGAGTGCGTCGTCCTTCGGCGCACTCCAGGACGGGATGGTGATGCCGGGGGCACCGGACGGCGCGAGGACGACGGCGGGCATGCCGTCACCGGCGAGCTGCGGCGTGCCGGTCGCGCGGGCGTCGAAGGCGCGACGGACGTCGACGATCGCGACGACCGCGTCCTCCTCCTTGCCCGACGGAGCGCTGGCGGACGCGCCACCGCTGAGCGAGCTCTTCGGCAGCGCCACGGCGAGCCGGTCGCCCACGTGCGCGCACTCGAGCGCGGTGCCGAGCGGGCCGTAGTTCTCGGCACCCGCGGTGATCGGGGCGGTCTGACCGGAGTAGCCGCTGGTCTGCGCGACCTGGCCCGTGGCGCCGTCGACGAGGGTGTACTCGATGAGGGCGGGAGTGCCGTCCTCGATCTCCCGGCCGTCGCCCGAGCGCAGCACCGAGACCTGCGTGCCCGTGGTGGTGAGCCCGGACGGGACCGTGACCTTCGGCTCCTTCCCGAACGCGCCGGTCGCCGTGACGGCTTCCGAGGCGGCGCCGGGTGCCGCGCAGGCGGACGGCGTCGAGCCGGCACCGCTGGACGCGCACGCGGTCAGCGACGCGACGAGGCCGATGGTGACCAGGAGTGCGGGGATGGTGCGCACGGACCCTCTTTCCGTTCGGTGCAGGACGGGCATGCGTAGCCTAGCGGTCGCCGTCGGGGGCGTCGCCCGACCCGGAGTCGGCCTCGGGGTCGGCCGCGGACCCGGCCTCGGCAGCGGCGACGCGTCGCGCCTGTGCCGCGGCCTGGCGGGCGACCTTGCGGAGCTTCTTGTCGCTCGCCGACCGCTCGCCCACGGCGCCGGGCGTCCACGCCTCGACGTCCTCGTCGGAGAACTCCGCCTTGCCTGCGCGACGCTTCAGGTTCGGCAGGACGACACCGTCCGCCAGCCGACGTGCGGTGACCAGGAAACCGGTGTGCCCGACCATGCGGTGGTCCGGACGGACCGCGAGCCCCTCGACGTGCCAGGTCCGCACGAGCGTCTCGCTCGACTGCGGGTCGGTGAAGCGCCCGGTGTCGCGGAGCGCCTCGGCCGTGCGGGAGAGCTGCGTCACGGTGGCGACGTAGCAGACGATCAGACCGCCGGGCACGAGGGCGTCGGCAGCGGCGTCGACGCACTCCCACGGGGCGAGCATGTCGAGGACCACGCGGTCGACGCTCTGGGGCTCGGTCGCGCCGGGGAGCTCCTCGACGAGGTCACCGACGGTCACCGACCAGTTGTCCGGCACGGCGCCGAGGAAGGTGCCGACGTTGCCGCGGGCGATCGCGGCGAACTCCTCGCGGCGCTCGAAGGACTGCAGCCGGCCGGTGGGGCCGATGGCGCGCAGCAGGAAGAGCGAGAGCGCGCCCGACCCGACGCCGGCCTCGACGACGCGGGCGCCGGGGAAGACGTCGGCGAACGCGACGATCTGGGCGGCGTCCTTCGGGTAGACGATCGCCGCACCGCGGGGCATCGACATGACGTAGTCGTTGAGGAGCGGCCGGAGCGCGAGGTACTCGTCGCCCGTGCTCGCGCGGATGACCGAACCGTCGGGCTGCCCGATGACGTCGTCGTGCCGGAGCACGCCGCGGTGCGTGTGGTACTCCCCCGCGGTCTCCAGGGACAGCGTCGTGAGCTTGCCCTTCGGACCGGTGAGCTGCACGCGGTCGCCGGCGCGGAACGGCCCGCGGGGCGGGGTGTGCGGGGCACCGCCCGCCGTGTGCGGCAGCGCGGCGGTGCCGTCCGTGCCGTCGGTGCCGGTCGGGGACTGTGCGTCGGTCATCGGTTCGCCGTCTCGGTGCGGGCCGCGAGGGCCGGGGTGGTCAGCTCGACCAGGCGGTCGACGTCGACGTCGGCCAGGGTCGTCAGGTGGACGTCGCCGCCCGCGATCTCGGACAGCGGCACGATGTGCTCGACCGCGACGGTCACCGCGCCGGACGCGACGGCCGAGGCGACACCGGTCGCGGAGTCCTCGATGGCGACGCAGGCGGTGGGGTCGACGCCGAGCTGCGCCGCGGCGGACAGGTAGGCGTCCGGGTGCGGCTTCGGGCGGTCGACGTCGTCACCGGCGACGACCACGCGGAAGCCGCTGGCACCGAGCGCGTCGGCGGCGACGAGGGCCATCTTCCGCCGAGACATCGTGACGAGGGCCGTCGGGATGCCGCGGTCGTGCAGCTCCTCGAGCAGTTCGCGGGCACCGGGCCGCCACGGCAGCTCGGCCGCCTGCAGGCGCTCCATCACGTAGTCGGTCATCCACTGGACGATCTCCTCGACCTCCATGTCGACACCGCGGTCGCGCAGGATCTCGCCCGAGCGCTCGAGGCCGCTGCCCACCAGCGACAGGCCGTCCTCGTGGGTCCACACGGCGCCGTGGCGAGCGGTCAGCTCGACCTGGGACTGCTGCCAGATCGGCTCGGTGTCGATGATCGTGCCGTCCATGTCCCACAGCACGGCTGCGGGGAGGACGCGTTCGGGGTGCTGGGCGGTCACGGGCGACGAGTCTACCGGGGCGCGCGTTCCGCTCCGGGCGGACGGGGCGGTGCCGACACCGACCCGAGGCCTATCCTGGGTGATCGACCCTGTCCGGCCGCGCGCGGCGTCGCGTGCGCCCCGCTCCACCACCAGGAGGCCCCTCCGTGCCACAGCACTCCCCCTTCAGCGACGGCCGCCTGCTCGTCGTCGCGTTCGAGGGCTGGAACGACGCCGGCGACGCGGCCAGCGGCCTCGCGCGCCGCATCGTCGACGCGCTGGAGCTCGACGAGCTGCGCGAGATCGACGGCGAGCGGTACGTCGACTACCAGTTCAACCGGCCGAACGTCGGGACGGCCGAGGACGGCTCCCGTGGCATCCAGTGGCCCCGCATCGTGCTCTACGGCCCCGGCGCCGAGGGCCGCCCCGTGATCGGCGCCACCGGCTCGGAGTCCGAGCGCGACGTGTTCGTGCTCGTCGGCCCGGAGCCCTCGCGCACCTGGCGCGGCTTCTGCGCCGAGGTGGTCGACCTCGCCGACGTCCACTCGATCGACGCGGTCGTGTTCGTCGGCGCGATGCTCGCCGACGTGCCGCACACCCGGCCGATCTCGGTCTTCGTGTCCAGCGAGAACGCCGGGGTCCGCTCGGCGTTCGACGTCGACCGGTCGACGTACGAGGGACCGACCGGCATCCTCGGCGTGCTGTCCGACGCGATGGACACCGCCGGGCTCACCACGCTGTCGCTCTGGGCCTCGGTCCCGCACTACGTGCACAACTCGCCGTCGCCGAAGGCCACCCTGTCGCTGCTCGACAAGCTCGAGGAACTCGCCGACGTCACGGTGCCGCGCGGCACCCTGCTCGACGAGGCGACCGAGTGGGAGGAGGGCATCGACGCCCTCGCCGCCGACGACGAGGACATGGCGAGCTACATCGGGCAGCTCGAGCAGGCGCGCGACACGGTCGACTCCCCCGAGGCCTCGGGCGACGCGATCGCCCAGGAGTTCGAGCAGTACCTCCGCCGTCGTGAGCGCAAGGACGGCAAGGACGGCGGCACCGCCGGTGGCGAGGGCCCGTGGCGGCCCCCGCAGCCGCCGCAGCAGTAGTCCCGACCACGGGACGGACGGGAGGCGCGGTGCCGGCTGGCACCGCGCCTCCCGTCCGTCGCGGCCCGGCTTCAGCCCAGGCGGATGCCGAGCACGGCGTCGACGAGGTCGACGAGCTCCGGCGTCGCGCGCGTCCCGGCCGCGATGGCCGTGTCGACGGCAGCGACCGCTCCCGGCGTGTCCAGGTCGTCTGCGACCCGGGCCCGGATCCGGGCGATGGCCTCGTCCGCGTCGTCGACGTGCCCCTCGCGCGCACCGGTCGCCCACTCGTCCCACGACGCCAGGCGGGTCGACGCGCTCGACAGCTCGCCGTCGAACCACTCCCAGTCGTCCGAGTACTTGTGCGAGAGCAGCGCGAGCCGGATCGCCCGCGGGTCCGCACCGTCGTCGAGCAGTCCGCGCACGGTGACGAGGTTCCCGAGCGACTTCGAGATCTTCGACCCCTGGTACGCGATCATCCCGGTGTGCACGAAGGCGTTGGCGAGCGGCTGGTGCGCCAGCGCGGCGGCGTGCCCGGCGCTCATCTCGTGGTGCGGGAAGACGAGGTCGCTGCCGCCGCCCTGCACGCTGATCGGCAGGCCGAGCTTGTCGCCCGCGATGACGCTGCACTCGATGTGCCAGCCGGGTCGGCCCGGGCCCAGTTCGGTGTCCCAGCTCGGCTCCCCGGCGCGCTCGGCACGCCAGAGCAGCGGGTCGAGCGGGTCGCGCTTGCCGGCGCGGTCCGGGTCCCCGCCGCGCTCGGCCGACAGCGCGAGCATGGTCTCGCGGTCCAGGCGGCTCTCGTCGCCGAGCGCCCACGCCTCGGTGGGACGGTTCACGTCGAAGTAGACGTCGTCGCCCTCGGAGTCCTCGGTCGGCACGTCGTAGGCGTAGCCCGTCTCCTGCAGGTACGCGACCGCCTCGGCGATCCGCTCGACCTCGTCCGTCACGGCCACGAAGTCGTCCGGCGGCAGGACGCGGAGCGCCTCCATGTCGCGGCGGAACAGGTCGATCTGCGAGGCCGCGAGCTCGCGCCAGTCGACGCCGTCGCGCGTCGCCCGCTCGAGCAGCGGGTCGTCGACGTCCGTCGTGTTCTGCGCGTACTCCACCTCGAGCCCGGCGTCGCGCCAGGCCCGGCCGAGCGTGTCGAACGCCAGGTAGGTCGCCGCGTGCCCGAGGTGGGTGGCGTCGTAGGGCGTGATCCCGCAGACGTAGAGCGCCGCACGCTCCTCGCCCCGGGTCGGGTCGACGGGGTGCCCGGCCGCCGTGTCGTGCACGACGGGACGCGGGGCGTCCCCCGGGACATCGGGGACGGACGGGGCCTGCCAGGCCCTCACGGCTGGATCACTCCGAGCGACAACAACACGATGAGCACGATACCGAGTGCGATCCGGTAGACCACGAAGGGGAGGAAGCTGCGCTTGGCGATGTAGTTCATGAAGGCGGCGATCACGACGAACCCGACGACGAACGCGACGACCGTCGCGATGAGCGTGTCGACGAGGCCGAAGGGTGCGCCGGTGTCGCCCAGGCTGGTCGCGGCCTCGTAGAAGCCGGACAGGAACACCGCGGGGACGGCGAGCAGGAAGGCGAACCGTGCGGCCGCCGGACGGGTGTACCCGAGTGCGAGCCCCATCGACACCGTCGCGCCGGAGCGCGAGACACCCGGCACGAGGGCGAGCATCTGCGCCACACCGATGAGCAGCCCGCTCCGGAACGTCATCTGCTCGATCGGACGGACCTTGCGGCCGACGACGTCGAGCACACCGAGCACCACGCCGAAGACGATGAGCACGATCGCGACGATCCAGAGCGACCGGAACGTCGTCTCGATCGAGTCCTTGAGCACCAGGCCGGCGATGCCGATCGGGATCGTGCCGAGGATGACCAGCCAGCCGAGGCGGACGTCCGGGTCGCCCTTCGGCACGTCGCGCCGGAACACCGACCGGAACCACCGCCCGACGATGCGGGTGATGTCCTTCCAGAAGTAGATGAGCACGGCGGTCTCGGTGCCGAGCTGCGTCACCGCGGTGAACGCCGCACCCGGGTCCTCCGCGTCGGGCAGGAACAGCCCGACGATGCGCAGGTGGGCGCTGGAGGACACGGGCAGGAACTCGGTGAGTCCCTGCACGAAGCCGAGGAAGATCGCCTCGAGGATGTGCATCGTGCGGGCCTTTCAGGGGTCAGCAGGCAGGACGGTGCCGCGCAGGCGACCCGGCAATGTATCAGTACGTCGCCAGCAGGTCCCCGAGGACGCGCCGCCCGAAGGCCAGCGAGTCCAGCGGCACCCGCTCGTCGACGCCGTGGAACATCGCGGGGAAGTCGATGCCTGCGGGCAGCTGCAGCGGGACGAACCCGTACCCGGCGATGCCGAGCGTCGACAGGGCCTTGTTGTCGGTGCCGCCGGAAAGCAGGTACGGCAACACCGGCGCGCCCGGGTCGTGCCGACCGAGGACGTCGCGCACGGCGTCGACGAGCGGGCCGCCGAAGTCCTGCTCGAGGCCGACGTCGCGGAAGGACGTGACGACCTCGACCTCGTCGCCCGCCAGTTCGCGGACACGCGCGAGCACGGCGTCCTCGTCGCCCGGGAGGCACCGGATGTCGACGAGCGCCTCGGCCGTGTCCGGGATGACGTTGTGCTTGTACCCGGCGGTGAGCACCGTCGGGTTCGACGTCGTGTGCAGGGCTGCGTGGATGAACCGCGACGCCGAGCCCGTGGCCAGCGCGACCTCGTCCGGGCCGGTCGTCTGCGGGTCGACGCCGAGGAACCGGGCGACCTCGGCGACCATCGCCTCGGTCGTGGCCGACAGCCGGACCGGCCACTCCTCGCTGCCGATGCGCGCGACGGCGGCCGCGACCTTCGTGACGGCGTTGTCGCGGATGACGTGGGACCCGTGCGCGGCCGTGCCCCGGGCGACGAGCTTCACCCACATCAGGGCCTTCTCGCCGGTCTGCAGCAGGTACGCGCGCCGGTCCCCGAGCGTGATCGAGTAGCCGCCGACCTCGCTGATGGCGGCCGTGGCGCCCGCGAACACCTCCGGGTGCCGGTCGACGACGTGGTGCGAACCGAGCACCCCGCCCGCCTCCTCGTCGGCGAAGTAGGCGATGACGAGGTCCCGCTCGGGCGCACCCTGGCGCTCGATGACGTCCGACAGCGATGTCAGCATCATCGCGTCCATGTTCTTCATGTCGACGGCACCGCGGCCCCACAGCATGCCGTCGCGGACGACCCCGCCGAACGGGTCGACCGACCAGTTCGTCGGGTCCGCCGGGACGACGTCGAGGTGTCCGTGCACGACGAGCGCCGGCTTGTCGCGGTCGCGACCCGGCACGCGGGCGACGACGCTCACGCGGTCCGGCTCCGACTCGAACAGCTGCGGCTCGAGGCCGAGGTCGCGCAGCGCCGCCTCGACGTAGTGCGCCGCCTCCGTCTCGCCGCGGGACTTCCCCTCGCCCCAGTTCGTCGTGTCGATGCGGATGAGGTCCCGCGCGATGGCTGCGGTGGCCTCGAGGTCCGGCTGGGCGTCGCTCATGCCCCGAGGCTACCGGGCACCCCGCGCCGGACCGCCCCGATCCGCGGCGACGTGCGGGACTCGCCCGGGATGCACGGCCGTGTGCAGCGGGCCTCCGGACCCGTGCTAGTGTCTTCTCTCGGCAGGAACGCCGGGGAAACAGCCCGGAGCGACGGCCGAACAAGTGAAGAACACCTGTCCGGGTGGCGGAAATGGTAGACGCGCTAGCTTGAGGTGCTAGTGCCCGTATTAGGGCGTGGGGGTTCAAGTCCCCCCTCGGACACGAGAAGATGCGGTGCCCCCTGGCCTTTCGGCCCGGGGGCACTTCTCATTGGTGCTTCCCCGGCGAGCATCGCCATCGCTTCGCTCAGGGCGACGAAGGCGGACGGGAGGCGCGGGGCGGGCTCGTACCGCGCCTCCCGACCGGCTGATGGGTCACCGGAGCTTCGTCAGCGACGCCGCAGGCGACGCACCAGCAGGACGACACCGCCGAGCGCCGCGAGCCAACCCCAGTTGGCGACCACCGGGTCGAGCAGCTGGTGCCGCCGGTCGCGGCGCGACGAGCCGGACCGCGAGGCCACCGGCCGGTTGCCGATCTCCGCCCGTACGCCGGTCTCGTGCACGACGCGGTCCGGACGGCCGCGCAGCGCGTCCGTCACCCGGTGCGTGGCGACGTCGATCCGGTCGCCGAGGACGAGGAGCATCCAGTGCGCCAGTCGTCCCTCGCTGAACCGGCGGTAGGCGTACCGCTTCACGACGCCGGCGAGCCCGGACAGCGGCTGCGCCGTCCCGAACACCGGCGTGACGTGGGCGTGCTCGATCGACCGTTCGCGGCCCTCGGCGCCGGGCTGCTGCTCCGGCACGTCCCAGTGCGCACCGGACGCGAAGCCGACCTCGCGGGACAGCTTGGGGACCGACGGGCGGTCGGCGGGGTCGAGGTCGCTCCCCCACCCGGGGATGCGCGCGCGGAGCTCCGCCGCCGTCGGGACGCGGCGGGGCGGATCGGCGATGTACGGGGTGTGGTCGGACACGGGTGCCTCCTTCACGGCACGATCACGGTCTTGATGCAGTCGTCGAGCTTCGACGAGAACAGGTGGTAGGCCTCGTCGATGTGCTCGAGGGGGATCCGGTGGGTGACGATGTCGCTCGGGCGGAAGTGGCCCGCCTGGATGTGCTCGAGCAGCCGTGGCCACTGGCGCTTCACCGGTGCCTGGTTCGTGTTGATGGTCAGGCCCTTGTTCATCGCGTCGCCGAACTTGACCGCGCTCGGGATCGGGCCGTACGCACCGACGGCGGACACCGTCCCGCCCTTGCGCACACCGTCGATCGCCCAGTTGAGCGCCGTCGGTGACCCGCCCTGCAGCTTGAGCTTCGACGCCGTGACCTGCTGGGTGAAGTTCCCGTCCGCCTCGGCACCGACCGCGTCGATCACGCTGTCCGCCCCGAGGAAGTCGGTCTGCTGCTTCATCTCGAGCACCACGTCGTCGACCTCGGCGAAGTTGATCGTCTCGGCGTGCGCGAAGGTCCGCGCCTTCTCGAGCCGGTACTCCAGCTGGTCGACCACGATCACACGGCCCGCTCCCATGAACCACGCGGACCGGGCAGCGAAGAGCCCGACGGGTCCGGCGCCGAGCACGACCACCGTGTCGCCCTCGTGGATCGAGGCGAGCTGCGCCCCGAAGTACCCGGTGCTCAGGGCGTCGGTCATGAGGAGCGCGTCCTCGGCGTCCAGCCACTCGGGGACGACCGACGGACCGACGTCCGCGAAGGGGACACGAACCCGCTCTGCCTGTCCGCCGTCGTAGCCGCCGGTGGTGTGGGAGTAGCCGTAGATGCCGCCGACCGCGGTGGCGTTCGGGTTCACGTTGTGGCAGTTCGAGAACAGCCCCCGCGCACAGAACCAGCACGATCCGCAGTACACGTTGAAGGGGACCATCACGCGGTCCCCCACCGTCAGGCTGCTCACCGACGAGCCGACCTCCTCGACCACACCGATGAACTCGTGCCCGAAGGTGTGCCCGACGCGGGTGTCCGGCATCATGCCGTGGTACAGGTGCAGGTCGGACCCGCAGATCGCGGCCCGCTCCACCCGGACGACGGCGTCGTTCGGGTGCTCGATCCGGGGGTCCGGCTTCTCCTCGACGCGGACCCGGTAGGGCCCGCGGTAGGTCATCGCGCGCATGGGCGCTCCTCTCGCTCGTGCTGCCCACGCTGACCGCGGGGACGTGCAAGGAGGCCCAGGACCGCGTGATCTGTGCAGTCACACCACACGACGGACGGGAGGCGCGGGGCCAGCCGGCACCGCGCCTCCCGTCCGTCAGGTGGTGACGTCAGCTCTTGGAGGCCTCGACGAAGTTGCGTCGCGGGTCGGTCTCCTTGATGAGCGAGGTCGCGTCGCGACCGGACACCGCGCCGGTGATCCAGCCGATGACGATCCGGACCTTCCGGTTCAGGGTCGGCATCGCGTACACGTGGTACGAGCGGTGGGCGAGCCACGCGAGCAGGTTCGTCATCTTGACGCCCTTGATGTTCGCCGCGCCCTTGCCGACGCCGTACGACGCGACGGTGCCGATGGACGGGTGGCGGTACTCCTCGAGCGGCTTGCCCGTGATCGAGGCGACCACGTTGTCCGCTGCGACGACGGCCTGGCGGACGGCGTTCTGCGCGTTCGGCGGGTAGTACGCCGGCTGCTTCTCGGCCGTCAGGTCGGGGACCTGCGCGACGTCGCCGAGGCCCCAGACGCCCGGGACGACCTCGTGCGTGTCCTCGGCCTCGACCTGGAGCTTCGCGTTCGCGGCGAGGTGCCCCTTCGGGCCGCGCGGCAGGTCGGTCGCGTCGAGGAGCGGGTTCGGCTTGACGCCGGCGGTCCAGACGAGCAGACCGGTGGCGAACTCGTCGCCGTCGGAGAGCTTGACGACGCCGCCCTCGCAGCTCGGCATGGTCGTCTTCAGGCGGACGTCGATGCCGCGGGCCCGGAGCGACTCGAGGGTCCACTTCGACAGCTCGGGGCCGACCTCCGGGGCGACGCGGTCGAGCGCGTCGATGAGGACCCAGCGCGGCTGCTCGCCGGCGAGCGACGGGTAGGTGGCGATGGCGGCCTGCGACACGTCGAACAGCTCGCCGATCGCCTCGACACCGGTGTAGCCACCGCCGACGAAGATGCTGGTGAGCAGGCGACGACGCTCGTCCTCGTCACGCGTCGCCGCGGCCTTCGCGATGTTGTCGAGCAGCTTCGCGCGGACGTAGGCGGCCTCCTCCACGGTCTTGAAGCCGACGCCGACCTCGTCGAGGCCCGGGGTCGGGAAGGTGCGCGTGACCGACCCGAGCGCGACGACGAGCTGGTCGTAGCCGAGGGTGCGGTCGTCACCGCCGGCCGTGGCGATCGAGACGGTCTTGTCCTTCGACGAGATGCCCGTCACCTTGCCCTGGATGACGCGGGTCTTCTTGAGCGCACGACGCAGCTCGAAGGTGACGTCCTTCGGGGCGATGTGCCCACCGGCGACCTCGGGCAGGAACGGCAGGTACGTGTAGTACGTGTTCTGGTCCACGAGCGTGATGCGCATCGGCACGGTGGCGGCGTGCTTCTGCAGCTGCTTGACGGTGGTGTAGCCAGCGGAACCGCCGCCGAGGACGAGGACGTGAGGGATCGAGTCTGCCATGCGTCCGGTCTACCGGACTTTGGCCCCCGGTGTCATCAGCCGCGCGGGCGGTCGCGCAGACGCCACCACGCGGTCTCGGCGAGTTCGGGACCGGTGTACACCCCGTGCTGCGTCCGACGGGACTCCGTCAGGGAGAACGCGCGCAGCCGGTAGCCGCCGCCGAACCGGTCGACGATGGCCTCGGGTGACGCCTCGGCGTCGCGCCGGACGTACCATGTGCGGTCGTCCACGGGGTCGAGCACGTCGCGCGCCTACCGGCGTCCGCCGATGCGGGAGCGCAGCACGTCGATGCGCTTCTGGATCTGCTCGATGCTCGCCTGCGCCACGGCCGGACCGCCGCTGATCCGTCGGAGTTCGGCGTGGATCGCGCCGTGCGGCTCGTTCGAGTGGCGCGACCAGATCGACACGAGCCGCGCGAGCTCGGTGCGCTGCTCCTTGATCGTCTGGTACATCGGCCGGTCCACGTCCTCCTTCGGCTTCGGCAGGCCGTCCTTCGCCGTGCGGCCCTTCGAACGCTTGGCCTGGGTCGCCTGGCGTGCACGGAGGAGGTCGCGCACCTGGTCGGGTTCGAGGAGCCCCGGGATGCCGATGAAGTCGAGCTCCTCGAGCGAGCCGACCTCTCCCCCGGTGCCGAACTCGCCGCCGTCGTAGAGCACCCGGTCGAACGAGGCCTGCGAGTCGAGCGCCTCGAAGGGCTGCACCTCGAGCAGGCTCTCCGAGGCCCGGTCCTCCTTGTTCGCCTCGGCGACCATGGCGTCCTCGGGGTTGTACATCCCGTCGTCGGCGTCCTTCGGCCGGTCGAGGGCGTGGTCCCGTTCGAGTTCGAGCGACGCGGCCAGCGCCATGAGGTTCGGCACGCTCGGCAGGAACACGCTCGCCGTCTCGCCGCGGCGCCGGGCACGCACGAAGCGGCCGATCACCTGCGCGAAGAACAGCGGCGTGCTGGCGCTCGTGGCGTACACGCCGACGCAGAGCCGCGGGACGTCGACGCCCTCGGACACCATGCGGACGGCGACCATCCAGCGCGACGTGTCCTCGGCGTACGCCTGGATGCGGCTCGACGCGGCGGCCTCGTCCGACAGCACGACCGTGGGCCGCTCGCCGGTGATCTGCTGCAGGATGCGGGCGTAGGCCCGGGCGGTGGTCGTGTCGGTGGCGATGACGAGCCCGCCCGCGTCCGGCACCCCGCGGCGCACCTCGGTCAGGCGCTTGTCGGCGGCGGACAGCACGGCGGGCATCCACTCGCCCTCGGGCGACAGGGCCGTGCGCCAGGCCTGGGCGGTGATGTCCTTCGTCACCTGCTCGCCGAGGGACGCCGACATCTCGTCGCCCATCCGCGTCTTCCAGCGCATCCGACCGGCGTAGGCCATGAACAGCACCGGGCGGACGACGCCGTCCTTGAGCGCCCGGCCGTAGCCGTAGTTGTAGTCGGAGATCGAGGTGCGGATGCCCTGCTCGTCGGGGGCGTACTGCACGAACGGGATCGGTGAGGTGTCGGAGCGGAAGGGCGTGCCGGACAGCGAGAGCCGGCGGGTGGCCTTCGTGAACGCCTCGCGGATGCCGTCGCCCCAGGTGAGCGCGTCGCCGCCGTGGTGGACCTCGTCGAGGATGACGAGCGTGCGGCCGCCCTCGGTGATCTTCTGGTGCACCTCGGGGTTCATGCCGACCTGGGCGTACGTGATCGCGACGCCCTGGTAGTGCCGGCCGTACATCCCGTCACCGTTCTTGAACATCGGGTCGATGCGGATGCCCACCCGGTCGGCGGAGTCGGCCCACTGGCGCTTCAGGTGCTCGGTCGGTGCGACGACCACGATGCGGTCGACCGTGCCGCGGGCGAGGAGCTCGGTGGCGAGGCGGAGCGCGAACGTGGTCTTGCCGGCGCCCGGGGTCGCGGCCGCCAGGAAGTCGCGCGGCTCGGTCTCGAAGTACTTCGTCAGCGCCTCGACCTGCCATGCGCGGAGCTTCGACGCCGTGCCCCAGGCGGCGCGCTCGGGGAACGCCGGGGACAGGTGTTCGGCCGCCGCGTTGCCGGCGTTCTCCGCCTGCTGCACGGCCTCGTCGTGGGGGCGGGCGGTGCCCTCGGCGACCGACTCCGGTCCGTCCGCGGACCGCTGTCCGGCACCGTCCGCGCCGCGTCCGGGACCCTCGTCCCACAGCGTCGCGGGCTGCTGCTGGTCGTCGTACTCCGCTGCGCTCACTGCACGAGATCCTACCGTCACGCCGGGTCCTGCCGGGCGTGCGGCGGGCGCTGCTCGGGCGTGCCGCGCACGAGCGAGGCCGGTCGGAGCACGCCGGCACCGAACCGTGCGGCGACCGCGTCGACGGTCGTCTCGGTCTCGCGCCACGGCGCGTCGTCGTCCCACAGCGCGTTGCTCGCGGCGGCGGGGACGAGGTTCTCCCCGCGGACGCCGATGAGTCGGATCCGGTTGCCCGGACGGTGCAGGACGTCGTAGAGCTCGACCGCCTCGTGGTGCAGGCGCTTGGCGACGTCGGTCGGCTCCGCGAGCGTGCGGGAGCGGGTCAGCGTCGAGAAGTCGGTGTACCGGACCTTCAGCGCGACCGTGCGGGCCTGCACGCCGGCCCGGCGCAGGCGCACGGCGACCTTGTCGGACAGCCGGAGGAGCTCCCGGGCGACGTCGTCGCGCTCGGTGAGGTCGCGACCGAACGTGACCTCGTGCCCGACCGACTTCTCGCTGACGCCCGTGTCGACCACGCGCGGGTCCCGCCCCCACGACAGGTCGTGCAGGCGCTGGCCACCGGCCGGCCCGAGTGCGGCGACGAGCGACGGCAGCGGGGTGTGCGCGAGGTCGCCGACGGTGCGGATGCCCCGGCGTTCGAGCTTCTCCTGCGTGGTGCCGCCGACCCCCCAGAGCGCGGACACCGGTTGCGGGTGCAGGAACGCCACGGTGTGCTCGGCGGGCACGACGAGCAGCCCGTCCGGCTTCGACCGGCTCGACGCGAGCTTCGCGACGAACTTGGTGGACGCGGCGCCCACCGAGCAGTGCAGGCCGGTCTCGGCGAGGACGGCCGCGCGGATCGCCCGACCGATCTCCCACGGGGTGCCGTAGAGCCGCAGTGCGCCGGCCACGTCGAGGAAGGCCTCGTCGATCCCGAGCTTCTCGACCCGGGGCGTGAACTGCTCGAACACCCGCATGACCGCGGCGGACTTCGCGCTGTACTTCTCGAAGTGCGGTTCGACGATGACGGCGTTCGGGCACCGGCGCTTGGCGACGGCCATCGGCATGGCGGAGTTCACGCCGTACTTCCGGGCCTCGTAGGTGGCGGCGGTGACGACCGAGCGGTCGGAGTCGTGCCCGACGATGACCGGCAGGCCGACGAGGTCGGGTCGGTCGAGCAGTTCGACGGACGCGAAGAAGGCGTCCATGTCGACGTGCAGGACCGTCGCCGTGCGGTCGTCGACGGGACGGTCCGAGACCAGTCGGTTGCGTCCGTCCTGCTTGCTCACCCGGCGATGATGCCACGCCCCACCGACAGCGTCGGGGCTACGCCGGCGGGCCGTGGCGCACGCGGCCGCGCTGGCGGTGCACGTGCGTCGGCATCATCCGACGTTCCACGCGTCGATCGACGCGTGCGGTGTCGCTCGGTGCGCACGTACCGTCTGCACGTGCATGGTCCGACGTTCCACGCGTCGATCGACACGTGCGGTGACGCAGACCGCGTGCCGTGCCGTGCCGGCGCCGACGCAACGACGCCCGCCGCACCGCGGGAGCACCGGGGCTACGCCAGCGGGCCGAGCTCCGCCGCGGCGATCGTCCGCGCCGCCGAGTCCCGCGTCGACGGGTGGTACTGCCCCGCCCGGACGTCCCGTGCGAGCCGTGCGAGCTCGGACGACGACCGGTACGCCGAACCACCGGCGAGCCGGAGTGCCTCGTCCACGACGTGCTGCGCGGTGTCGACGGTCCGGGCCTTCGTCCCGACGAGCAGCGGGAACCACCGGGCCCCGAGGTCGTCCTGCTCGTCGACCGACCGTGCCAACGACGCCACCTGCAGGGACACCGCGTCGACGGCGCTGCGGAGGTCGGCGACGGTGCGGCGGACGTCCGGGTCCTGCGACCGCGGCACCCCGTCCCGGTCGTGGCGAGCGGTGACCGCCGCGACGGCGAGCTCCAGCGCGCGCGACGCGATCCCGACGTACACCGACGCCACGAGCAGCTCGAACGCGGCGAACACGCCGAACACGAGCGGGTCCGCGGTCGGTCCGACCGGCAGCACCCGCACGATCCGGTCGGCCGGCACGTGCACGCCGTGCAGCCGGGTGGTCCGGCTCTGCGTCGCGCGCATGCCGAGCGTGTCCCAGTCGTCGAGGTGCTCGACGTCGCCGTCGGAGCGGAGCACGAAGCCGTGCACGAGCCGCGGCTCCGGCCCGCTGGTGTCCTTGCCGAAGACGCTCAGCACGTCCCACGCCGGCGCCAGCGACGTCGAGACCTTCGTCCCGGTGAAGCGGTAGCCGCCGTCGCCGTCCGGCTCCGCCGTCGTCGACGAGTCGAACAGGACGGCGTCGTTGCCCGGCTCGCTCACCCCGAAGGCGAGCAGGTGGTCGTCGGCGGCGTGGTCGGTGACGGTCTGGAGGAACGTCCCACCCCGCGCGGCGACCGCGCGCGCCGCCTGCACCCAGACCTGGTGCATCCCGAGTCCGAGCGCGGTCGCCGGTGCGGCCTGCGCGAGCCGCCGCTGCAGCGCAGCCGTCGCGGCGAGCCCGAGCCCGGAGCCACCCCGCTCGACGGGCACCCCGATCCGGAGCCACCCCGCCGCGCGCAGCTCGTCCAGGTCCTCGGCGCAGAAGACGTTCTCGGCGTCGTACCGCGGTGCCCGCCCGGCGATCCGCTCGAGCAGGTCCTCCGGCAGCGTCCACGCCGACGTGTTGCCCATCGTCATGGCACGAGACTACGGTCGCACGGGTGTCAGATCGTCATCCGTGGACCAGGTACGTCGCGATCGGTGACTCGTTCACCGAGGGCATCGGGGACCCGGACCCGACCGCCCCCGGCGGCAACCGCGGCTGGGCCGACCGGGTGGCCGAGGTGCTCGCCCACCGCACCGACGGTCTCGCCTACGCCAACCTCGCGATCCGCGGCCGGTTGCTCGGGCAGATCGTCGACGAGCAGGTCGAGCCCGCCCTCGCCCTCCGCCCGGACCTCGTGACGGTGTCGGCGGGCGGCAACGACATCATCCGGCCCGGCTCGGACCCGGACGAGCTCGCCGAGCGCTTCGACGGCATGGTCGAGCGGCTGCGGAGCGACGGGGCGACCGTCGTGCTCTTCACCGGCCCGGACGTCGGCATGACCCCGGTCCTCGGCATGGTGCGCGGCAAGACCGCCGTCTACAACGAGAACCTGCACGCGATCGCGCTCAAGCACGGTGCGGTCGTGGCGGACATGTGGGCGCTGCGGGTCCTGCGCGACCCGCGGATGTGGGCACCGGACCGCCTGCACCACTCCCCGACCGGGCACGCGACCGTCGCCGCGGCCGTGCTCGACGCGCTCGACGTCGACCACGGTCTCGAGCCGTTCGTCCCGGAGCCGCTCGAGGCCCGGCCGTGGCGCGAGGCCCGCGTCGAGGACCTCGGCTGGGCGCGCGAGTACCTCGTGCCCTGGGTCGTGCGGCGCATCCGGCACACGTCGTCGGGCGACGGCGTCCGACCGAAGCGGCCCGAGCTGCTGCCGGTCGTCGCGCGCGGTTCCGACACGCCCTGACTCCCGCTGCCGACCGCTGCCGACCGCCGCCGACAGCCGGCGGTCCTCAGTCGGCCGGGCGGCGGAGCGTGAGCGGACCGTCGTGGAGCGGCTGCGTGACCCACTCCGCCGTCGCCGTGCCCCGTGACGGGTCCAGGCGGAGGCGCGCGGCGTGCGGCGTCTCGACGAAGCGCACCCCGAGGTGCACCGAGCCGTCGGGGTCCGTCGCCCCGCTCGCCGCCAGGGGCCCCTCGGTCGCCCACTCCCCCTCGCCGACCGGGACCGAGAGCAGCCCGCCGTCGACGTCGACGGTCACGCGCCAGCGATCGGCGTCCCGCTCGAGCCGGAGGCCCTCGAGGACACCGGCCGTCTCGTAGGACCCGGCAGCGTCGTCTGTGAGGCGACCGCCCGCGACCGGGGGCAGCCCCAGGGCGGCGAGCCGCGCCTCCAGTGCGGCGTCCGCGCCTGTGCGGGTGTCCGCACCCGCCTCGGGGTCCGCAGCCGTGTCGGTCGGACCGTCGATCGCGGGGAGCAGGTGCTGCCAGGCCGCGTCGAGGACGGCCTGCATGTCGAGGCTCTGCCCGGTGAGCGCGAGGACGACGTCCTGCTCCGGCAGGACGACGCAGAACTGGCCGTAGGCGCCGTCGCCACGGAAGCCGTGGCGTGCCATCCAGAACTGGAAGCCGTAGCCCTGCCGCCAGTCGACGTTCTCCTCGTCGGGGTTGGCGACCTGCGCGGTCGTCGCGGCCTCGACCCAGTCCTCGTCGAGGATCCGCTCGCCGTCCCACACGCCGCGCTGCAGGTACAGCTGGCCGAGTGCGGCGACGGCCGACGTCGGGGCGTGGCAGCCGCTGAAGCCGAGTTCCGCGCCGGTCCCGTCGCGCGTCCAGGCGAGGTCGTCGATGCCGAGCGGGTCGAGCAGGCGCGGCCGGAGCCACTCGACGAGCGAGCCGCCGGTGACGCGCCGGACGATCGCGCCGAGCGTGTAGGTGCACGGCTGGTTGTAGGCGAAGACCGTGCCGGGCTCCTCGTCCGGCGGGGTCAGCAGGAAGCCGCGCACGAGGTCGGCCGGGTCGGCCGCCCGGGCCCGCTCGAGGGTCTCCTCGCGGTGACCGCTCGCCATGGCGAGGAGGTGCCGGACGCGCATCCGACGACTCCGCTCGTCCGTCACGTCGGCGTCGAGCTCGGGGAAGTACGACAGGACGGTCGCGTCGAGGTCGACCAGGCCCTGACGGACCGCGATCCCGACGGCCGCGGCCGTGAAGCTCTTGCTCAGCGAGTAGAGCAGGTGCACGCGGTCGGCGGCGTACGGCGCCCACCAGCCCGACGCCGCGAGCCGGCCGTGGCGGAGCAGCACGATGCTGTGCGGTTCGACGTCCGGCGTGGACTCGAGGGCGTCGAGGAACGCGGCGACCCCGCGTGCGTCGATGCCGAGGGCGGACGGGGTGCTGCGGGGGAACGTCGTCGTCACGCCGCCGACACTACGCGGCGGCGGCGTCCACGCCCTGGAACGGGTTCGTCCACCGCCACCAGACGCCGGGGTCCTCGATGGACCGTTCGAGCACCAGCGGCACGGTCACCGGGTCGTGGTGCTCGATCGTGAAGCGGACCGCGCCGACGCGCTCCCCGCGCTCGCCGAAGGTGATCCGCTGCAGGCGTGCCTTCGCGGTGACGGCCGTCGTGCCCCAGACGAGCACCTCGGCCGGCTCCGCCGCGACGGCGTCGGCCTCGTCGCGCCAGGGGGTCGAGAAGGTCCCGAACGTCTGCCCGGCGTGCGTGAGCGTCACGACCTGGAAGTTGTCGGCGACCGACCGCAGCAGCCGCTGCACGTCGACGTCGAGCGCGTCGTGGTCGACGCCGCCGAGCATCACGCCGACGACCGTCACCGACCGACCGCCCCGCTCGTAGGTCGCCGCGAAGAGCAGGCACGCGCCGGCCTCGTCGAGCGTGCCGGTCTTGATCCCCTCGATGCCGTCCAGGCCGAGGAGCTTGTTCGAGTTCTCGATCGCGCCGGCACCGGGGACGCTGACCTGCTTCGTCCCGACGATCTCCTTGACCACCGGGTCCGCCAGGGCCAGCTGCCCGAGCCGGACGAGGTCCGTCGCGGTCGACCGGTTCGCGGGGTCGAGGCCGGTCGGCTCGTGGATGGTGGTGTGGTCGAGGTCGTGCTCGTCGAGCCAGGCCGCGGCCGCGCGCTCGTAGGCGCCCATCGAACCGAACGCCCACAGCGCGAGGGACCCGGCGTAGTTGTTCGCCGACTTCATCAGCATGACCTGCATGGTCTGGTACTCGGACAGCCGCAGGCCGTCCGGCATCGGCGCGACCTCGCCGTTCTTCGCGAGGTAGGTCGCGTAGAGGGCCTGCATCTCGGCGTCGAACCGGATGGACGGACCCGCCTGCCCGACCTCGAGGGGCTTCTCGTCGAGCACGACGAGCGCGGTCACGACCTTCGTGATGCTCGCGATCGACCGGGGATCCGTGTCCCCGCTCGTCCGGAGGCTCTCCGGGAATCCGGTGGCCTGGACGGCGGTCGCTCCGTAGCCCGGGAAGCGGAGCTCCGGCAGCGTCGACGTCGGCGGCACGTACCGGGCGGTGGTGGCGCTCGCCGGGGCGAACGGCACGACGGCCGCGGCCACCAGGTAGCCGACAGCCAGCAGGAGCACGACGACGACGCCGATCGTCAGGGGCCTCCGGACGGCGGATCGGGGGCTGCGGACGACTCGTGGCACGGCACCACAGCGTAGTCGGCGGTCCCGCGGGCTCGGCTGGACGCGCGAGGCGACCCCGTGTGACGAACACGTAAAACATCGGCGTCCGGGCCACGACGCCGGTGCCGTCGGCCCTAGCGTGCTGACCATGCTCCACGGAACCACCCCGGACGTCGACACCGCCCCTGCCGCCCCCACCGGTCTCCCGGTGCTCCAGCCCGGGTCCGGCCCGGTCCGGTCCGCCCGGTACCTGCCGGCGGTGGCGGACGAGGTCCTGTGGGGTCGGTTGCCGAACGCCGACGACCGGCCGGTGCTCACCGTGGCGTCCGGCGACGACGTCACCGTCGACACCGTGAGCCACGAGGGGATCCTCCCCGACCAGGGCAGCGACCCGGTCGCCTTCTTCGCACGCCACGGCGTCCCCCGCGAGCACGTGCTCGAGGACGCCGTGGCGATCGCCCGTGCCGGACGGCGCGACCTCGAGGCCGACGGTCCGCACGTCGTGACCGGGCCGATCGCCGTCGAGGGAACCGAGCCCGGCGACGTGCTCACCATGACCGTGCTCGAGACCCTGCCGCGCGTGCCGTACGGGGTCGTGTCGAACCGGCACGGCCGCGGCGCCCTGCACGGCGAGTACCCCGTCGACGGCCGCACGGTCAGCGTGTTCGCCGAGGTCGTCCCCGCCGACCGCGTCCCCGGTGCCGACGGCCCGCGCGGGCGCATCCCGCTCACCGAGGGCGGCGACCGCGCCGCGCACTTCCCGCTCGCACCGTTCCTCGGCATCATGGGCGTCGCGACCACCGGGGAGCGCCGGCACTCGGTCCCACCGGGGCGGCACGGCGGGAACCTCGACGTCAACCTCCTGCAGGTGGGCGCGCAGCTCCACCTCCCGGTGCTCGTGCCCGGCGCGCTCGCCTACGTCGGGGACCCGCACTTCGCGCAGGGCGACGGCGAGGTGGCGCTCACCGCGATGGAGGCGTCGCTCCGGGCGACGATCCGGTTCGACGTGACGCCGGCCGCCGAGGCGGCGCAGCGGTTCGGCGAGCTGGTGTGGCCACTCGTCGAGACGCAGGAGCACCTCGTGCCGACCGGGCTCGACCCCGACCTCGACGAGGCCGTCCGCGCCTGCGTCCGACACGCGATCGCGATCCTCGGGGCGCGGTACGGCATGGAACCGCACCTGGCGTACGCGTACCTCAGCGCCGCGACGGACTTCGACGTCTCCCAGGTCGTCGACCTCGTCACCGGCGCCCACGCCCGGATCCGCAAGGCCGACTTCGCGGACGTCCGGTGACCGCCTCGACGCCGGCGCCCGACGGTTCGACGCCGGCGCCGGACGCCTCGGCCGCCGCGCCGGACGGGCTCCTCGCGGCGCTCGACGCCTACGAGCGCGCCCTAGCCGCCGACGACCTGCCCACCCTCGACGACGCCTTCGTCCGCTCCCCCGACACGATGCGCGGCGACGACCGCGGCCTCCTGGTCGGGCACGCCGCGATCAGCGCCTTCCGCGGGGCCCGCGGCGGGATCGCCCCACGGAGCCTCACCCGCGTCGAGGTCCGGCCGCTCACCGACGACCTGGCGCTGGTCGTCTCGGTCTCGACCTCGCACGCCGGTGGCTCCGGTCTGCAGACGCAGCTGTGGCAGCGCGACGCCGACACGTGGCGGATCGCCGCGGCGCACGTCACCGGCCGTCCCCGAGCCCTCGACACGACCGTCTGGCGCGTCGTCGGCGACCCGCTCCTGGCACCGACGGGCAGCGGCCCGCTCGACGGTGCCACCGTCGCGGTCAAGGACCTCTACGCGGTCGCCGGACACCGCACCGGCGCGGGCACCCCGACCTTCCTCGACGAGTCGACGCCCGCCGCCGCCTCCGCCACGGCGGTCGCAGCGCTCCTCGCCGCCGGCGCGTCGGTGCGCGGCATCGCGCGCACCGACGAGTTCGCCTACGCGCTCACCGGACGGAACGAGCACCACGGCACGCCGCCGAACGCCGCCGTCCCGTCCGCCCTACCGGGAGGCTCGTCCAGCGGCTGCGCGTCGGCCGTCGGTTCCGGGACGGCGGACGTGGGCCTCGGCACGGACACCGCGGGTTCGCTGCGGATCCCCGCGTCCTACCAGGGCCTCTGGGGCCTCCGGACCACCCACGGTCTCGTCGACCGTGCGGGGCTGCTGCCGCTCGCGCCGTCGTTCGACACCGTCGGCTGGCTCACCCGGGACGCCACGACGCTGCTCCGCGCCCTGGACGCCTCGGTCCCCGATCGATCGCCGACCGCCGACGCCGGTACACCGGTGGTGCTCGCCGAGCTCGTCGCCGCCGCGGACCCGGCGACCCGGGAGGCCTTCGGGGACGCCGTCGGGGACCTGCCCGTCGTCACGCTCGACGACCTCGGCCTCCCGCCGCTCGAGGACCTGCGCGAACTCCTCCGGCTCGTGCAGGGCGCCGAGGCGACCGCGGTCCACGGTCCGTGGATCGCCGCGCACCCGGGAGCGCTCGGTGCCGTCGTCGGTGCCCGGTTCGCCGCGGCGGCCGCGAACCCCCCGGCAGCCGTCGCCGAGGCACGCGCCCGCCTCGACGGCGTCCGTGCCGCGGTCCGGACGGCGCTCGTCGGCCGGCTGCTCGTGACGCCCACGGCACCGGGTCCGGCGCCGGCGCTCGCCTCGGGCACGGCCGAGCTCGAACGCGTCCGCACCGCGACGACCACCATGACCGCGCTCGCGAGCGTCGGCGGCGTCCCGTCGCTCAGCGTCCCCGCGCTCACGGTGGGCGGGGCACCCGTCGGGCTCTGCCTGACCGGCGGGGCCGGGACGGACCGTGCCCTGGTGACCACGGCAGCACGCTGGACGTCCGACGGGGTGGGGGCGGGCCTCCCGGCCGTCACGGCGTGAGTGCCGGGGTCAGCCGGCCGAGGGCCGCACCGCGCGCTGCGCGTGCGTGACCGCCCAGAGCCCGACCGCGCTCGCGGCCGCGACGTTGAGGGAGTCGACACCGTGCGCCATCGGGATGCGGACCGTCGTGTCGGCGGACGCGATCGCGGCGTCGGTGAGCCCCTGGCCCTCCGTGCCCATCACGAGCGCGACCCGCTCCGGCACGTCGGCGACGAACGCGTCGAGGTCGACCGAGCGGTCCGTGAGCGCCATCGCGGCGAGGTGGAAGCCCTGTGCCCGGAGTTCCTCGCCGGCGGCCGGCCACTCGCCGATGCGCGTCCACGGGACCTGCAGCACGGTGCCCATGCTCACCCGGACGCTCCGGCGGTACAGCGGATCCGCGCATCGCGGGCTGACGAGCACCGCATCGGCGCCGAGGCCGGCGACGCTCCGGAACACCGCGCCGACGTTGGTGTGGTCGACGACGTCCTCGAGCACGACGACGACCCGGGCGTCGCGCACGACGTCGGCGACGGACGGCAGGACCGGGCGGTGCATCGCCGCGAGGGCACCCCGGTGCATCCGGAACCCGGTGAGCTCCTCGAGCAGCGCGTCCGGGCCGACGAACACCGGGCCGTCGTGGTCGGCGACGAGCGGCAGGACGCTGTCGAGCCACTTCTCCTGCACGATGACGCTGCGCGGCACGTGGCCGGCCCGGACCGCCCGCTCGATGACCGTGTTCGACTCGGCGATGTACAGGCCGCCCTCGGGTTCGGTCACCCGGCGGAGCGCGACGTCGGTGAGCCGGGCGAAGTCGTCGAGACGGGGGTCGTCGAGGGAGTCGATGCGGACGGGGTGCACGGGGCTCGTTTCGTGGGAAGGCGGCTGGGCGTTCGGCTGTTGAGGGTACCGTGGACGACGTGCTGACCGACCCGATGCAGGACGAGCTCGACCGCGTCGTGGAGCTCCTGGCGGGCAAGCGGATCGCCGTGCTGTCCGGAGCCGGACTGAGCACCGACTCGGGCATCCCCGACTACCGCGGCGCCGGCCGCGTCGTGCGGAAGCCGATGACGTTCCAGGAGTTCCGTGCCGACCCCGCCAAGCGGCAGCGGTACTGGGCCGGGTCGCACCTCGGCTGGCGGACCTTCGCCGCGGCGCGCCCGAACGCCGGTCACCGGGCGCTCGCGGCGCTCGAGGACGCCGGGGTCGTCGGCGGCGTGGTCACGCAGAACGTCGACGGCCTGCACCTGCGTGCCGGGTCGCGCCGGGTCGTCGAGGTGCACGGCTCCATGGACCGCGCGGTGTGCCTGACCTGCGGGCAGGTGTTCTCCCGCGCCGACCTCGCGGCCGTCCTCGACCGGGACAACCCGTGGATCGACGAGCCCGGCACCGTCCAGCTGCAGCCGGACGGTGACGTCGAGATCACCGACGTGGAGCGGTTCCGGGTGCCCGACTGCTCGGTGTGCGGCGGCGTGCTCAAGCCCGACGTCGTCTTCTTCGGCGAGTTCGTGCCGGCCGAGAAGTTCCGCGAGGCGGTGTCGATCGTCGCCGACGCCGACGCCCTGCTCGTCGTCGGGTCGTCGCTCACCGTCAACTCCGGCGTCCGGCTCGTCGACCACGCCACCCGGAGGAAGCGCCCCGTCGTCATCGTCAACCGCGGCGCGACGCGGAGCGACCGTCGGGCCGTCGCCAAGATCGACGCCGGCACGACCGAGACGCTCGAGGCCCTGGCCGCGCGGCTCCTGCCCGCGGCGAGCCGACCGGACACGACGGACCCGTCCTCCGGGTCGTCTGCGATGATCGACCGGTGACGACGCTCCTCACCCTGGTCCGGCACGGCGAGACCGACTGGAACGCACAGCGCCGCATCCAGGGCTCGACCGACATCCCCCTCAACGACACCGGCCGGTCGCAGGCCGCCGCCACGGCGCTCCTGCTCGGACGGCGGCGCTTCGACGCCGTCGTCGCGTCCCCGCTCTCCCGGGCCTCCGAGACGGGCGCGATCATCGCCCGCCACCTCGGCCTGCCGGAGCCCACCACCTACCCGGGACTCGCGGAACGGTCCTACGGAGAGGCCGAGGGGCTCACCGACACCGAGGTGACCGAGCGCTACCCGAACGACGACGTGCCCGGGCGGGAGTCCCGCGCCGCACTCCTCGCGCGGGCGACCGAGACCCTCGCCGAGATCGCCGTCCGCTTCGACGCCGGGTCGGTGGTGGTGGCAACGCACGGCGCGGTGATCCGGAGCGTCGTCAACGCCGCGGCCCCCGGGACCGCCGAGCGCTGGTCCACGCCGATCCGGAACGGGTCGGTGCACTCCTTCCGCTGGGACCCCGAGCGCTTCCGTGCCGAGCTCGTCCGGTTCGACGACCCGCTCGACGAGGTCTCCGAGCAGACCGGCGACGAGTCGTTCGTGGAGCAGAACCCGCTCGAGCGCCGCTGAACGACTCCCGTCGCTGTCCGGACGGCGCTGAGCGCCACTGTCCCTGCCCGCCGCTAGGCTCCGATCCACGATCGGACGGCCAGCGTGCTCGGAGGGGGAGGCGATGACGACACAACCGACGGGACCCGGGGACGACCCGGACGACCTCGACCGCGCGTTCGGACCGGACACGGCATCGGTGACCCGTCCCCCGGTCGCCCGACGGGTCCGGAGCGGATCGGTCATCGCACTGGCCGCCGCCGTCACCGGGGTCGTGCTGGTCCTCGTGCTCTCCACCATCATCGGGAGCATCCAGAACGGCGTCGGTGGGATCTTCCCGCAGCCCGACGCAGCCCTCGACCGGCTGCGGACGCTCGCCACCGACGTCGACGGCGTCGCGTCCGTGCAGGACGGAGCGACCGAGAAGCGCTCCTTCGCGAGCTGGGACGTGTCCGCCGTCGTGGTGGCGGACGGTGGTCTGTCGCACGGCGAGCAGACGGACCTCGTGCGTGCTCTCAGCGCAGCGGTCGCGGCCGCGGACGGGAACGGTGTGCGCGTCGGTGTCGAGGCCCGCTTCGACGGGCTGCGCGTCGGGGTCTCGAACGACGCCGCCACCTCCGTCCGGCGCCTCGACCTCGCGCGGACCGTCGGGACGATCGGCGGCGTGGTCGGGGTGTCCTGCTCCTGGGGTCCGGACGGCCCGTCGGACGAACCGGCCGACCAGCGCGTCGTGGTGCTGACGGTCGGGCGGGGCGTCGCCCTCGCGGCGATCGTCGACGTGGCGACGGACCGGACGCACCGGGTGTTCCCGGGGGCGACGATCGGCTCCGCGCGGCCGTCCTGACACAGCGGCGCACACCGTCGATGTGCTCCGGCCGCGGTCCGGTGCCGCGGCCGGTCAGTACCGACCGCGCTCGATCAGCGCCGCTCGCGGTCCGTCAGCGCCGCTCGCGGTCCGTCACGGCGCGTTCCACCGCGCGGACGACCTGCTCCGCCGAGTCCTGCCACCGGAACCGTGCGGCGCGTTCGAGCGACGCCCGCGACGCGTCGTCCCAGCGTTCCTCGACGCGGCGGACGGCCGCGGCGACCGCGGCGGGTGACGACGGGTCGAAGTACTCGGCCGCGTCCCCGCCGATCTCCCGGAAGATGGGCACGTCGCTGACGACGACCGGCGTCCCGACCCCCATGGCCTCGACCAGCGGGATGCCGAAGCCCTCGTCGTACGAGGCCGTGACGAGTGCCGTCGCCGTCCGCAGTGCCGCGAGGTACTCGTCGTCCGACGCCCCGTCGTGGAAGACCACGGCGCCCTCCGGGGCCAGACGCTCGAGCCGGTGGCGGTCGGCGTCGCTCACCCGGGACATGCAGTGCAGCGTCCAGTCGGGACCGAGGAGCGGGAGCGCCGCGGCGAGCGTCTCGACGTTCTTGTACGGCATGAACGAGCCCATGTAGACGAGGGAGCGCTCGCGTCCCGCGGCGGGGTCGCGCGGTTCGGCCGGGTCGGCGGCGTTGTACGCCACCGTGACCGGTCGGCTCGTCAGCCGGTGCGCCTCGATCAGGCGTGCGGTCGTCTCCGACACCGTGACGACGCCGTCGGCCCCGTTCAGCAGGAACCGCTGCGGCGCCCAGCTCAGGTGGAAGAGCCGCCAGCCGAGCCGGATCGGCCACGAGAACTCGCGCGGGGGCGTGCGGTTCCGGTAGTAGATGAGGTCGTGCAGGGTGAGCACGAGCGCGTAGCGACGGCCGCGGGACCCCATCGTCTGCATCGGCGAGAACACGGCGTCGAGCCCGAGCCGTGACACCCGTCGGGCGACCAGCGGCTCCCCCGCGTCGGTCGGCGCCGGGATGCGCTCCCACGGGATGCCGGCGGGCAGCTGGTCGAGCTGGCGGTCGTCGTGCACCAGGAGGACGTGGTCGTGCCGGTCGGGCAGGTGCGCGACGATCCCGGCGGTGAACCGGCTGATGCCGTCGTGTCGCCCGATGCGGACGTAGCGGCAGTCGATCCCGATCCGGAGTCGCCTCACGACGCCGTCTCCCCGGTCGGCCCGTCCTGCGGTGGCGTCGGCTTCGGTGGCGACGCCTTCGCGGATGCCCGTCCGGTCGTCGACCGCTTCGCACCGCCGCGCGCCGAACGCTTCGCGGGCGTGTCCGCCATCCGCCGGAGCACGGCGTCGGCCGCTGCTCCCGGCGTCTCGTAGTGCACCAGGTGCCCCACGCCGGGCACCACGACGAGCTCGGCGTCCGCCAGCCGCTCAGCCAGTCGGCGCTGCGCCGGCACCGCCGTGATGTCGTCGTGCTCGGCCGCGACGAGCAGCACCGGCACGTCGATCCGGTCCGCGTACTCGGACACGTCGTGCGACACGGAGGTCCGGAACGCCTCGAGCACGCTCGTCCGGTCGGCGAAGGCTGAGAAGTACCGGTCGTGCTGGTCGTGCACCCACCGGCGCGTGTCGCGGTCACGCGTCTTGAGCATCGCGACGCTCATGCCCCGCACGATGGCCGGGTTCCGGAGCAGTCCGAGGCCGAGCGGGCGGGGCAGCACGGCCCCGGCGCGGTAGTAGCCGACCGCGATGGCGGTCGCGACGCCCCGGGGGCCCTGCAGTGCCGGGGCGGCGATCGGGTTCACGAGCACGAGCAGCCGGGTCGCGAGTCCGGCGGCGACGGTCGCCGCGGTCACGATCGACCCGAACGAGTGCCCGAGCACGACGGTGTCGACGCCGAGTCCGAGGGCGCGGTGGAACCCGGTGAGCCAGTCGACGTAGGCACCGATGTCCGACACCGGGAGCGGGTCCGAGACGCCGAAGCCGGGCAGGTCGGGCACGATGACCCGCACTCCGCGGAGGTGTGCCGCGATCGTCTCGAGCCCGTGGTGGTCGCCGCGGAACCCGTGCACCGCCAGCACCGTCGCGGTGGCGTCGGCGGGGCCGTACTCCCAGTAGTGGGTCGTGCGGCCGTCGACCGCGACAGCGCGGTGCACGACCGGGGTCGCGGCCACGAGCGACTGGTACGGGGAGATCACGGGTGGTTGCATCGCGGCCAGTCTACGAAGCCGCACCGCGGCGGCGGGCACTCCGCGCCCGGCGGTGGACGACGACGGGCGGGAGGCGCCCTGTGGAGGAGGGTGTGCCTCCCGTCCGGCCACCCGGCGCGGTCGTGACCGCAACCCGCGGACAGCAGCAGCGGGACGCGCCTACTGTTGGTCGGGTCGGGCCACGCCACCGGCCCGCCGACGACTGAGGAGCACGCTTGACCTTCACGGCCCCGATCCAGCTGCCCGGACTCACGCTGGACCCGCAGTGGTACAAGCGTTCGGTCTTCTACGAGTGCATGATCCGCTCGTTCGTCGACTCGAACGGCGACGGCATCGGGGACATCCAGGGCGTCATCGGCAAGCTCGACTACCTCCAGTGGCTCGGCGTCGACGCCATCTGGCTGCCGCCGTTCTTCCAGTCGCCGATGCGCGACGGCGGGTACGACATCTCGGACTACCGCGCGATCCTGCCGGAGTTCGGCACGCTCGACGACTTCCGCGAACTCGTCACGAAGTCGCACGAGCGCAACATGCGCATCGTGATCGACATGGTGATCAACCACACCTCGGACCAGCACGAGTGGTTCCAGCAGTCCCGCGAGGACCCGGACGGCCCCTACGGCGACTTCTACGTGTGGCGCGACACCGACGAGCACTACGAGAACATCCGCATCATCTTCGTCGACACCGAGGAGTCGAACTGGACGTTCGACCCGGTGCGCCGGCAGTTCTTCTTCCACCGGTTCTTCTCGCACCAGCCCGACCTCAACTTCGAGAACCCGGCCGTGGTCGAGGCTGTGTACGACGTCGTCCGGCACTGGCTCGACCTCGGCGTCGACGGGCTGCGGCTCGACGCCATCCCGTACCTCTTCGAGTCCGAGGAGGGCAACGGCGAGGGCGAGCCGGAGACCCACGAGTTCATCAAGAAGCTCCGGTCGATGGTCGACGACGAGTACCCCGGTCGCGTCCTGCTCGCCGAGGCGAACCAGTGGCCGCGCGAGACGGCGGCGTTCTTCGGTACCGACGAGGAGCCCGAGTGCCACATGGCGTTCGACTTCCCGGTGATGCCGCGCATCTTCTACTCGCTCCGCGCCCAGCACGCCGCCGAGCTCAAGGCGATCCTGTCCGAGACCCTCGACGTGCCCGAGAAGGCCGCGTGGGGCGTCTTCCTCCGCAACCACGACGAGCTGACGCTCGAGATGGTGAGCGAGGAGTACCGGCAGGCGATGTACGGCTGGTACGGCTACGACCCGCGCATGCGGTCGAACATCGGCATCCGCCGTCGCCTCGCACCGCTGCTCGACAACTCCCGCGCCGAGCTCGAGCTCATCCACGCCCTGCTGTTCTCGCTGCCCGGGTCGCCGTTCCTCTACTACGGGGACGAGATCGGCATGGGCGACAACATCTGGCTGCCGGACCGCGACTCCTCGCGCACGCCGATGCAGTGGACGCCGGACCGCAACGCGGGCTTCTCGACCGCGGACCCGGGCAAGCTCTACCTGCCCGTCGTGCAGTCGCTCGTCTACAACTACGCGCAGGTGAACGTCGAGGCGCAGCTCGCCCAGTCCCGGTCCCTGCTGCACTGGGTCCGCAACGTGATCCACGTCCGCAAGGCGCACCCGGTCTTCGGCATGGGATCACTGCAGGTGCAGGACACCGACAACGACTCGGTGCTGGCGTTCGTGCGCTCGTGGGAGGGGTCCGGGCAGCAGTTCGGCCCGTCCGCCGAGGACGTGCTCTGCGTGTTCTCGTTCGCCACGAACCCGACGTCGGTCACGATCACGGCGCCGGAGTTCGCCGGTCGGCCGCTGTACGACCTGTTCGGCGGCGGGTCCTTCCCGTCGTTCGACGAGGACGGGACCGTCACGCTGACGATGGGGACGCAGTCCTTCTACTGGCTGCACGTCGGGCGGCCGGTCGCCCAGTAGGGCGGTCGCGTCGTCCGGCGCGGTCGTCGTGTCCGGACGGGAGGCGCGGCTCACCGCCGACGAGGCGGGTCGCGTGGACCGTGTCGGTGCGTCCCGTTAGCCTCGGGACGTGACGTACACCGGAACCACGCTCGACACGCCCGCACCGGCCTTCCCCGGGATGCAGGACCTCAGCGGACGCCCGTGGTGGCACGCCCTCGGCGTGTTCGACCTCGAGACCACCGGCGTCGACGTCGAGACCGCGCGCATCGTCACCGCGCACGTCGGCCTGATCGACATGACGGGCCGCTCCATCGTCGGCGGTGCGTGGGTCGCCGACCCGGGCATCGCGATCCCCGAGGGAGCCGCGGCCGTGCACGGCTACACGACCGAGCGCGCCCAGGCCGAGGGGCGTCCGGCGAGCGAGGTCGTCGCCGAGGTCATCGCCGCGGTCGAGGCCGTGTTCGCCCGCGGGATCCCGCTCGTCATCTACAACGCCCCGTACGACCTCACCGTGCTCGACCGCGAGGCCAAGCGGCACGGCTTCGCCTCCCCCGTCATCGGCAACGTCGTGGACCCGCTCGTGATGGACAAGGCGCTCGACACGTACCGGAAGGGCAAGCGGACGCTCGAGGCGGCGTCGGAGCTCTACGGCGTCACCCTCTCCGACGCGCACGACGCCCAGGCCGACGCCGTCGCTGCCGGACGTGTCGCGCAGGCCCTCGCCGCGAAGTACCCGGAGGAGCTCGGCATCTCCGCCGAGGAGCTCCACCGCAAGCAGGTCGGCTGGTGCTCCGACCAGGCGACCTCGTTCCAGGAGTACATGCGCAAGCAGCGCGACCCGTCCTTCACCGCCGACGGGCGCTGGCCGCACCGCAACGCCTGAGCGCGTCGGCGACGCCGCGTCCTGCCCGCGCGAGCGGCGTGGCGGGGTGGCACCGCGCCTCCCGGCCGCCGCTGCCGTGTCGTCCGCACAACGGGAGGCACGTCGCACCACGCGATCGCACGGCACGACGTGCCTTCCGTGGTGCCGGAGCACGGCGCACCACGAAGCAGCGCCCGGGCGCACTGCGCCCGCACCGCGCCCGCGACGCAGAACGGGCGGTCTTCCCGCAGGAGGACCGCCCGTTCGAGCGCGGGGGCTGCTTACTTGCTGAAGCCCTTGAAGCGCTGGTTGAACTTCTCGACGCGACCGGCCGAGTCGAGGATGCGCTGCTTGCCCGTGTAGAACGGGTGCGACGCCGACGAGATCTCGACGTCGATGACCGGGTAGGTCGCACCGTCGAGCTCGATGGTCTTGTCGCTGGTCGCGGTCGAACGCGTCAGGAACGTCTCACCGGAGGCCAGGTCGCGGAAGACGATGGCGTTGTACTCGGGGTGGGTGTCGGTCTTCATGGAGATTCCTCGGTTGGAGATGGTGGGAGGTGCGCGGATGCCCGGTCCGGGCGGACCCGGGTGGCCACCGCGCGGGAAGTCTGCGGCGTGCGCCAGCCGTTCACGTTACCAGACGACGGCCGTGATCGGGAGCGTCAGACGGCGCGTGCCGTGTACCGACCGGCGTCCTTCGACACGGTCAGTTCGATCCCGAACGCCTCGGAGAGCGTGGCGGCGGTCAGGACCTCGTCGACGGGACCGGCGGCCTGGATGCGGCCGTCGGCGAGCACGAGGGCGTGCGTGAAGCCGGCGGGGATCTCCTCGACGTGGTGGGTCACGATGACGATCGCCGGCGAGTCGCCGCTCTGGGCGTAGCCGCCGAGCGTCCGGACGAGGCTCTCGCGGGCGCCGAGGTCGAGCGACGCCGCCGGCTCGTCGAGGAAGAGCACCTCGGGGTCGGTCATCACGGCGCGGGCGATCTGCACCCGCTTCTGCTCGCCGTCGCTCAGCTCGCCGAAGGTCCGCTCGGTGAAGTCGCCGAGGCCCCACTCGTCGAGCACGCGCTGGGCACGACGGACGTCGAGCTCCTCGTACTCCTCGTTCCAGCGGCCCGTGACGGAGTACGCGGCGGTGAGGACGACGTCGAGGACCTTCTCGGTCACCGGGATGCGCCGGGCGAGCGCGGTCGACGCGAAGCCGATGCGCGGCCGCAGCTCGAACAGGTCGGCCCCGCCGAGCTCGGTGCCGAGCACCTCGACCTCACCCGACGTCGGGAAGGTCTGGGCACCCGCGACCTGGAGCAGCGTCGTCTTGCCGGCGCCGTTCGCGCCGAGCACCACCCAGCGTTCGTCGTCCTGCACCTCCCACGAGATCCCGTCGAGGATGGTGGCCCCGTTGCGGACCACGGAGACGTCTGACAAGCGCACGACCGAGGGCATGGCCCCAGCCTACGGCTTCCGGGCGAGCACCCCGTCGTAGACCTGCCGTGTCCGCCGTGCGATCGCGTCCCACGTGAACTCGCTCTCGACGCGCATGCGTCCGGCGCGTCCCATGAGCTTCGCGAGCCCCTCGTCGGCGAGGACCTCCTCGAGCCCGGCCGCGAGGTCCGCGACGAACCGGTCCGGGTCGTTCGGCGTGCCGGTGCCGTCCTGCGCCTGGTCGATCGGCACGATGCGTCCGGTCAGGCCGTCGGCCACGACCTCGGGGATGCCGCCGGTGCGCGTGCCGACGACGGGGATGCCGCACGCCATGGCCTCGAGGTTCACGATGCCGAGGGGCTCGTAGATCGACGGGCAGACGAAGACCGTGCCGGACGAGAGCACGTTGACGATCTCGCGGTGCGCGAGCATCCGGTCGATCCACACGACGCCGTCGCGCTGCTGCCGCAGCGACTCGACGAGCCCGGTGACCTCGGCCATGATCTCCGGGGTGTCGGGCGCGCCGGCGCACAGGACGATCTGCACGTCCGACGGCAGGGACGCCACGGCGCGGAGCAGGTAGGGCAGGCCCTTCTGCCGGGTGATGCGCCCGACGAAGACGACCGAGCGGCGCGTCGGGTCGATCCCGAGGGCGCGGACGGCGTCCTCGTCGACGGTGGGCTTCCACTCGTCGATGTCGATGCCGTTGTAGACGACGTGCACCTTGGCCGGGTCGATCGACGGGTACGAGCGGAGGATGTCGGCGCGCATCGCCTTCGACACCGCGATGACGCCGTCGGCCTGCTCGAACGCCTCGCGCTCCATCCAGCTCGACAGGCGGTAGCCACCGCCGAGCTGCTCGGCCTTCCAGGGGCGCAGCGGCTCGAGGCTGTGCGCGGTCACCACGTGCGGGATGCCGTGCGTGAGCTGCGCGATCCGCCCGGCGGCGTTCGCGTACCAGGTGTGCGAGTGCACGAGGTCGGCACCCGCGACGTCGGCCGCGATGGCCACGTCGGTGCCCAGCGCCTGCAGCGCGCCGTTCGCGCCCTCGAGCCCGGCGGGCGTGCCGTACGCCGTCACGCCCTGCTCGTCGCGGTGGCCACCGAAGGCCCGCACCCGCACGTCCGTGTCCGTCCCCGACCGCAGCGCAGCCGTGAGCTCGGCCACGTGGACACCCGCTCCGCCGTAGACCTCCGGCGGATACTCCCTGGTCAGTAGATCGACTCGCACGGACTCAACGTAACGGGTTCACTGTCCGGACGCCTACTGTGAACCACATGGCACCAAAGAAGGTATTCGGCATCGTGCTCGCCGGAGGCGAGGGCAAGCGGCTCATGCCGCTCACGGCCGACCGCGCGAAGCCCGCTGTCCCGTTCGGTGGGAACTTCCGCCTCATCGACTTCGCGCTCTCGAACCTGGTCAACTCCGGGTTGCAGAAGATCGTCGTCCTGACGCAGTACAAGTCGCACAGCCTCGACCGCCACGTCGCCGAGACATGGCGCATGGAGGGGCTGCTCGGGTCCTACGTCGCGTCGGTGCCGGCGCAGCAGCGTCTCGGCAAGCGGTGGTTCGCCGGTTCGGCGGACGCCATCCTGCAGTCGCTCAACCTGCTGCGCGACGAGCGCCCGGACATCGTGGTCGTGGTCGGTGCCGACCACGTCTACCGCATGGACTTCCACCAGATGATCGAGGCCCACATCGCCTCCGGCCGCAGTGCCACGGTCGCGGCGATCCGCCAGCCGATCGGACTCGCCGACCAGTTCGGGGTCATCCAGGTCGACCAGGACGACCCCACCAAGATCGACGCCTTCCTCGAGAAGCCCAAGGACGCCGTCGGCCTCGCGGACTCCCCCGGCGAGATCCTCGCGTCGATGGGCAACTACGTCTTCGACGCCGACGCCCTCGTCGACGCCGTGCTCCGCGACGGCCAGATCGAGTCGAGCGCGCACGACATGGGCGGCGACATCGTGCCGGACTTCGTGTCCCGCGGCGACGCCGGCGTGTACGACCTGCAGCGCAACGACGTCCCCGGTTCGAACGAGCGCGACCGCTACTACTGGCGCGACGTCGGCACGATCGACTCGTTCTTCGACGCGCACATGGACCTCATCGCCCCCGTGCCGGTCTTCAACCTGTACAACCAGGACTGGCCGATCTTCAACCAGCAGACGAACCTGCCGCCGGCGAAGTTCGTGCGCGACGCGAACGGCAACACGGGTTCGACCGTCGACTCGATCGTCGCGCTCGGCTGCCTGCTGTCCGGCGCCCAGGTCGAGCGCAGCGTCATCGGTCCCTGGTGCGGGATCGACTCGGGCGCGAAGGTCCTCGACTCGATCGTGTTCGAACGCGCCTCGATCGGGGCCGGCGCCGTCGTCAACCGCGCCATCCTCGACAAGGACGTGGTGATCGCCCCGGGCGCGCAGGTCGGCGTCGACCGCGAGACGGACGAGGGCCGCGGCTTCACGGTGACCGAGTCGGGCATCACGGTCGTGGGCAAGGGCGTCCGCGTCGAGGCCTGACACCTCGGACCCGGCCTGGAGGCGCGGCTGACGTCACAGACGTCGGCCGCGCCTCCTGCTGTCGGTACCGTTGGTCCGTGCCACGCTTCCTCGTCGTCCTCGATGCCGACTCCACGCTGCTCGAGGACGAGGTCATCGAACTGCTCGCCGACCACGCCGGGACCCGGCCACAGGTGCAGGCGGTGACGGAGCGCGCCATGCGCGGGGAGATCGACTTCGCCGAGAGCCTGCGGGAGCGGGTCGCGACCCTGGCGGGCCTCCCGGCCGACGTCACCGCACGCGCGCAGGAGGCGGTCCGCGTCACGCGGGGCGCCGACGAGCTGGTCCGCGGCGTCCACGCCGCGGGCGGGACCGTCGGCGTGGTGTCCGGCGGCTTCCACGAGGTCCTCGACCCGTTCGCCGAGCGGCTCGGCCTCGACCACTGCCGGGCGAACCGGCTCGAGGTGGTCGACGGCGTCCTCACCGGGCGGGTCCGGGGCGAGGTCGTCGACGCGCAGGCCAAGGCGGCCGCGCTGCGCGAGTGGGCCGGTGCCGACGGGGTGGGAGCAGCGCAGACGGTCGCGGTCGGCGACGGGGCGAACGACCTCGAGATGATGCGCGTCGCGGCACTGTCGGTCGCCTTCGACGCGAAGCCGCGCGTGCGCGCCGAGGCCGACGTGGCGGTGGTCGACCGCGACCTCTCGTCGGTGCTCGCCGCACTGGGCCTGCGCGGCTGAGCGGCCGCGCGACCCGAGTTCCGGCCTAGTGGCCCATCCCGAGACCGCCGTCGACCGGGATGACCGCCCCGGAGACGTACCCGGCGCCGTCGCTCGCCAGGAACAGCGTGGCGTCGGCGACGTCGTCCACGGTGCCGTAGCGCGCCGCCGGGATCTGCTTCTTGAACTCGGCCTGCAGCTCCTCCGGCAGCGCCGCGGTCATGTCCGTCTGGATGAAGCCCGGCGCCACGACGTTCGCCGTGATGCCCCGCGAGCCGAGCTCACGGGTGATCGACCGCGCCATGCCGACGAGCGCGGCCTTCGACGACGCGTAGTTGACCTGGCCGACCTGGCCGTAGGCACCGACGACGCTCGACATCAGCACGATCCGGCCGAACCTCGCCTTCATCATCCCCTTCGTGGCGCGCTTGACGACCCGGAAGGTGCCGGTCAGGTTCGTGTCGACCACGCTCGTGAAGTCCTCCTCGGACATGCGGAGCAGCAGCTGGTCGTTCGTGATGCCGGCGTTGGCGACGAGCACCTCGATCGGGCCGAGCTCGGCCTCGACCCGCGTGAACGCGGCGTCGACCGAGGCGGAGTCCGTGATGTCGGCGGCGACGGTGAGCGCGCCCTCGGGGCCGCCCTGGCCGCTGCGGGAGGTGACGGCGACGCGGTGTCCGGCGGCGACGAAGCGGGCCGCGAGGGCGTGGCCGATGCCGCGGTTGCCGCCGGTGACGAGGACGGTACGAGAGGTGGTCATGATCGCGCTTCCGTTCGAGTGGTGGTGACACGGCGCACCACGGTCGCGAGGACCGCCGGACACGCCCGGACGAGCGTACCGGAGCCGGTCCCCGCAGCTGTCCCCCGCGCGGCGGGCCCACTGTCGGTGGTGCGGGCTTAGGCTGGTGTCCGGGCGAATGGAAGAACACCGTATGAAGTCGACGCAGCGCCGGTTCCACGCGACGCACACCACCTCGGGTTCCACGCAGAGCATCACGTCACTGCCGGACTCCCCTGAACTCGATCGCGCACACCGGCTGTCGAAGTACGTCTGGCAGATGGCCGTCCGCGTCGTGTGTTTCATCGGCGCCGTGCTCATCTGGACGACCTGGCACTCGTGGCTCGCGGTGATCCCGATCGTCCTCGCCGCCGTCATCCCGTGGGTCGCGGTCATCCTCGCGAACGCCGGCAGCCGCGCCGAGAGCGACATCGTGTCCCCGGCCGGCGCCATCGAGCTGTACGACGCCGTCGACCCGCGCCTCCGCGAACGGCAGGAGGACGCCCGTGCCGAGGCGTACCGTGCCGAGCAGGAGCGCCTGCGCGAGCAGGCGCAGCACGCGCAGGAGGAGTGGCAGCGGAACGGTGACCGCTCCCGCGTCTGGTCCGCCAAGCCCCGGGCACGCCGCTGATGGGGGCGACGTTCGACCTGTTCACCGAGCCCGGTTCGACGCCGGTCTGCTCGCGCGCCGGCTGCACCAACACCGCTGAGTGGCGTGTCAACTGGCGCAACCCGCGCATCCACGCCATCGACCGCGTGAAGATCTGGGCCGCGTGCGAGGAGCACTGCGACTTCCTCGCCGACTACCTGCGTTCCCGCTCGTTCCCGGTCCGCGTGACCGGCATGCACGAGGACGTCGACCACCTCGACGACGTCCGTGCCCGCGAGGACGCCCCGAAGAACGACGTCGGGGTGCGCTCCAGCGGCACCGGACGATGACGGAGCAGTTCGACCCGAGCGCCCGCTACGGCCGGAAGCACGCCGCGAAGATCCAGCGTGCGGCGGCCGGCGACCGTGGTCCGACGGCGGTGCTCGACCGCGACGACGCTCCGGCTCCCGGAGGCGCCTCGGACCCGTTCGTCGGCTGGGGCTTCGTCCGCAGCCGTCGCTGGCTCGGCTACTTCGCGATCGCGGTCGCCTTCGCGATCGTCTGCACCCTGTTCGGCATGTGGCAGTGGGACCGCCGGAACGAGGCCGTCCGCCAGAACGAGCAGATCGCGCAGAACTACGACCACACCCCCGTACCCGTCGACCAGGCGCTCCCCCGGGCATCGAGCTGGAACGACGACCAGCAGTGGCTGCGGGTCGAGGTGACGGGCCGCTACGACGTCGCCGACCAGCTCCTCGTGCGCAACCGTGTGCACAACGGCCAGCCGGGCTTCGAGGTCCTCACCCCGCTCGTCACCGCCGACGGTCGGGCGTTCGTCGTGGACCGCGGCTGGGTGCCGACGGGCAACCGGCAGGACGCCCCGGACCACGTGCCCGCCCCGCCGAGCGGCGAGGTGACGGTCACGGCTCGCCTGCAGCAGAGCGAGCCCCGCATCCCCGGCCGCACCGATCCCGCCCACACCGACCAGGTGCAGTCCGTGACGCTCGCCGACGTCGCGGCCAAGGTCGACACCCCGATCTGGACGGGCGCCTACGGGCAGCTCGCCGCGGAGTCCCCCGCGCCGGACGAATCCCGCCCGCTGGGGTGGGACCGCCCGAGTGCCGACACCGGGCTCCACCTCAGCTACTTCATCCAGTGGTTCCTGTTCGCGGCCGGCGGCTTCGGCTTCCTGGCGTACCTGATGGTGCAGGAGTACCGGAACCTCAACCAGGACGACCCCGAGGAGCGCGAGCGCGCGCTGGAGCGGCAGCGGCGCAAGGACGCCAAGCCCCGTTCCGACGACGAGGTCGAGGACGAACTGCTGGGCGCGGGTCGCTGACCGCACGGCGACCGCCGGACGGACGGGAGGCCCGTGGCGGACTCCGCCACGGGCCTCCCGTCCGTCTCCGGCTACGCCAGCTCGATGAGCTCCGCGTAGTCCTTGTTCCAGTGGTCCTCGGTGCCGTCCGGCAGCAGGAGCACGCGCTCCGGGTTCAGCGCCTCGACCGCGCCGGCGTCGTGCGACACGAGGACGACCGCGCCCTCGTACCCGGCCAGCGCGCCGAGGATCTCCTCGCGCGACGCGGGGTCCAGGTTGTTCGTGGGCTCGTCGAGGAGCAGCACGTTCGCACCCGAGACGACGATCATCGCGAGCGACAGACGCGTCTTCTCACCGCCGGAGAGGACGCCGGCCTTCTTGTAGCCGTCGTCGCCGGTGAAGAGGAACGACCCGAGCACCCGTCGTGCCTCGGTCTCGGTGAGGTTCGGCGACGCCGAGACCATGTTCTCGATGACCGAGCGGTTCACGTCGATGTTCTCGTGCTCCTGCGCGTAGTACCCGATGCGCAGGCCGTGCCCGGGCAGGATCTCGCCCGTGTCCGGCTGGTCGGCACCCGCGAGGATCCGGAGCAGCGTCGTCTTGCCGGCGCCGTTGAAGCCGAGGATGACGACGCGCGAGCCGCGGTCGATCGCCAGGTCGAGGCCGGCGAAGATCTCGAGCGAGCCGTAGGACTTCGACAGCCCCTCGGCCATGAGCGGGGTGCGACCGCACGCCGCGGGCGTCGGGAACCGCAGCTTCGCGACGCGGTCGACTGCGCGCTCGTCCTCGAGGCCCGCGAGCAGCTTCTCGGCGCGTGCGACCATCTGGTGCGCCGCCGCGGCCTTCGTGGCCTTCGCGCCGAACCGGGCGGCCTGGTCCTTGAGCGTGGCGGCCTTCTTCTCGGCGTTCGCGCGCTCCTTGCGGCGGCGCTCCTCGTCGGCGGCACGCTGCCGCTGGTAGAGCTTCCACCCCATGTTGTAGACGTCGATGGTCTGCCGGTTGGCGTCGAGGTAGAACACGCGGTTGACGACCTCGTCGACGAGCTCGACGTCGTGGGAGATGACGATGACGCCGCCCGGGTAGGTCTTGAGGTGCTCCCGCAGCCAGACGATCGAGTCGGCGTCGAGGTGGTTGGTCGGCTCGTCGAGGATCATCGTCTCGGCGTCCGAGAACAGGATGCGCGCGAGCTCGATGCGGCGGCGCTGACCACCGGAGAGCGTCTTGAGCGGCTGGTCGAGGATGCGGTCCGGGAGCTTGAGGTTCGACGCGATGGAGGCGGCCTCGGCCTCGGCTGCGTAGCCGCCGAGCGCGTTGAACTGGTCGTCGAGCCGGCTGTAGCGGCGCATGGCCTTCTCGGCGACGTCGGCGTCCTCGCTCGCCATGTCGAGCGTCGCCTGGCGGATGCCCTCGACGAGCTCGCCGAGACCGCGGGCGTCGAGGATGCGCTTCCGCGCGGTGTCCTCCGGGTTGCCCGACCGGGGGTCCTGCGGCAGGTAGCCGATCTCGCCGGAGCGGTCGATCTTGCCGTCGGTCGGCTGCGACTCACCCGCCAGCGCCTTGGTCATCGTGGTCTTGCCGGCGCCGTTGCGCCCGACGAGGCCGATCTTGTCACCCTTCTCGACACGGAAGGACACGTTCTCCATGAGGAGGCGGGCCCCGACACGGATCTCGAGGTCGTGCACGGCAAGCACTAGAGGACGTCCAATCAGTTGGTGATGTGCACAACGACGTGTGCGGGAGGTGCACCGCTACGCTGACGGGACCGATGGTCCTCGAACGGGACCAGCAGTCCATTCTAGGAGAATCCATGACGAACGCCACCGGGTTCGCTCGCCGCGCAGTCCTCGCCGACCGCATCCGCACCTCGGGCCTCGCCACCGACGCCGCCCTCGTGGCCGGCGGTGCCCTCTTCACCGCGGCGCTCGCGCAGCTCGAGGTCCCGATGTGGCCGGTGCCGGTCACGGGCCAGACCCTGGCGGTCGTGCTCGTCGGCGCGACGCTCGGCGCCCGCCGCGGCATGCTCGCGCTGCTCGTCTACGCGGTCGCCGGCCTCGCCGGTGCCCCGTTCTTCGCCGACATGCAGGGCGGCCTGCAGGCCCTCGCGCTCCCGAGCTTCGGCTACGTGATCGGCTTCGTCCCCGCGGCCGGCGTGATCGGCTGGCTCGCCCGCCGCAACTGGGACCGGAAGGTCGGCCGTGCCACCGTCGCGATGCTGCTCGCCAGCGCGATCCCGTTCGTGACCGGTCTGCCGTACCTCGCCGTCGCCCTCGGCGCACTCGGTCTGCCGAACGACCTGCAGTCGGTGCTCGCCGCCGGCCTGTACCCGTTCATCGTCGGCGGGGTCGCCAAGGCGCTCATCGCCGCCGGCGTCCTGCCCCTGGCGTGGAAGCTGGTCGGACGCCGCTGACGCGACCGACACGAGGGGCCCCGCACCGTCCGGTGCGGGGCCCCTCGTCGTCCGTGCCCGCACGTTCCGGCTCGCCCCGACTTGCGACGGCTCGCCATGCGTCGCCACGCGTCGCCACGCGAGCGTGCAGGACACGCCGCGCGTCGCTCGCCGGACGCGCACTTGCTGTCGCCGGGAACGGTCGACCGTGACGGATCCCGCCCGCTCGGGCCGCGACCGACTCCCCCACCGACGACGGACGGGAGGCGCGGTGCCAGCCGGCACCGCGCCTCCCGTCCGTCCGTGGTGGCGTCTAGATCGAGAAGCCGAGCGCGCGCATCATCTCGCGTCCGTCGTCCGTGATCCGCTCGGGACCCCACGGCGGCATCCAGACCCAGTTGATCCGGAACGCGTCGACGATGCCGTCGAGCGCGTTGGCCGTGTCGCCCTCGATGACGTCGGTGAGGGGGCAGCCCGCGCTCGTCAGCGTCATGCTGATGACGAGTGCGTTCGCCTCGTCGTCCATCGCGAGGTCGTAGATCAGGCCGAGGTCGACGATGTTGACGCCGAGCTCCGGGTCCTGGACCTCCTTGAGGCCCTCGACGACCTCGTCGAACTTCTCCGGGGTGAGTGCGGCGATCATCAGTTGCCCGCCGCCGCGGCCTGCACGTAGCGGTCGTAGCCCTCGTTCTCGAGGCGCTCGGCGAGCTCCGGGCCGCCCTGCTCGGCGACCTTGCCCGCCACGAACACGTGCACGAAGTCCGGCTTGATGTAGCGGAGGATGCGCGTGTAGTGCGTGATGAGCAGCACGCCCAGGCCGGTGGCGGCCTTGGCACGGTTGACGCCCTCGGAGACGATCTTGAGCGCGTCGACGTCGAGACCGGAGTCGGTCTCGTCGAGCACGGCAAACTTCGGCTTGAGCAGCTCGAGCTGCATGATCTCGTGGCGCTTCTTCTCGCCGCCCGAGAAGCCCTCGTTGACGTTGCGCTCGGCGAACGACGAGTCCATCTTGAGGTCGGCCATCGACTGGCGGAGGTCCTTGACCCAGCCGCGCAGCGCCGGTGCCTCGCCGTCGATCGCCGTCTTGGCGGTGCGGAGGAAGTTCGACACCGTCACGCCGGGGATCTCGACCGGGTACTGCATCGCGAGGAACATGCCGGCGCGGGCGCGCTCGTCGACGCTCATCGCGAGGACGTCCTCGCCGTCGAGCGTGATCGAGCCGCCGACGACGTTGTACCGGGGGTGCCCGGCGATCGTGTAGGCCAGGGTCGACTTGCCGGAGCCGTTCGGGCCCATGATCGCGTGGATCTCGCCCTCGTTGATCGTCAGGTCGACGCCCTTGAGGATCTCCTTGACACCCTGGTCGGTGTCGATCGAGACCTGCAGGTCACGGATTTCGAGAGTGGACATTCACGTTCCTTCGGTTGAAGCGTCAGGTGCGGCGTCAGCCGCGGAAGCAGTGGGGCGCTGGTCAGTCGACCGGGACCGGGTCGTGCACGTCGACGTAGACGTCGCCGTCGCGGACCTCGACCCGGAAGACCGGCACGGGCTCGTACGCGGGGAAGTTCTGCGGCTTGCCGGTGGCGAGCGAGAACCGCGACCCGTGGGCCCAGCACTCGAGCGTGTCGCCCTCGACGAAGCCCTCGGCCAGCGAGATGTCGCCGTGGGTGCAGGTGTCCCCGATGGCGTGCACCGTGCCCGCGGAGTCCTTCACGATCGCGACGGCCGTGCCGTCGACGACGGCACGCATCGGGCTGTCGACGGCGATCTCGGACTCGGCGCAGACCTTCTCGGCCATCAGGCGTCCGCCTGCTCGGCCTCGGGCTCGGCCGCCGCGACCGCGGTGCGGCCGTCGGCGAGCTCCTGCTCCACCGCGGCGATGAGGCGCTCCTCGAGCTCGGGCGCGCCGATCTTCTGGATGACCTCGACGAGGAAGCCGAGCACGACGAGACGACGGGCCTCCTCCTCCGGGATGCCGCGGGCCTGCAGGTAGAACAGCTGCTCGTCGTCGAAGCGACCGGTCGCACTCGCGTGGCCGGCGCCCTCGATGTTGCCCGTCTCGATCTCGAGGTTCGGGATGCTGTCCGCACGCGTGCCGTCGGTGAGGACGAGGTTGCGGTTCTGCTCGTACGAGTCGGTGCCGTCACCGGCGCGGCCGATGAGGACGTCGCCGATCCACACGGTGTGCGCGCCCTCGCCCTGCAGCGCGCCCTTGTAGTTGACGCGGCCGCGGGTGTTCGGTGCGTCGTGGTTCACGTACACCTGCTGCTCGATGTACTGCCCCGCGTCGGCGAAGTACACGCCGTACATCTCGGTGTCCGCGCCCTGCGCGCCGAGGTGCGTCGAGGGGTTGACCCGGACGACGTCGCCGCCGAGCGAGACCACCACGTGCTTGAGGAAGGCGTCACGGCCGACCTCGGCGAACTGCGTCGACACGTGCACGGCGTCGTCGTCCCAGTCCTGCAGGCTGACGACCGTGAGCCGAGCACCGTCGCGGACGACGATCTCGACGTTCTCGCTGAGGAGCGCCGAGCCGCGGTTGTCGATCACGACGATGCCCTGCGCGTGCTGCTCGGCCGTGATGACCGTGTGCGCCGCGCGGGGCTGTGTGCCGAAGTCCGAGCGGGTGATCGAGATCGACTCGTGCGCCTCGGTCGCCTTGACGGTGACCTTGAGGACCGCGTCACGAGCGGTCCACGCCGCGGCCGCAGCGCGGTCCTCGGGCAGCCCGGCGGAGCCGACGGCCGGGTCGTCGCTGCGACCCCACTCGACGTCCGCGCCCTCGGTCTGCCGGGCGAGGAACGGGTACGCCGAGCCGTCCAGGCCACCGTCGAGCAGCGGCTGGAGCTTCGCCAGCGGTGCGAACTTCCAGTTCACCTCGCGGCCGGTCACCGGCGGGAAGGCGTCGAGCTCACCGGACTGCGGGCGCTCCGAGCGGGTCTGCACGGGGACCTTCGCGTCCCAGCCGCCGTCGGAGTGCGCGCGAGCGCCGTGCTGCTCGGTGCCCTGCGCCGCTGCCGAGGGCTCGACCGGCTGGTCGATGCGGGGCGCGGGGGTGGTCCCGTCGGTCGGTGTCGGGTTGGTGCTGGTGTTCGACATCTAGCCGACGGATCCTTCCATGCTCATCTCGATGAGCTTGTTGAGTTCGAGCGCGTACTCCATCGGGAGCTCGCGGGCGATCGGCTCGATGAAGCCACGGACGATCATCGCCATCGCCTCGTCCTCCGGCATGCCGCGGGACATCAGGTAGAAGAGCTGCTCCTCGCTCACACGCGAGACCGTGGCCTCGTGCCCGAGCTGGACGTCGTCGACGCGGATGTCGATCGCCGGGTAGGTGTCGCTGCGGCTGATGGTGTCGACGAGCAGCGCGTCACAGCGGACCGTGTTCGCGGCGTGGTGCGCCGCCGGGTCCACGCGGACCTCGCCGCGGTACCCGGCGCGGCCGCCTCCACGGGCGATCGACTTCGAGACGATCGACGACGTCGTGTAGGGCGCCATGTGGACCATCTTCGCGCCGGCGTCCTGGTGCTGGCCGGGGCCGGCGAACGCGACGGAGAGCGTCTCGCCCTTGGCGTGCTCGCCGGCGAGGTAGATCGACGGGTACTTCATCGTCACCTTGGAGCCGATGTTGCCGTCGATCCACTCCATCGTCGCGCCCTCGTGCGCGATCGCACGCTTGGTGACGAGGTTGTAGACGTTGCTCGACCAGTTCTGGATCGTCGTGTAGCGCACGCGGGCGTTCTTCTTCACGATGATCTCGACCACGGCCGAGTGCAGCGAGTCCGACTTGTAGATCGGAGCGGTGCAGCCCTCGATGTAGTGGACGTAGGAGTCCTCGTCCGCGATGATCAGCGTCCGCTCGAACTGGCCCATGTTCTCGGTGTTGATCCGGAAGTACGCCTGCAGCGGGATCTCGACGTGCACGCCCTTCGGGACGTAGACGAACGAGCCGCCGGACCAGACGGCGGTGTTCAGCGCGGCGAACTTGTTGTCGCCGGCCGGGATCACGGAGCCGAAGTACTCCTCGAAGAACTCGGGGTGCTCGCGCAGCGCCGTGTCGGTGTCCATGAAGATGACGCCCTGCTCCTCCAGGTCCTCGCGGATCTGTTGGTAGACGACCTCGGACTCGTACTGCGCGGCGACGCCGGCGACGAGGCGCTGGCGCTCGGCCTCGGGGATGCCGAGACGCTCGTAGGTGTTGCGGATGTCCTCGGGCAGCTCTTCCCAGGTCTGGGCCTGCTTCTCCGTGGACTTCACGAAGTACTTGATGTTGTCGAAGTCGATGTCCGACAGGTCCGCGCCCCACGAGGGCATCGGCTTGCGGTCGAACAGCGTCAGCGCCTTGAGGCGGAGCTTGCGCATCCACTCCGGCTCGTCCTTGCGGGCGGAGATGTCACTGACCACCTCGTCGGAGATGCCGCGTCGAGCGGAGGCACCGGCACTGTCGGAGTCGGACCAGCCGAACTCGTACTGGCCGAGCCCTTCGAGTTCGGGACGGTCGATGAGCACGTCGGACATGGTCTCCTCGTTTCCTTCTCGCAGAAGCAGCGTCTCCGGGTGACAACCCGGGACGTCCGGACGCCATTCCACCGCGGACCTCCGACAGGAGGAGCCACGGCGCTGCTGCCCCGCAACGTCGATGGTTCCACGGAGTCTCGGGTTGCACCGGCGAACACGGCCCATTCGGAGCCGGCGCCTGCCTAGACTTGACTGCCGCTGAACCCTCGAATCCTACAGGTTCACCGCACGGAACAACAGGAAGGCACCACCCTCGTGACTCGCGTCGGACCCACCGTCGAGCAGGGCGTCCAGCCGGACACCCGCAACCCGCGGTGGTGGTCGCTCCCCCGCGCCGTCGACCGTCGCGTGATCTGGCTGGCCTGGGCCTCGTTCGTGGTCGAGGTCGTGCTCATCGGCACGGGCGGCCTCGTCCGGCTGACGGCGTCGGGCCTCGGCTGCCCGACCTGGCCGAAGTGCACCGCCGAGTCGCTCGTGTCGACGCCCGAGATGGGCGTCCACGGCGTCATCGAGTTCGGGAACCGGCTCCTCACCTTCGTGCTCGTCGTGGTCGCGATCGCGATGTTCCTCGCGGTCGTCCGGATGCGCCGGACGCGTCCCGAGCTGTTCTGGCTCGCGTTCGCCCAGGGCATCGCCATCCCGGTGCAGGCCGTCATCGGCGGCCTGAGCGTGCTGACGAACCTCAACCCCTTCGTCGTCGGCCTGCACTTCGTCGTCTCGACGACGCTCGTCGCGGTCACCGCGACCCTCGTCTACCGTTCGATGAACGGTCCGCGTGCCGCCGCCCGACTGGTGCCGGCCTGGTACACCGGCGTCGTCCGGGGCACCGTCGCCGCCACCGCGGTCACGGTGCTCGTCGGCATCCTCACCACGGGGTCCGGGCCGCACGCCGGGGCCGACGAGGCCGTCGACGGCGGCCGACTGCACCGCACGGGCTTCGACCCGCAGCTCATGGAGCACCTGCACGCGGTGCCCGCCTACGTCCTGTTCGGCCTCACGCTGGTCCTCGTCGTCGGGGCGGTGCTGCTGCGGACGTCGAGCCGGTGGGCGCTCCTGCTGCTGGTCGTCGAGTTCGTCCAGATCGCCGTCGGGCTGACCCAGGCGCGCACGGGCCTGCCGGTGGGCCTCGTGGGCACGCACATGGTGCTCGCGGGGCTGCTCGTCGGCGCCGTCACCGTCCTGGTGCTCTCGACGCGCGCGAGCGCCGGCCGCTCGGCCCACCGGGAGCCCGTCGCCGCCTGAGCCGCGCCGACGGCACCGCTCCACCGACATCCCACGCGTCGATCGACGCGTGGGATGTCGTCGTTCCGGGCCTTCCGGGGCGGCGTCCGAAGCGTAGCGCGGCCACGTTACGGACGGGAAGCGCTCCACCCGCCCGCGCCGCGCCTCCCGTCCGGTGCTCGGGCACCTGCACGCCCCACGCGCACCAGCGACAGCGCCACCGCACCCCGAGCGCGCCCGGACGCACGAGACGCCGCCGGGGACCGGCGGCGTCTCGTGCGCTGGGGCGGACCCGCCCTACAGCGAGAAGGTGAAGACCTGCGGCAGCAGCGGGTCGATGCCCACCGCGATGAAGAGCAGCGTCAGGTACGTGATCGAGCTGTGGAACACGCGCATCGGGTGGACCTGCTCGACGTGCTGGATCGCCCGCGAGTACAGGCGGTGCGACTCGACGACGAACCAGATCCCGCCGGCCAGCGCGACCACCGTGTAGAGCGGCCCCATGTTCGCGACCGGGATGAGCAGCAGCGAGCAGACGAGCGTCGCCCAGGCGTACAGAACGACCTGGAGCCCGACCACCGTGCGGCCGCGGACCACCGCGAGCATCGGGACGTCGGCGGCGTCGTAGTCGTCGCGGTACTTCATCGACAGCGGCCAGTAGTGCGGCGGCGTCCAGAGGAAGATCACCATGAACAGGATGACGGGCGCCCAGGTCAGCGACCCGGTGACGCCGGCCCACCCGATGAGCACGGGCATGCAGCCGGCCGACCCGCCCCACACGATGTTCTGCGGCGTGCGGCGCTTGAGCCACAGCGTGTAGACGCACACGTAGATGAGGATCGCGATGACGCTGAGCGCCGCGGCGAGCCAGTTCACGAGGAACCCGAGCACCGCGGTGGAGAGCACGGCGAGCACCCACGAGAACACCAGGGCCTCGCGGTCGGAGAGCTCCCCGGTGACGAGGGGGCGCGTGCTCGTCCGCTTCATCAGCCGGTCGATGTCGCGGTCGATGTAGCAGTTGAAGGCCGAGGCGGACCCGGCGGACATGGCGCCGCCGAGCATCGTCCAGAACACGAGCCACAGGTCCGGCACGCCGCGCTCCGCCAGGAACATCGTCGGCGCCGTGGTCACGAGCAGCAGCTCCATGACCCGGGGCTTCGTCAGCGAGACGTACGCCCGGACCTTGCGGGACAGCGACGAGCGGGGTCGATCGGTGTCGGGCCGGGTCGCGGTGGCAGTCAACAGGGGAACCTCAGTCCGTTCGCGTCAGCTCGCACGCTCGGTGGGCGGCTCCGTCACCGTCGGGGCGTGCGTCGACCCGGAATGCACACGGGCCGTCCCTAGTTTAGGCCATCGAGGCGCCGCGATGCTGCCCCGCCCCGCCGCCCGGGCCCACGCCCGACACGGCACCGTCGTCACCTGGACACCTTCTGTGTGCGTGGTCACTATGCTGGAGGGGCCTCCCGCAGTGCGCGCCCCGATGACGTCGGCCGCATCGAGCCGGTCGGCCGCCGTCGTACGGCGACACGACATCCGGCCCCGGGACGGCGATCATGTCCGTGCGATGGCACGAGCCCTCGCACATGTCGCAACAACGAAGGGTCAACATCCAAGTGGCTGAATTCACCTGGGACGCCATCGACAGGAAGGCCGTCGACACGGCGCGCGTCCTCGCCGCCGATTCGGTCGAGGCCGCCGGCAACGGTCACCCCGGCACCGCGATGAGCCTCGCGCCCGTCGCCCACCTGCTCTTCCAGAAGGTGATGCGTCGCGACCCCAGCGACTCCACCTGGATCGGCCGCGACCGCTTCATCCTCTCCGCGGGCCACGCCTCGATCCTCCAGTACGTGCAGTTCTACCTGCACGGCTACGGCCTCGAGCTCGAGGACCTGCAGCACCTGCGCAAGTGGGGCTCGAAGACCCCGGGTCACCCGGAGTACGGCCACACCGACGGTGTCGAGATCACCACGGGCCCGCTCGGCCAGGGCCTCGCCTCGGCCGTCGGCTTCGGCTACGCGCAGCGCTTCGAGCGCGGCCTGTTCGACCCGGAGACCGCCGACGGCGAGTCGCCGTTCGACCACTTCACCTACGTGATCGCCGGTGACGGTGACATGCAGGAGGGCGTCACCAACGAGGCCGCGAGCCTCGCCGGTCGCCAGCAGCTCGGCCGCCTGGTCGTCTTCTACGACTCGAACCAGATCTCGATCGAGGACGACACCGACATCGCGTTCTCGGAGGACGTCGCCGCCCGCTACGAGGCGCTCGGCTGGCACGTCCAGCACGTCGACTGGAAGAAGACCGGCGAGTACTCCGAGGACGTCGAGGAGCTGTACCGCGCCGTCGAGGCCGCCAAGGCCGAGACGACCAAGCCGTCCCTCATCGTCCTCAAGACGATCATCGGCTGGCCGTCGCCGACCAAGCAGAACTCCGGCAAGATCCACGGCTCCGCCCTCGGCGGCGAGGAGCTCAAGGGCCTCAAGGAGGTCCTCGGCTTCGACCCCGAGCAGACCTTCCACGTCGACCCCGAGGTCCTCGAGTACACCCGCGGTGCGATCACCAAGGGCCAGGCCGAGCACGCCGAGTGGACGAAGACCTTCGACGCGTGGGCTGCTGCCAACCCGGAGAAGAAGGCCATGCTCGACCGCATCAACGCGGGCGAGCTCCCCGAGGGCCTCGAGGAGGCGCTGCCGGTCTTCCCGACCGAGAAGGCCGTCTCGACCCGCGCCGCCTCCGGCAAGGTCATCAACGCCATCGCGCCGCTCATGCCCGAGTTCTGGGGCGGTTCGGCGGACCTCGCCGAGTCGAACCTGACCACGATCGAGGGCGCGAAGTCCTTCGGTCCGGCCGAGGCGTCGACGAAGACCTGGAGCACCGACCCGTACGGCCGCGTGCTGCACTTCGGCATCCGCGAGCACGCGATGGGTTCGATCCTGTCCGGCATCGTCCTGCACGGGAACACCCGCCCCTTCGGCGGCACCTTCCTGATCTTCAGCGACTACATGCGTCCGGCGGTCCGTCTCGCCGCGCTCATGAAGGCGCCGGCGATCTACGTCTGGACCCACGACTCCATCGCCCTCGGCGAGGACGGCCCGACGCACCAGCCGATCGAGCAGATCACCGCGCTCCGCGCGATCCCGGGTCTCGACGTCGTCCGTCCGGCCGACGCGAACGAGGTCTCGTACGCCTGGCTCGAGATGCTCAAGCACAAGGACCGCCCGGCCGGCATCGCGCTGAGCCGCCAGAACCTCCCCGTCTTCGAGCGCGGCGAGGGCGAGGCGTCCGGCGACACCTTCGCCTCGGCGAAGAACGTCGGCAAGGGTGCGTACGTGCTGGCCGAGGCGCCGAACGGCACCCCGGACGTGATCCTCATCGCGACCGGCTCCGAGGTCCAGATCGCCGTCGACGCCCGCGAGCAGCTCAAGGGCGAGGGCATCAACGCCCGCGTCGTGAGCGCCCCGTCGCTCGAGTGGTTCTTCGAGCAGTCGGAGAACTACCGCGAGCAGGTCCTGCCGAAGGCCGTCACCGCACGCGTCTCGGTCGAGGCCGGCATCGCGATGAGCTGGCGCGACATCGTCGGCGACAAGGGCCGCAGCGTGTCGATCGAGCACTTCGGTGCATCGGCCGACTACCAGCGACTCTTCGCCGAGTTCGGCTTCACCACGGAGCACGTGGTCGCAGCCGCCAAGGAATCGATCGCAGCGTCCTGACCCACGAGGGGCCGGATCCGGTACGCCGGGTCCGGCCCCTCTGCCGGGAGGCACGCAGCGGGCCCGCCCCGCGCCTCCCGGCCTCCAGACCACGACACCACGGCCCCGGTCGCGTCACGCAGACCGGGCCGGTCGACGAAAGAAGAAGAGATACCCATGGCTGAGAACACCCCCACCGCCGCCCTCTCCGAGGTCGGCGTCAGCATCTGGCTCGACGACCTGTCGCGCGAGCTCCTCGAGACCGGCAAGCTCACCGAGCTCATCGAGCAGAAGAACGTCGTGGGCGTCACCACGAACCCGACGATCTTCGCGTCGGCCCTCGCCAAGGGCGAGCGCTACGACTCGCAGGTCAAGGAGCTCGCGGCGAAGGGCACCGACGTCACCGAGGCGATCTTCGAGATCACCACGCAGGACGTCGCGAACGCCTCCGACGTCTTCAAGCCGATCTACGACGAGACCAAGGGCTTCGACGGCCGCGTCTCGATCGAGGTCGAGCCGGGCCTGGCACACGACACGCAGAAGACCATCGAGCAGGCGAAGTTCCTGTTCGACAAGGTCGGCCGCGAGAACGTCCTCATCAAGATCCCCGCGACCCTCGAGGGCCTCGAGGCCATCACCGAGGTCATCGGTGCCGGCATCTCGGTCAACGTCACGCTGATCTTCTCGCTCGAGCGCTACCGCGCCGTCATCGACGCCTACCTCGGTGGCCTCGAGAAGGCCAAGGCCGCCGGCCACGACCTCTCGAAGATCCACTCGGTCGCCTCGTTCTTCGTGTCGCGCGTCGACTCCGAGATCGACAAGCGCCTCGACGCCGTCGGCACCGACGAGGCGAAGGCCCTCAAGTCGAAGGCCGGCATCGCCAACGCGCAGCTCGCGTACCAGGTCTGGACCGAGCAGTTCGCCACCGAGCGCGCCCTGGGCCTGCTCGAGTCGGGTGCCAACACGCAGCGTCCGCTCTGGGCGTCGACCGGCGTCAAGGACCCGTCGCTGCCCGACACGCTCTACGTGACCGAGCTCGCCGCGCCGAACACGGTCAACACCATGCCGGGCAAGACGCTCGACGCCACGTTCGACCACGGCGAGATCCACGGTGACGCCATCGCCGGCTCGTTCGAGGGCGCCCAGCAGGTCATGGACCAGATCGCCGCCCAGGGCGTCGACTACGACGACGTCGTGGCGCTGCTCGAGAAGGAGGGCGTGGACAAGTTCAACGTCTCCTGGGGCGAGCTCGTCGACACGGTGAAGACCGCGCTCGAGAACGCGAAGTAAGCAGGAACCGGAGCCGAAGCGTCGCGGGGACGGTACCACCGTCCCCGTGACGCGGGCACCCTCGGTCAGGACCTGCCCGCCGGGCGCGATGCGCGCCTCCCGGCCGGATCCGACCACCACGACGGCGGAGTCGCCGCTGCCACAGCAGCGCAGCGCTCCGCCGTCTCCGTTCGACCTACAAGGAGTTCACCGACTCATGTCACCGGTGGCTGTCACCCCGGAGCACAACCCGCTCCGACTGCCGACCGATCGCCGTCTGAACCGGATCGCGGGACCCAGCACCCTCATCATCTTCGGCGTGACGGGCGACCTGTCCCGCAAGAAGCTGATGCCCGCGGTCTACGACCTGGCGAACCGGGGGCTCCTGCCGCCCGGGTTCGCACTCGTCGGGTTCGCCCGCCGCGACTGGGAGGACCAGGACTTCTCCCAGCTCGTGCACGACGCGGTCCAGGAGCACTCCCGCACCCCGTTCGACGAGGCCGTCTGGAAGCAGCTCGAACAGGGCATCCGCTTCGTCCAGGGCTCGTTCGACGACCCCGAGGCGTTCCTCGAGCTGAAGCGCACCGTCGACGAGCTCGACGCGCAGCGCGGCACGCTCGGGAACCACGCGTTCTACCTGTCGATCCCGCCGAAGATGTTCCCGGTCGTCACCGAGCAGCTCAAGCTGTCCGGGCTGACCGAGAAGCGCGAGGGCTCGTGGAGCCGTGTGGTCGTCGAGAAGCCGTTCGGCTCCGACCTCCGCACCGCGCGCGAGCTGAACGCGATCGTCGAGAGCGTCTTCGCGCCCGACGACGTCTTCCGCATCGACCACTACCTCGGCAAGGAGACCGTCCAGAACCTCCTGACGCTCCGCTTCGCCAACCAGATGTACGAACCCATCTGGAACTCGAACTACGTCGACCACGTGCAGATCACGATGGCCGAGGACATCGGCGTCGCCGGACGTGCCGCCTACTACGACGGCATCGGCGCGGCGCGCGACGTCATCCAGAACCACCTGCTGCAGCTCCTCGCCCTCACGGCGATGGAGGAGCCCGTCTCGTTCAAGGCCGCGGACCTCCGCGCCGAGAAGGAGAAGGTGCTCTCGGCCGTGCGACTGCCGGAGGACCTCGCCACGGCGACGGCCCGCGGCCAGTACGCCGGTGGGTGGCAGGGCGGCGAGAAGGTGCTCGGCTTCCTCGACGAGGCGGGGATGAACCCCGAGTCGACGACCGAGACCTACGCGGCGATCAAGCTCGACATCGCGACCCGACGCTGGCAGGGCGTGCCGTTCTACCTGCGCGCCGGCAAGCGCCTGGGCCGTCGTGTCACCGAGATCGCGATCGTTTTCAAGCGCGTCCCCGAGGACGTCTACGGCAACACGCAGGCGCCGCTCGGGCAGAACGCGCTCGTCATCCGCGTGCAGCCGGACGAGGGCGTCACGCTCCGGTTCGGCTCGAAGGTCCCTGGCGTCGGCACGCAGGTGCGCGACGTGACGATGGACTTCGGCTACGGCCACGCGTTCACCGAGGCATCGCCGGAGGCGTACGAGCGACTCATCCTCGACGTGCTCCTCGGCGACCCGCCCCTGTTCCCCCGTCACCAAGAGGTGGAACTGTCGTGGAAGATCCTCGACCCGATCGAGGAGTTCTGGGCCACACAGGGCCAGCCCGAGCAGTACCGTCCCGGCACGTGGGGGCCGTCGTCCGCCGACGACCTCCTCGCCCGCGACGGCCGGACCTGGAGGCGTCCATGAAGATCGACCTGCCGAACACCACGGTCTCGAAGATCCAGAAGAAGCTCGTCCACATCCGCGAGGAGGGCGGCGCCGTCGCCCTCGGTCGCGTCCTGACGCTGATCATCTCGACCGGCCTCGGCCACGAGGAAGAGGCGATCTCGGCGGCGAACGAGGCCTCGCGCGAGCACCCGATGCGCGTGATCATCGTGTCGAAGAACGACGGCGACACGAAGTCCCCGGGTCGCCTCGACGCGCAGATCCGCGTCGGCAGCGACGCGGGCGCCAGCGAGGTCATCGTCCTCCGCGCCTACGGCGAGACCGCCACGGACGAGGAGAGCCTGGTCACCGGCCTGCTCCTCCCCGACGCGCCCGTCGTCGCGTGGTGGCCGCAGACCGCGCCCGAGCAGCCCGCGGCGTCCGCGTTGGGCCGGATCGCGCAGCGCCGGATCACCGACGCAGCCGCGCAGAAGGACCCGAACGGCGCGATCGAGGCGCTCGGCCGCTCGTACGTCCCCGGCGACACCGACTTCGCGTGGACCCGTCTGACGCTCTGGCGGAACCAGCTCGCCGCGGCGCTCGACCAGCCGCCGTACGAGTCGATCACGTCCGTCGAGGTCTCGGGGGCGAGCGACAGCCCGTCCACGATCCTCCTCGCCGCGTGGCTCCGGCTGCAGCTGCAGGTCCCCGTCGCCGTCGTCACGTCGCCCCGTGCGACGGGCTCGAGCGGCATCCACGGCGTGAAGCTCGAGCGGGCGTCGGGTCCGATCGACCTCGAGCGCTCGCTCGTCGACGTCGCCACGCTGTCGATGCCGGGGCAGCCCACGCACGACCTGTCGCTCCCGCGGCGCAACCTGCGTGACTGCCTCGCAGAGGAACTCCGTAGACTCGACCCGGACGTCCTCTTCGGAGACGTCGTCAAGCACGGGGTGCCCCAGATCCGCGAGTCGATCGCGGGCTGACCACCCTCCCGGCCGGTCGGACGTCACCCGGCGTCCGACCAGCCGGCCCACCAACACGGGAGTCACGTGACCAACGAACGACGGGTGCTCGTACACCCGGACAAGCAGGCCCTCGGCGCATCGGTCGCCGCTCGCTTCATCACGAAGATCATCGACGTGCTCGACGAGCAGGAACGTGCCGACATCGCGATCAGCGGTGGCTCGGTGTCGTCCCTGGTGCTCGCCGCCATCGGTCAGTCGCCGGCTCGCGAGAGCGTCGACTGGTCGAAGGTCCACGTCTGGTGGGTCGACGAGCGCTGGGTCGCCGAGGGCGACGCGGACCGCAACGTCACGGGCACGCAGACCGACTTCTTCGACCACGTCGACATCCCGCAGGCCAACATCCACCCGATGGCGCCGTCGGACGCCGGCCTCACCATCGACGAGGCCGCCGCCCAGTACGAGCGTGAGCTGCAGGAGGCGGCCCCCGAGGGTGCCGTCGCCCCGCGCTTCGACATCTCGCTGCTCGGTGTCGGGCCGGACGGGCACACGGCGTCGCTCTTCCCGGAGTTCCCGCAGCTGTCCGTCACCGACCGCGCCGTCCTGACGGTCGACGACTCCCCCAAGCCGCCGCCGCAGCGCCTGACGCTCTCGTTCCCGGTGATCAACGCCTCGCAGCGCGTCTGGGTGATCCTGTCCGGCGCCGAGAAGGCCTCCGTCCTCGGGCTCGCCCTGGCCGGCGCCGCGGTGGACGAGGTCCCCGTCGGCGGTGTGCAGGGCCGTAAGCGCACGGTCTTCTTCGTCGACCAGGACGCCGCACGCGAGGTCCCCGAGAACCTCATCGCGTCGACCTACTGACGGCGACCCCCTGACGGACGGGAGGCGCGGTGCCGGCTGGCACCGCGCCTCCCGTCCGTCTTCGGTGCCGGTAGCGCCTGCCCGCCGAGGTCCCTCCACCTCTGTCCCCGTGCCTGAGGTTCCGCAATCGTGCGCTCTCGCTGCGCAGACTCGCTTGCCGCGGAACCGCGACGTCATCCGCGCGGCGAGTCGCGGAACCCGAGTGAGCAGCGCCGGGCGCGGCGCCGCCTCCCGCAGACGACGAAGGCCCCCGCACCGATCGGTGCGGGGGCCTTCGTGACGTCTGGTGCTACTTCGCGGTACCGCGACGCTGGCGGAGCTGCTGCAGCGCGTCCTCGAGGAGCTGCGCTGCCTCTTCCTCGGTGCGGCGCTCCTTCACGTACGCGAGGTGCGTCTTGTAGGGCTCGGTCTTCGCGACGACGGGAGGGTTCTCCTTGTCGCGACCGGCCGGGAGTCCCGTGGACGGCGAGTCCACCGTCTCCGGGATCTCGTCGTCGGGCAGGTTCGCGGCGAAGTACCGCACGACCTCGTTGCCGAGGGCGTCCCAGTACGAGACCGCCACACGCTCTGCCTGGACCCCGCGGTCCTGCTCCCCCATGGGGCCTGCGCCGACGCGCGACCCTCGGATTGCACTGCCTCCGGATGCCATGTTCAGCTCCCCGCTGTGAACTTGTTGATGAGACCGAGCACGATGATCGAGACGATCCAGACCAGACCGAGGATCACCGTGATGCGGTTGAGGTTGCGCTCGGCGACGCCGGACGCCCCGAGGTTGCTCGTCACGCCGCCGCCGAACATGTCGGAGAGGCCGCCACCGCGGCCCTTGTGCAGGAGGATGAGGAGCGTGAGCAGGAGGCTCGTGATCGCGAGCAGGACCTGCAGCACGACGGAGAGAATCGCCACGACGTACCTTTCGTGTCAGTCAGCCTTGCAAGTGTACCGGGCCGCCGGAGCGACCGGGGCCACCGGCACGGGTGTGGCCCGCGGTCGACGCGGGCCGGACGTGGTCCAGGCCGGTCACGCGGACGCGACCGGCCTGGACTGGGTGGATCAGAGTCCGACGTGCTGCCGGAAGCGCGCGATGGCCGCGAACTCCTGCACGTCGAGCGAAGCGCCACCGACGAGCGCGCCGTCGATGTCGGGCTCGCGGAGGAAGCCGGCGATGTTGCCCGACTTCACCGAACCGCCGTAGAGCACCCGCGTGGCCGCAGCGGCCTCGTCGCCCCACGCCGCGGCGACGGCCCGACGGAGGGCGGCGCAGTCGTCCTGCGCCTGCTCGGGCGTGGCGGCCTGGCCGGAGCCGATGGCCCAGACGGGCTCGTACGCCACGACGATCTCGGACGGCTGCACGGCGCCGAGGACCACGTTCAGCTGCTCGACCGGGACGACGCCCGCCCCGCGCTGCTCGCGCTCCTCGCCGGTCTCCCCGACGCAGACGACCGGCACGATGCCGTGCTTGACGGCGGCGGCGGTCTTCGCGGCGACGACCTCGTCGGTCTCCCCGTGCATCGTGCGACGCTCGGAGTGCCCGACGATGACGTACTGCGCGTCGAGCGCGGCGAGGAAGGCTCCCGAGACGTCACCGGTGTAGGCACCGGAGTCGTACTGCGAGAGGTCCTGCGCGCCGAACCGGATCGACAGCTTGTCCGCCGAGATGAGCGTCTGCACGCTGCGGAGGTCGGTGAAGGGCGGGAACACCGCGACCTCGACGTCGTCGTGGTCGTGGCGGGCGTCCTTCAACGTCCACGCGAGCTTCTGCACGGTCGCGATCGCCTGGAGGTGGTCGAGATTCATCTTCCAGTTGCCGGCGATGAAGGGCGTGCGGCTCATCGGGACCACCCCAGTGCTTCGAGACCGGGCAGCGACTTGCCCTCGAGGAACTCGAGGCTGGCACCGCCACCGGTCGAGATGTGCCCGAACCGGTCGTCGGAGAACCCGAGCGACCGGACGGCCGCCGCGGAGTCACCGCCGCCGACCACGCCGAGGCCGTCGACCTCGGTCAGGGCCTGCGCGACGGTCTTCGTACCGGCCGCGAACGCCGGGAACTCGAACACGCCCATCGGGCCGTTCCAGAACACCGTCTTCGAACCGGACACCGCCGACGCGAAGCGCGTCGCCGTCTCCGGGCCGATGTCGAGACCGATGCCGTCCGTGCCGAACGACGAGGACTCGATCGCGTCGGCCGCCACCGTCTCGTGCTGCGCGTCCGCGGCGAACCCGGAGGCCACCACGACGTCCGTCGGCAGGTCGATCGTGACGCCGAGCTCGTCGGCCTTCGACAGGTAGGCACGCACGGTGTCGAGCTGGTCCTGCTCGAGCAGCGACTTCGCCACCCCGTGGCCCTGGGCCGCGAGGAAGGTGAAGAGCATGCCGCCGCCGATGCAGAGCGTGTCGACCTGCGGGAGCAGGTGCTCGATGACGCCGAGCTTGTCGCTGACCTTCGACCCGCCGAGCACGACCGTGTACGGCCGCTGCGGGTCCTTCGTCAGGCGCTCGAGCACCGTCAGCTCGGACTCGATGAGCGAGCCGGCGGCGCTGGGGAGCGCCGCGGCGAGCTCGTAGACCGAGGCCTGCTTGCGGTGCACGACACCGAAGCCGTCGGACACGAACGCATCGCCCAGCGCTGCGATGCGCTCCGCGAACGCCTGGCGTTCGGATGCGTCCTTCGAGGTCTCCTCCGGGTTGAACCGGAGGTTCTCGAGCAGCAGGACGTCGCCGTCCCCGAGGGCCTCGGCAGCGGCGGCGGCCTCGTCGCCGACGGTCTCGCCGACGAAGGTGACCTCCTTGCCCAGCAGCTCGGAGAGGCGCTGCGCCACGGGGGCGAGCGAGTACTCCGGTGCCGGCGACCCGTCGGGCCGGCCGAGGTGCGAGATCACGATGACCCGCGCGCCGGCGTTCACCAGGGTGTTCAGCGTGCCGAGCGACGCCCGCACGCGGCCGTCGTCCGTGATCCGGCCGTCCTTGAGCGGGACGTTCAGGTCGCAGCGGACGACGACGCGCTTGCCGGCGAGGTCGCCGAGGTCCTCGAGGGTGCGGAGGCTCATGCCGAGAGTCGCTCGCCCACGTACTCGGTGAGGTCGACGAGGCGGTTCGAGTAGCCCCACTCGTTGTCGTACCACGAGGTGATCTTCACGAGGCCACCGATGACCTTGGTGAGACCGGAGTCGTAGATCGAGGAGTGCGGGTCCGTCGTGATGTCGGTCGACACCAGCGGGTCCTCGCTGTAGAGCAGGATGCCCTTGAGCGGGCCCTCGGCGGCCTCCTTGTAGGCGGCGTTGATCTCGTCGACCGTCACCGGGGACTTCGTCTCCAGGGTGAGGTCGGTGATCGAACCGGTCGGGACCGGGACGCGGAGGGCGTAGCCGTCGAGCTTGCCGGCGAGCTCCGGCATGACCTGGCCGATGGCCTTCGCGGCGCCGGTCGAGGTCGGGACGATGTTCAGCGCGGCGGCACGGGCACGACGCGGGTCCTTGTGCGGGCCGTCCTGCAGGTTCTGGTCGGCGGTGTAGGCGTGCACCGTCGTCATGAGACCGCGCTCGATGCCGAACTTGTCGTGGAACACCTTGGCGAGCGGCGCGAGGCTGTTCGTGGTGCACGAGGCGTTCGAGATGATGTTGTGGTTTGCCGGGTCGTACTCGCCCTCGTTCACGCCGAGGACGATGGTGACGTCGTCGCCGGTGGCGGGGGCCGAGATGATGACCTTCTTGGCGCCGGCGTCGATGTGCTTCTGCGCGTCGGCGGCCTTGGTGAAGAAGCCGGTCGACTCGATGACGATGTCGACGCCCAGCTCGCCCCAGGGGAGGTCGGCGGGGTCGCGCTCCGCGAGGACCTTGATCGGCTTGCCGTCGACGACGATGCTGTCGCCGTCGAGCTCGACGGAGACACCGAGACGACCGGTGACGGAGTCGAACTTCAGGAGGTTCGCGAGGGCCGCGTTGTCGGTGAGGTCGTTCACCGCCACGATCTCGAGGTCGGAGCCCTTCGCGAGGGCGGCCCGGAAGAAGTTACGGCCGATGCGGCCGAAGCCGTTGATGCCGATCTTGACGGTCAATGGATCTCCTGGTGGGTGTGGAGCGCCCCAGGGGCGCTGCTTTCGGAGGTCGTGGGCCCGTCGGGCCCACGTGTGGTGGACGATACGCCCCGTAACGTCGCCGTAACGACCCTAGCAGTCGGACGCTGCGGACCACCGCCGTGTGACGGACGGGAGGCGCGGTGCCAGCTGGCACCGCGCCTCCCGTCCGCACCGGTCGTCAGAGCCGCGATCAGACGCCCTCGAGCTCCTCCGGCACGCTCGCCTCGGTACCCGGGATGCCGTCGTCGACGGCCTTCTTGTCGGCCATCGCGAGCAGTCGGCGGATGCGACCGGCGATGGCGTCCTTCGTCATGGGCGGGTCAGCGTGCTGCCCGAGCTCGTCGAGCGACGCGTCGCGGTGCTCGAGGCGCAGGGAGCCGGCGTACTTCAGGTGGTCCGGGACCTCGTCGCCGAGGATCTCGAGCGCGCGCTCGACCCGGGCGCACGCGGCGACGGCGGCCTGCGCCGAACGACGGAGGTTCGCGTCGTCGAAGTTCACGAGGCGGTTGGCGGTGGCGCGGACCTCGCGGCGCTGGCGCATCTCCTCCCACTCGGCGGTGGTGCGGGCGGCACCCATCACGGTGAGCATCTGCCCGATCGCCTCGCCGTCGCGGATGACGACGCGGTGGACGCCCCGGACCTCGCGACCCTTCGCCGCGATGCCGAGACGCGACGCGGCGCCGACGAGTGCCATGGCGGCCTCGTTCCCGGGGCACGTGACCTCGAGGGCCGCGGCACGGCCCGGGTCGGTCAGCGTGCCGGAGGCGAGGAAGGCGCCGCGCCAGATGGCGGCGAGGTCCTCGCGGTTGCCCGTGGTGAGCCGGTTCGGCAGCCCGCGGACGGGACGACGACGGGCGTCCATGAGACCGGTCTGGCGGGCGAGCGTCTCCCCTGCCTCGAGCACGCGGACCAGGTAGCGGGTGCCGCGACGGGAGGAGGCGGACGACCCCACCGACGCCTCGCTCCGCACGCCGTACAGCTCCGCCAGGTCCTTGCGCACGCGGTGGACGATGATCCGGGTGTCGAGTTCGACCTCGACCGCGATCCTGCCCGAGATGACGTGCAGGCCGCCCGCGAACCGCAGGATGGTCGCGAGTTCGGCGGCGCGGACCGTGTTGCGGTTCACGACGACCCTGGCCAGTTCGTCCTTGACCTCGGCAGTCAACGGCACAGCATCATTCCTAACGTTTCTTCTGGTGGGGTCCGCGGCTCCGGCGCACGTCCGTGTGGAGCGGCCGGAGGGACGGTCACTCCCGGCCGAGATCTCGGTTCTTCACACGCACGGCGACGTCGGGCATCCCGCGGAGGAGGTTCGCCAACTCGGCGACGACGGCGACCGAGCGGTGCTTGCCGCCGGTACAGCCGATGGCGATCGTAGCGTGTCTTTTGTTCTCGCGCTGGTAGCCGGCCAGCACCGGCTCGAGCACGGCGGCGTACCGCTCGACGAACGACCGGGCTCCCGGCTGCGCCAGGACGTACTCCGAGACGGGCGCGTCGAGGCCGGTGTGCGGGCGGAGTTCCGGCACCCAGTAGGGGTTCGGGATGAAGCGGACGTCGGCCACCATGTCGGCGTCGGCCGGCAGTCCGTACTTGAAGCCGAAGCTCATCAGCGTGACCTGGACGCCGACGAAGTGGTCGTCGGCGAACCGGTCGGTCACGGTGTTCGCGAGCTGGTGGATGTTGAGGTCCGAGGTGTCGATGACGACGTCGGCGGCCTCGCGGAGCCCGGACAGCCGCGACCGCTCGAGCCCGATGCCGTCGAGGAGCGTGCCGTCCCCCTGCAGCGGGTGCGGTCGCCGGACCTGCTCGAAGCGGCGGACGAGCACGGCGTCGGTCGCCTCGAGGAAGAGCACCCGGACCCGCGCCGACGCACTCGTCCGGACCTGCTCGACGGCCTGCTCGGGGTCGGTGAAGAACCGGCCGCCACGGACGTCGACCACCGTGGCGATCTTCGGGATCTTCTCACCCGCGCGGTCGGCGAGCTCGGTGAGCGGTCCGAGCATCTGCGTCGGCAGGTTGTCGACGACGTACCAGCCGAGGTCCTCGAGCGCCTTGCCGACCGTCGACCGGCCGGCGCCGGACATGCCGGTGACGATGAGGATGTCGTGCTGCTGCTGCGCGCGGGCCGTCTCGGTCGGGGTGCTCGTGTCGCTCGTGTCGCTCATGTGTGGGAGGGCTCCGTCGTGGCGGCCCGGGCGTCGGCCCGGGGAGGTCTCGGCTGCTGGTCCAGGCTATCGCCCGCGGCGCGGGCCGGGCCGGGGCCCGGTCGTCCCGGAGGAGGTCACAGCGGGCGGTGCGGGCCGTCCGCCGTGACGTCGGGGACGCGGACGGGACCGGTCGGACGGGAGGCACCGGTCGGGTCCGTCCCGCCGGTCACGTCGGTCGGCGGGGTCGCCTCGGTCCGCGCGGTCGCGTCGGTCGGTGCGGTCTCGTCGGTCGGGGCGCTGGCGGTCGGTGCGCTGGCGGTCGGTGCGCTCCCGGTCGGTGCGCTCCCGGTCGGTGCGCTCCCGGTCGGGGTGCTCTGCGGCGTCTGCGCCAGCTTCGTGACGACCGCGGCGGCCGTCGCCGGTCCGACGCCGTTCACCTCGGCGATCTGGTCGGCCGTCGCCTCGCGGAGGCGCGCCACCGACCCGAAGTGCTTCAGCAGCGCGTTGACCCGCGTCGGGCCGAGGCCCGGGATCTCCGACAGCTGCGACCGCACGTCGCGCTTCCGTCGCGTCCGCTGGTGCGTGATCGCGAAGCGGTGCGCCTCGTCGCGGATCCGCTGGATCAGGAACAGTGCCTCCGAGTTCCGCGGCATGATCACCGGGAAGTCGTCGTCGGGCAGCCAGAGCTCCTCGAGGCGCTTCGCGATCCCGACGAGCGCGATGTCGTGCACGCCGGCCTCGTCCATCGCCCGCTTCGCCGCCTGCACCTGCGGTTGCCCGCCGTCGACGATGAGCAGCTGCGGACGGTAGGCGAACCGCTTCGTCGGCTTCGTCCCCTCGACGACCTCGTCGCTCGTCGCGTCCGGGACGTCCGGTGCGGCGGCGTCCTCGTCGAGACGCGCCAGCCGCCGCGAGAGCACCTGGTACATGCTGTCGGTGTCGTCGGTCGTCTCGGCGATCGTGTACCGCCGGTACTGGTCCTTGCGCGGGAGCCCGTCCTCGAACACCACCATCGAGGCGACGACGTTCGTGCCCTGGAGGTGCGAGATGTCGTAGCACTCCATGCGCAGGGGTGCCTCGGTCATGCCGAGGGCGTCCTGGATGTCGGCCAACGCCGCCGAGCGGGTCGTGTAGTCGGCACTCCGCTTCGTCTTGTAGAGCATCAGCGCCTGCGCCGCGTTCTGGGCGGCGGTCCGGGCGAGTCCGGCACGGTCCCCGCGCTGCGCGGTGCTGAGCTTCGTCCCGCGGCCGCCCCGGCGTTCGCTGAGCCACTGCTGCAGCGCCTCGGCGTCCTCCGGGAGCTCCGGCACGACGACCTCGCGCGGGACGTCGTCGCTCGTGGCGTACTGGCCCTGCACGATCTGCTCGACGAGGTCGCCGGTGCTGATGTCGAGCTCCTTGTCCACCACCCAGCCCCGCACACCGCGGATGCGGCCGCCCCGCACGGAGAACAGCTGCACCGCGGCCGCGAGCTCGTCCTCCGCGACACCGAACAGGTCGAGGTCGACCGAGTCGCGCAGCACGACCGCGGACTTCTCGAGGACCGCCTCGAGCGCACCGACCTGGTCGCGGTACTTCGCGGCCTGCTCGTAGTCCATGGCGTCGGCCGCGGCCCCCATGCGCTGCCGCAGCGTGGTGATGACGCGCCGGTCGTAGCTGCCCATGAACCGCACGAACTCCTCGACCACCGCACGGTGCTCGGCGATCGTGACCTTCTGCGAGCAGGGGCCGCCGCACTTGCCGATCTGCCCCGGGAAGCACGGCTTGCCGGTCTGCATGGCCTTCTTGTACGACGAGTCCGAGCAGGTCCGGATCGGGAAGACCTTGATCATCAGGTCGATGGTGTCGTGCACCGCCCAGATCTTCGGGTACGGCCCGAAGTACTTGGCGCCCTTGATCTTCCGGTTCCGCGTCACCATCACCCGGGGCGACTCCTCGCCCAGGGTGATCGCCATGTACGGGTAGGACTTGTCGTCGCGGAACTTGACGTTGAAGGGCGGGTCGAACTCCTTGATCCACGTGTACTCGAGCTGGAGGGCCTCGATCTCAGAGCCGACCGTGGTCCACTCGACGCTGCGCGCCGTCAGGACCATGCGGCGCGTGCGCTCGTGCAGCGTCGGCAGCGGTGCGAAGTAGTTGCTCAGCCGCGCGCGGAGGTTCTTCGCCTTGCCGACGTAGAGCACCCGACCGGCCTCGTCACGCCACCGGTACACACCGGGGTCGGTCGGGATCTCCCCCGCCTTCGGCCGCCAGGAGACGGTGTCCGCCACCTACCGAGCACCCGCCTTCTGCTTCTGCGTCGCCTGGCGCGCACCGACGGCCTGCTGCTTGCCGACGCGGGCGTCCTGGGCGTCGAAGATCTCGCGCAGGAACACGCCCGTGTGGCTCTCCGGGACGTCGGCGACGTGCTCCGGGGTGCCGACCGCCAGGACCGTGCCACCGCCCGCGCCACCCTCGGGACCCATGTCGACGAGCCAGTCGGCCGACTTGATGACGTCGAGGTTGTGCTCGATGGTGATGACGGTGTTGCCCTTGTCGACCAGGCTCTGCAGGACGAGCAGGAGCTTCCGGACGTCCTCGAAGTGCAGACCCGTCGTCGGCTCGTCGAGCACGTAGACCGTGCGGCCGTTCGACCGACGCTGGAGCTCGGTCGCGAGCTTGACGCGCTGCGCCTCGCCTCCGGAGAGCGTGGTGGCGCTCTGCCCGAGCCGGACGTAGCCGAGCCCGACGTCGACGAGCGTCGCCATGTAGCGGTGGATGGCGGAGATCGGCTCGAAGAACTCGGCCGCCTCACTGATGGGCATGTCGAGGACCTCGGAGATGTCCTTGCCCTTGTAGTGCACCTGCAGCGTCTCGCGGTTGTACCGGGCACCACCGCAGACCTCGCACGCCACGTAGACGTCGGGCAGGAAGTTCATCTCGATCTTGATCGTGCCGTCGCCCGAGCAGTTCTCGCAGCGGCCGCCCTTGACGTTGAAGCTGAAGCGCCCGGGCTGGTAGCCGCGTGCCTTCGCCTCGGGCGTCTCGGCGAAGAGCTGCCGGATGCGGTCGAACACGCCCGTGTAGGTCGCCGGGTTGGACCGCGGGGTGCGGCCGATCGGCGCCTGGTCGACGTGCACGACCTTGTCGAGCTGGTCGAGGCCCTTCACACGCGTGTGCTTGCCCGCGATGTGCCGGGCGCCGTTGAGCTGGTTCGCGAGCACCTTGTAGAGGATGTCGTTGACCAGCGTCGACTTGCCCGACCCGCTGACGCCGGTGACCGCGGTGAAGACGCCGAGCGGGAAGTCGACGTCCACCTGCTTGAGGTTGTTCGCGCGGGCACCCTGCACGCTGATGACGCGCTTCGGGTTGATCTTCCGACGCTCGGACGGCACCTCGATCGCACGGCGGCCGGCGAGGTAGTCACCGGTCACGGACTCGCGGTTGGCGATGATCCCCTCGTACGACCCGGAGTGCACGACCTTGCCGCCGTTCACGCCGGCGCCCGGTCCGATGTCGACGACCCAGTCGGCCGTGCGGATGGTGTCCTCGTCGTGCTCGACGACGATGAGCGTGTTGCCGAGGTCCTTCAGCTTGACGAGCGTGTCGATGAGCCGACGGTTGTCCCGCTGGTGCAGACCGATGCTCGGCTCGTCGAGGACGTAGAGCACGCCGGTCAGACCCGAGCCGATCTGCGTCGCGAGCCGGATGCGCTGGGCCTCGCCGCCGGAGAGGCCGCCCGCGCCGCGGGCCAGCGTCAGGTAGTTGAGCCCGACCTCGAGCAGGAACTCGAGGCGGGCGCGGATCTCGCGGAGCACCGCGGCGGCGATGTGGGCCTCGCGGTCGGTGAGCGTCAGCTCGTCCATGAACCCGTAGGCCTGGTCGAGCGACATGTCGGTGACGTCGGCGATGCTGCGGCCGTCGACCGTCACGGCCAGGACCTCGGGCTTCAGCCGCGTGCCGTCGCACACCGGGCACGGGACCTCACGCAGGTAGCCCTGGAAGCGCTGTCGCTGCGAGTCCGACTCGGCCTCGGCGAACTTGCGCTCGATGTAGGGCATGACGCCCTCGAACCCGCTCGTGTAGCGCATCTCGCGTCCGAAGCGGTTCTTCCACGAGACCGACACCTGGAAGTCCTTGCCGGTCAGGATCGCGGCCTGCACGGTCGGGTCGAGCCGGTTCCACGGGGTGTCCAGGTCGAACCCGAGGTCCTTGCCCAGACCGGAGAGGAGCTTCTCGAAGTACGAGTACAGCCCGCTCGTGCCCGTCCACGGCAGCAGCACACCGTCGCGGAGCGATGCCTCGGGGTCGCCGAGCACGAGGTCCGGGTCGACGGACATCCGCGTCCCGAGGCCCGAGCACTCGGGGCACGCGCCGAAGGGCGCGTTGAACGAGAAGGTGCGGGGCTCGATCTCGGTCAGCGCGAGCGGATGGTTGTTCGGGCAGGACAGGTTCTCGGAGTACGTCCGGACCGCGCCGGGGCCCTCGTGGTCGACGAGGTCGATCGCCACCGTGCCGTTCGTCAGGCGCAGCGCGGTCTCGAGCGAGTCCGTCAGCCGGCCGAGGATGTCGTCGCTCGCCACGAGCCGGTCGACGATCACCGCGATGTCGTGCTTGACCTGCTTCTTGAGCTTGGGCGGGTCGCTCAGCTGCACGCGCTCCCCGTCGACGATCGCGCGGGCGTAGCCGGACGCGGCGAGCTCCTGGAAGAGGTCGACGAACTCGCCCTTCTTCTTCGAGACGACGGGCGCCAGGACCTGGAACCGCGTGCCCGACTCGAACGCCATGAGCTGGTCGGCGATCTGCTGCACGCTCTGCTTGCTGATCACCTCGCCGCAGACGGGGCAGTGCGGGACACCGATGCGCGCCCACAGCAGGCGCATGTAGTCGTAGACCTCGGTGATCGTGCCCACGGTCGACCGCGGGTTGCGGTTCGTCGACTTCTGGTCGATCGACACCGCGGGCGACAGGCCCTCGATGAAGTCGACGTCCGGACGGTCAACCTGACCGAGGAACTGCCGCGCGTACGCGGACAGCGACTCGACGTAGCGGCGCTGGCCCTCGGCGAAGATCGTGTCGAACGCGAGCGAGGACTTGCCGGAGCCCGAGAGCCCGGTGAAGACCACGAGCGAGTCACGGGGGATCTCGAGGTCGACGTCGCGGAGGTTGTGGACACGGGCACCGCGCACGCTGAGCGTCGAGGTGCTGTGCGGCGCGGTCCCGCCGGGGAGGTGGAGGTCGGCGGGCTCGCCGAAGGCGCTCCCGCCCGGGGTCGCGGTTCCGCGGTCAGAAGTGATGGTCATCGCAGACGATTGTACGAAGCCCGACCGACATCCGTCCCGGCGTGGCGGACCGGATCGACTCAGACGAGTGCGTCGAGAGCGAACGCGACGCCCGTGGCCCGCTCGCTCGCGGTCCAGAGCCGTGCCGCCGCCGTGCGGTCGTGCGCCCGCGACCGCGCCGGCACGATCGCCGGCGCACCGGCGAGCTGCAGCGGGCCGTCCGGTCCCCAGTACTCCCCCGACCGGACCCCGTCGCCGACGGCCGCGTGCACGAGCGGGCGGGCACCGGCGTCCTTGCCCTGGGCGATCCACCCGGATCCGGCGCGCATCCAGGCGGGCTCCGACCGGGTCGGCGCGACGTCCGGACGCGCGGGCCCGAGGGCGTCGAGCGCGAGCCCCGGGTGCGCGACGACGCTCCGGACCGCCGAACCCGCGTCGCCGAGCCGCTGCGCGAGCTCGAAGCCGAACAGCATCACGGCGAGCTTGCTCCGGGCGTACTGCCGGTGGCCGTCGTAGCGACCGACCGCCAGGGGGTCGCGCCGGTCGAGGGTGACGAAGCGGTGCGCGATCGACCCGAGGTGCACCACGCGGCCGTCGTCCTGGTCGAGCAGGGGCAGCACCAGCGCGGTCCAGGCGAAGTGCCCGAGGTGGTTCGTGCCGACCTGCAGTTCGAGTCCCTGGGCGGTGGACCGCTGTTCGGACGACCCCACGACACCCGCGTTGTTGAGCAGCGCGTGCACCGGTCCGAGTTCCGCGAGGGTCGCGGCGGCGCCGTGGACGCTGTCCAGGTCGGCGAGGTCGAGGTGGAGGTGCACCAGGTCGGCGTCGTCCACGTGCGCCCGGATGCTCCGCTCGGCCGCGAGACCGCGGTCGGGGTTCCGGGTCGCCAGCACGACGCGGTGGCCCTGCGCCGCGAGCTGCTCCGCGGCGTGGTACCCCAGGCCCGCACTGGCGCCGGTGACGACGACGGTGCGACGGCCGGCGTCACCGGACATGGCCGGCCGACTCCATCTGCCGCAGGGCCTTCTTGAGGTCCTGGACCTCGTCGCGCAGGCGGGCCGCGAGCTCGAACTTCAGCTCCGCCGCCGCCTGGAGCATCTGGTCGTTGAGGTCGCCGATGGTCGCCTCGAGCTGGGTCGCGCCCTCGCCGGCGATGCCCTCGCGTCGCAGGTTCGGCGTCGGCGAGCGACGTCCGTCGGCACCCGGGCGACCCTGGAGCAGCGCCTTGGTGTCGTCGCTCTCGCGCTGCAGGACCTCGGTGATGTCCGCGATCTTCTTGCGGAGCGGCTGCGGGTCGATGCCGTGCTCCAGGTTGTACGCGACCTGCTTCTCGCGACGCCGGTCGGTCTCGTCGATCGCCTGCCGCATCGAGTCCGTGATCTTGTCCGCGTACATGAGCACCTGCCCGGACACGTTTCGGGCGGCGCGACCGATGGTCTGGATGAGCGACGTCGAGGACCGCAGGAAGCCCTCCTTGTCGGCGTCGAGGATCGCCACGAGCGAGACCTCGGGCAGGTCGAGCCCCTCGCGGAGCAGGTTGATGCCGATCAGCACGTCGTACACGCCCTGCCGCAGCTCGGTGAGGAGCTCGACGCGCTTGAGGGTGTCGACGTCGGAGTGGAGGTACCGGACCCGCACCCCCGCGTTGCCGAGGAAGTCGGTGAGCTCCTCGGCCATGCGCTTCGTGAGCGTCGTGACGAGTACGCGCTCGTCACGCTCGGAGCGCAGCTTGATCTCCTCGAGCAGGTCGTCGATCTGGCCGTCGCTCGGCTTGACGACGATCTCGGGGTCGACCAGGCCGGTCGGGCGGATGATCTGCTCGACGACACTGTCCGTGACCCCGAGCTCGTACTTGCCGGGGGTGGCGGACAGGTACACCTTCTGCCCGACGCGCTCGAGGAACTCCTCCCACGTCAGCGGGCGGTTGTCGAGAGCGCTCGGCAGGCGGAACCCGTGCTCGACGAGCGTGCGCTTGCGCGAGGCGTCGCCCTCGTACATGGCGCCGATCTGCGGCACCGTGACGTGCGACTCGTCGATGACGATGAGGAAGTCGTCCGGGAAGTAGTCGATGAGGCAGTGTGGGGCCTCGCCGGCGTCGCGGCCGTCCATGTGGCGCGAGTAGTTCTCGATGCCCGAGCAGAACCCGATCTGCTCCATCATCTCGATGTCGAAGGTCGTGCGCATCCGGAGCCGCTGGGCCTCGAGCAGCTTGCCCTGGCCCTCCAGTTCGGCGAGACGGTCGGCCAGTTCGTCCTTGATGCGCTCGATCGCGCGGTGCATGACGTCGGTGTCGGCCACGTAGTGCGACGCCGGGAAGATCGAGACGCCCGGGAGGTCGGCGATCACGTTGCCGGTCAGCGGGTGCAGCGACGAGAGGGCCTCGATTTCGTCACCGAACATCTCGATGCGGATCGCGTGCTCCTCGTACATCGGGATGATCTCGATGGTGTCGCCGCGCACCCGGAAGGTGCCGCGCGCGAAGTCGACGTCGTTGCGCTGGTACTGCATCCCGACGAACTTGCGGACGAGCTGGTCGCGCGAGATGGTCTGGCCGACGTGCAGGGCGATCGACGCGTTCATGTACTGCTCCGGCGTCCCGAGGCCGTAGATGCAGGACACGGTCGAGACCACGACGACGTCGCGGCGACTCAGCAGCGAGTTGGTCGTCGAGTGGCGGAGGCGCTCGACCTCGGCGTTGACCGAGGAGTCCTTCTCGATGAACGTGTCCGTCTGCGGGACGTACGCCTCGGGCTGGTAGTAGTCGTAGTACGAGACGAAGTACTCGACGGCGTTGTTCGGCAGCAGACCCCGGAACTCGTTCGCGAGCTGCGCGGCGAGCGTCTTGTTGTGGGCGAGGACGAGCGTCGGCCGCTGGACCTGCTCGATGAGCCAGGCCGTCGTGGCGGACTTGCCGGTACCGGTGGCGCCGAGCAGCACGACGTCGGTCTCACCGGCGTTGATGCGGCCGGCGAGTTCGGCGATCGCCGCTGGCTGGTCGCCGCTCGGCGAGTACTCGCTGATGACCTCGAACGGACGGATCGCCCGCGTGGGCTCGATCGACACTGCCATGCCTGCAACGGTAGTCCGCGCCGCCGACACCGGACGGCCCTGATCGCCCACAGCGTCAGCGGGTCAGGCGTGCCCAGACGTCGTCGGCGGACCGGATCGTCTCGTCGACCGTCCCCGTGGCGTCGACGACGTGGTCGGCGAGGGCGAGCCGCTCGGCGTCGGACGCCTGTGCCCCGACCCGCCGCTCGGCCTCGTCCCGCGTGGCGCCGCGGAACGCCACCAGGCGCTCGACCCGCTGCGCGGCCGGTGCGTCCACCACGACGACGGCGTCGAAGGCGATCGGACGCCGACCGCGGGCCTCGGCCAGCAGCGGGACGTCGTACACGACGAGCGCCTCCGGGTCGGCGGCCTCGGCGGCGTCGAAGGCCTGCTGCGCGAGCCGCCAGACCTCCGGGTGCGTGATCGCCTCGAGGTCCCTCCGAGCGTCGGCGTCTGCGAACACGATGCTGCCGAGGGCGGGGCGGTCGAGCGAGCCGTCGGCTGCGAGCACGCCCGGCCCGAACCGCTCCGCCACACGGGCGAGCCCGGGGCTGCCGGGTGCGACCGCCTCCCGCGCCAGCCGGTCCGCGTCGACCACGACGGCACCGTGCTCCGCCCAACGACGGGAGACGGTGGACTTGCCCGCGGCGATGCCGCCTGTCAGACCGATGATGCGCACCGCCCCAGGCTACCCAGCACGCCGTGGAACGCCGGAAGCCCGGCACCCCGTGAGGGGTGCCGGGCTTCCGGGACGGTGCGACCCGCTCGATCAGTTGTTCGAGCTGAGCTTCTCGCGGAGCGCCGCGAGCGAAGCGTCGTCGGCCAGGGTGCCCTGACCGTTCGTCTCGCTCGTGAACGACGACGACGAGGAGGTCGACGCGCTGGCCGGCAGGTCGAAGTTGCCCTGCGCCTCGTCGGCGATGGTCTTCGCGACCTGCGCCTTGTGGGCCTCCCAGCGCGACTGGGCGGCCGCGTACTGGCCCTCCCACTCGGTGCGCTGGGTGTCGTAGCCCTCGAGCCACTCGTTCGTCTCCGGGTCGAAGCCGTCCGGGTACTTGTAGTTGCCCTGGTCGTCGTACTCGGTCGGCATGCCGTACAGCGCCGGGTCGAACTCGGTGCCCTCCGGGTCCACGCCCTCGTTCGCCTGCTTGAGGCTGAGCGAGATGCGGCGACGGTCGAGGTCGATGTCGATGATCTTGACGAAGACCTCGTCACCGACGGAGACGACCTGCTCGGCGAGCTCGACGTGCTTGTTCGAGAGCTCCGAGATGTGGACGAGACCCTCGATGCCGTCCGCGACGCGGACGAAGGCACCGAACGGCACGAGCTTCGTGACCTTGCCCGGCGCGATCTGACCGATCGCGTGGGTGCGGGCGAAGACCTGCCACGGGTCCTCCTGCGTGGCCTTGAGCGAGAGCGACACGCGCTCGCGGTCCAGGTCCACCTCGAGGATCTCGACGGTGACTTCCTGACCGACCTCGACGACCTCGCTGGCGTGCTCGATGTGCTTCCAGGAGAGCTCGGAGACGTGGACGAGACCGTCGACGCCACCCAGGTCGACGAACGCACCGAAGTTGACGATCGACGACACGATGCCCTTGCGGACCTGGCCCTTGTGGAGGTTGTTGAGGAAGGTGGTGCGCGACTCGGACTGCGTCTGCTCGAGCAGGGCGCGGCGCGAGAGGACCACGTTGTTGCGGTTCTTGTCGAGCTCGAGGATCTTCGCCTCGAGCTCCTGGCCCAGGTACGGGGTCAGGTCGCGGACGCGACGCAGCTCGATGAGCGAGGCGGGGAGGAAGCCGCGGAGACCGATGTCGACGATCAGGCCGCCCTTGACGACCTCGATGACCGTGCCGGTCACGACGCCGTCGGACTCCTTGATCTTCTCGACGTCGCCCCACGCGCGCTCGTACTGCGCACGCTTCTTCGACAGGATGAGGCGACCTTCCTTGTCCTCCTTCTGGAGGACCAGGGCCTCGACCTCGTCGCCGACCTCGACGACCTCGTTGGGGTCGACGTCGTGCTTGATCGAGAGTTCGCGCGAGGGGATGACACCCTCGGTCTTGTAGCCGACGTCGAGGAGGACCTCGTCGCGGTCGATCTTCACGACGGTTCCGGAGATCAGATCGCCGTCGTTGAAGAACTTGAGGGTCTTCTCGACCTCGGCCAGGAAGTCATCAGCCGAGCCGATGTCGTTGATGGCGACCTGCTTGGGAGCCTTGGTCGTGGTGGTTGTCATGTAGAGATTGCTCCGAACGGACATGAGTCGGGCCGTGACGGCGAGGGAGCGACCCCCTGGTCCGCACCGAACGTCGGTGCGAGCCGTCATGGCAGTGGTTGGTTGGCGCGGATTGCGCCGATTGAGTCTAGCCGCAGGGCCGTGGGCCCCACAACCGGGCGTGTCGCGCGTGTCGCGGGTCCCCCGGTCAGTCGAGCAGCGCACTCCGCAGCGTGTCGAGTCCGACGCCGCCGAGCGCGAGTGCGCGGTGGTGGAAGGCCTTGAGGTCGAACGCCGCACCCTCGCGGGCGGCGAGCTCGTCGCGGATCGACTCCCAGACGCGCTGCCCGACCTTGTAGGACGGTGCCTGCCCCGGCCACCCGAAGTACCGGGCGACCTCGAACTGCACGAACTCCGGCGCCATGTTGACGTTCTGCCCCATGAAGTCGAGCGCGTACTCCCACGTCCAGCCGCCGCCGTCGGGGTTCGTCTTCTGCAGGTGCACGCCGATGTCGAGCACGACACGGGCGGCTCGCATGCGCTGTCCGTCGAGCATGCCGAGCCGGTCGCCGTCGTCGTCGAGGAACCCGAGCTGCTCCATGAGCCGCTCGGCGTAGAGCGCCCAGCCCTCCACGTGACCGGACGGTCCGGCGAGCTGACGCCGCCAGGTGTTGAGCTCCCCGCGGTTGTGCACCGCCTGGCTGATCTGCAGGTGGTGACCCGGGACGCCCTCGTGGTAGACCGTGGTCTTCTCGCGCCAGGTCCCGAACTCGGTCACGCCCTGCGGCACCGACCACCACATCCGGCCGGCCCGCGAGAAGTCGTCGGACGGGCCGGTGTAGTAGATGCCGCCCTCCTGGGTGGGGGCGATCCGGCACTCCAGTCGCTTGATCGGGTCGGCGATGTCGAAGTAGGTGCCGTCCATCGCGCGGATGGAGGCGTCGCTCGTCTCCTGCATCCACCGCTGCAGGGCGTCCGTGCCGTGCAGGATGCGGGCCGGGTCGGCGTCGAGGACCTCGATCGCCCGGGCCACCGACGCGCCGGGTTCGATGCGGTCGGCGATGCGCTCCTGCTCCTCGCGCATCCGGGCGAGCTCCTCGATCCCCCACTCGTACGTCTCGTCGAGGTCCACGACCGCCCCGAGGAAGCGGCGGGAGTGCAGCTCGTAGTCCTCGCGCCCGACGGCGTCGACCGGCGTGGCCAGGGGTAGGAGCTCGTGCTCGAGGAACCCGCCGAACGAGCGGTACGCGGCCGCCGCGACCTCGGCGCCCCGGGCGAGCTCGGAGCGGAGCGACTCGGGCAGCGGACCACCGCCCTCGAGCGTCGCGCCGTCGACGAGCTGCCGGAAGAAGCCGTCCTCGGCGCCGTTGCGGGCGGCCTGCTCGGCGACGAGCGCGACCTGGCGACGTGCCGGCGTGACCTGCTCGCGGGTGCCCTGCAGCAGGGTCTCGCGGTGTCCCTCCAACGCCTCGGGCAGCGCGTGCAGCCGTCCGGCGACGTCCTGCCAGTCGTCCGTCGTCGCCGTCGGCATGAGGTCGAGCACGTCGCGGAGCTCCTGGGCGGGGCTCTGGATGACGTTGAGGTCGCGCAGGTGCAGTCGACGGTCGTGCGACTCCACGACGAGGTCGAGCTCGGCACCGAGGTCGGTCTTCGTCACGCGGTCGACGGCGTCCACGGCGTCCGTCGCGTCGAGCGTCCGGCGCGCTGCACGGGCCGCGTCGGCGAGGGCGTCGGCACCCGCGGGGGACGTGTCGCCGTACCCGTCGGTGCGACCCGGAGCCCCGATGTACGTCGCGACGGTCGGGTCGAGGTCGACGAGGGTGGTGACCCAGTCCTCGGCGACGCGGTCGACGGCGGAGGGCTGGCGGACGGGTCGGTTGTCGCTCATGCCCCGACCCTACCCACGGGTCGGGGGCGCGCTGGTGCGGTCCCGCGCGTCAGTGCGCCGCGGCCTCCCAGTTCGGACCGACGCCGACGGACACGTCGAGCGGCACGCTCAGCTCGGCGGCTCCGCCCATGCGGGTCCGCAGGACCTCCTCGACCCGCTCCTGTTCGCCGGGCGCGACCTCGAGGATGAGCTCGTCGTGCACCTGGAGCAGCAGGCGGGAGGCCATGCCGCCCTCGCGGAGGTCCTCGTCGACACCGAGCATCGCGATCTTCATGATGTCCGCCGCAGAGCCCTGGATCGGCGCGTTCAGCGCCGCGCGCTCGGCGTTCTCGCGGAGCACGCGGTTCGGGCTCTTGAGGTCCGGGAAGGGACGACGACGACCGAAGATCGTCTCGGTGTAGCCGTCCTCACGCGCCTGCTCGACGACACCGCGCAGGTAGTCGCGGACGGAGCCGAAGCGGGCGAAGTACTCGTTCATCAGCGTGCGGGCCTCGGACTGCTCGATCCGGAGCTGCTTCGACAGCCCGAACGGGCTCAGGCCGTACGCCAGGCCGTAGGACATGGCCTTGACCTTCGTGCGCATCTCCGGGCTGACGTCCGCCGGCTCGACACCGAAGACGCGCGCGCCGACGAAGCGGTGCAGGTCCTCGCCCTCGTTGAACGCCTGGATGAGCCCCGGGTCGCCGGACAGGTGCGCCATGATGCGCATCTCGATCTGCGAGTAGTCGGCGGTGACGAGCGTCGTGAACGGCTCCGCGACCGCGAAGGCCGAGCGGACCCGCCGCCCGACCGCGGTCTTGACGGGGATGTTCTGCAGGTTCGGGTCGTTCGACGAGATGCGGCCCGTGCTGCTGCCGGTCTGCTCGTAGCTCGTGTGGATGCGGCCCTCGACGACCGCGGCGTCGAGGGTGTCGACGATCTGCCGGAGCTTCGTGGCGTCGCGGTGCTGCAGCAGCAGACCGAGGAACGGGTGCGGGTGCTGCTCCTGCAGGTCCGCCAGGCTCGCGGCGTCGGTGGAGAAGCCCGTCTTCGTCTTGCGGGTCTTCGGCATCGCGAGCTCGGTGAACAGGACCTCCTGCAGCTGCTTCGGCGACCCCAGGTTCACCTCGTGCCCGATCTCCGCGAAGGCCTGCTGGGCGAGCTCGGCGGCACGCTCCCCCAGGTCGTGCGACAGCCCGGTGAGCACCGGCCGGTCGATGCCGACGCCGACGGTCTCCATGCCTGCGAGGACCGGGACCAGCGGGAGCTCGATGGTGTCGAGCACCCGGAGCGAGGACTCGTCGACCCGGGCGCGCAGCGCGGTGTCGACCCGGAGCACGTACCAGGCGTGCACGCCGATGTTCACCGGGTCGGTCTCGGGGACGAGCTGGTTCGGGTCGGCGGTGGGGAGTTCTTCGCCGAGCTCCTGGTAGACGAGGTCGGCGAGGGGCTGGCCCTGCTTGCCGGGCTGCGCGAGCCATCCGGTGAGCCGGGCGTCGCCCGCGATCCCGCGTACCGTGATGCCGACGGTGGCGAGTGCCTTGATCGCGGTCTTGGCGTCGTGGAAGTGCTTCGGGGCGTCGGAGGCGAACCACGCGGCGAGCTGCTCGTAGTCCTTCGCGCCGCTCCCGCCCGGCACGAGCACGGCGTCGTCGTGGGTGGCGATGCCGATCGCGCTGAGCCGACCGTCGATGACCTCGACCGCGACCCCGAAGCCGTTCTCGGCGTCGTTCGCGCCCTTGCGCTCGAGCCAGTGGCCGAGCTCCTCGTCGATGATCGTCGTGACCTTCGGCGGGGTCGGGGCGCCGCTGTCGACCGTGCCGGGAGCGTCGCCCGCCTCGCTCGGCTCACCGGTGCCCGCCACCTTGAACACGCGGTCGAGCAGGGTGCGGAACTGCAGCTTCGCGAAGAGGTCGCGCACGGCCTGCTCGTCGAGCGGTCGCAGGGCGACGTCGCCCGGGCCGACCGGCAGCTCGACGTCGTTCACGAGACGGTTCAGCTTCCGGTTCCGGATGGCGCGGTCTCGCTGCTCGCGGAGGTTGTTGCCGACGACGCCCTTGATCTCGTCGGCGTGCTCGAGCACCCCGTCGAGCGAGCCGTACGCGGTGATCCACTTGACGGCGGTCTTCTCGCCGACCTTGTCGATGCCGACCAGGTTGTCGCTCGTCTCCCCCACGAGCGCCGCGATGTCCGGGTACTGGTGCGGCTCGATGCCGTACCGCTCGTACACCTTGTCGCGGTCGTAGCGGGTGAGCTCGGAGACGCCGCGGACCGACGGGTAGAGCAGCGTGACGTCGTCGTTCACGAGCTGGATCGAGTCACGGTCGCCGGACACCACGTACACCTGGTAGCCCTGCTCGGAACCCTGCCGGGCGAGGGTCGCGAGGATGTCGTCGGCCTCGTAGTCCTCCTTGGTCACCGTCGTGATGCCCATCGCCTCGAGCGCCTGCTGCAGGAGCGGGATCTGGCCCTTGAACTCCGCAGGGGTCTCGGACCGGGTGCCCTTGTAGTCCTCGTACTCCCGCGTGCGGAAGGAGAACCGGGAGATGTCGAACGCGACCGCGAGGTGGGTCGGCTTCTCGCGCTGGAGGAGCATGAGCAGCATCGAGATGAAGCCGTGGATGGCGTTCGTGTGCTGCCCCTCGCGGTTCACGAAGCTGTCGACCGGGAGCGCGTAGAACGCCCGGAAGGCGAGCGAGTGGCCGTCGATGACCATGAGGGTAGGCTTTGCGGTGTCCGACACCAGGACAGCCTACCGACGCGATCCGACACGGGAGTTCTCGAGCGTGACCGACGAAGCGACCACGACCGACGCCGTCGACCCCCGCCTCGCGGACCGGGGTCTCGGGGAGCTCGCCGAGAAGATGGGCATGGTCGTCACCGAGCTCACGGCCGAGCGTGCCGTCGGGTCGATCCCCGTCGAGGGCAACCGCCAGCCGGTCGGACTCCTGCACGGCGGCGCCTACGTGGTCCTCGCCGAGAGCCTCGGGTCCATGGCCGCGAACGTGCACGCCGGCCCGGGCCGCTACGCCGTCGGCATCGAGCTCAGCGCCTCGCACTCGCGCAGCGCGACGAGCGGCCGGGTCACCGGCACCTGCACCGCGATCCACCTGGGCGGCACGCTCACGACGCACGAGATCGTGCTGACCGACGACGAGGGCCGTCGCTGCTCGACCGTCCGCATCACGAACATGATCCGCGAGCGGCGCTAGCGGTTCAGTCCTCGGGCGGTCGCTGCAGCAGCAGGCGCGCGTCCCCGAAGCCGAGCCGTCGGTAGAGCGTCTCGCCCACGACGCTCGAGTGCACCGCGGTGCGCTCCGCGCCGAGCTCGTCGGCGAGGTCGAGCAGGGCCGTGACGAGGCGTCCGGCGACCCCTCCGCCGCGCAGGTCGGGGTGCACGTAGACGGTCTGCAACTCGGCGGTCACGCGTCCGCGCGGCCGGTGCGGCGCCGGCGGCCGAGGGTGCACGGCGAGCCACGCCATCCCCAGCACGACCCCGTCGCGCTCGGCGACTACGCACCGGTGCGAGTCCGCGTGCTCCGCGGCGAAGGCCGTCATCGCGTCGCGGTACTCGTCGGGGGTCACCGTCGGGACGGCGCCGTCCTCCTCGACGCTCCACCGCCACCGCAGGTCGGCCACCGCCCGCATGTCCTCCGGCCGGGAGGAACGGATCACCACGTCGTCCATGCCCCCACCCTGCCAGGTGGCGGGCTCGGCGGCGGGGCCGACCCGCGCCTCCCGTCCGGCTCCTGCCGCGGCACTGCCGCCGCGCGCAGTCTGCGACACGACACGCGACGATCGATCGGTGCGATGTCGCACGATGCGTGTGCATCCGATGCCGTCCGCGGCCGGGACGCAACAGCGCCGCCGGACCAGGTCCGACGGCGCTGCCGCGTGAGCGAGCGGGTACTCGTTACTTCTTGGAGCTGAGCTGCTCGATGATCGCCTTCGCGACGTCGTGCATGGTGAGGCGGCGGTCCATCGAGGCCTTCTGGATCCAGCGGAACGCCTCGGGCTCGGTCAGGCCCATCTTCTCGTTGAGCAGGCCCTTGGCACGGTCGACGAGCTTGCGGGTCTCGAAGCGCTCGACCAGGTCGGCGACCTCGGCCTCGAGCGTGATGATCTGCTGGTGCCGCGAGAGGGCGATCTCGATCGCGGGCAGCAGGTCGTTCGGGGTGAACGGCTTGACGACGTAGGCGAGGGCGCCGGCCTCGGTCGCACGCTCGACGAGGTCCTTCTGGCTGAACGCCGTGAGGAGGACCACCGGAGCGATGTGGTTCTTGGAGAGCTTCTCGGCCGCGGAGATGCCGTCGAGCTGCGGCATCTTGACGTCCATGACGACGAGGTCCGGGCGGAGGTCGGTCGCGAGCTGGACGGCGGTCTCGCCGTCGCCGGCCTCGCCGACCACGTCGAACCCGTTGTCGCGGAGGATCTCGACGATGTCGAGACGGATGAGCGACTCGTCCTCGGCGACGACGACGCGACGCGGTGCTGCTGGGGTTGCTTCTGTGTCACTCACGAGCGAGAGCCTACTAGACGGAGCGGGACTGGTTCGTCAGATGCACAGCAGGAGTGCCGAGATCCAGCGCCGTGAGCGTCGGGCCGTGAGCATCGTTCGTACGAGTGGCGGGACTCGAACCCGCACGCCGTGAGGCAGAGCATTTTGAGTGCCCCGTGTCTACCGTTCCACCACACTCGCGAGGACACCAGGCTAGCAGGGACGCACCCCGGCCCGGGTCGTCACACCGGCACGAGCGGCTGCGGCTCGCCCGCCGGGAGCTCGACGCGGATCCGGTCGCCGGCGCGCACCACACCGCCCGTCACCACGACCGCCATCACCCCGCCCTTCCGCTCGACCGAGCCGTCCTCGGCCCGTCCCAGCACGGCACGGAGCAGCCCGGGTTCGAAGTCGTTGATCTGCTGGCAGGGATTCCGCAGACCGGTGACCCGGACGCAGGCGTCATCGCCGAGGTGCAGCAGCGTGCCGGTCGGCAGCCCGAGCAGGTCGACGCCGCGGGTGGTGACGTTCTCGCCCATGTCGCCCGGGGCGACGCGGTGTCCCGACCGGGCGACCTCGTCGAACACCTCGGCGTGCAGCAGGTGCACCTGTCGGAGGTTCGGCTGCGACGGGTCCCGTGCGACCCGGGAGCGGTGCTGCACGGTGGTCCCGGCGTGCGCGTCGCCCTCGATCCCCCACCCCGCGACCAGGGTGACCTCGTCGACCACCGGCTTGCTGAACCGGTGCTCGTCGTCGCGACCGACGGCGACGACCCGCGCTGCCTCAACCGTGGTGCCCACCCCCGAGGTCGGAACCGGAGTGGTGCCCGTGCGTCGTGCCGTCCGACGGGGTCGTGCTCCCCTGCATCGTGCCGCTCGGGTCCGGGACGTCGTGCCGACGACCAACGGACGTCCAGCCGAGGAAGCGCGCGGTCCACCCGAGCACCGCGACGACGATGCCGGCGATCGTGAGGAGGAGGACGGGGTCCATGGTCCGACGCTAGCGACCTCGGCGGCCGGGCACCAGGGGGCCGGTCGCCGGGATCCGGCGTCAGGCGGGTCGCCCGGCCACGACCTCGCGCAGGTCGACCTCCGACGGTCCGGCGTCGACGGCGGCACACCGCGGGACCACGAGGACGAACACCGCACCACCGAGGTCCCCCTCTGCGCCGTGGACGAGCGTGCCGCCGTGCGCGACGGCGATGCCCCGTGCGATGGGGAGCCCGAGGCCCGCCCCGCCGGAGCGCACGTCCCGGGCGTCCTCGAGTCGCACGAGCCGGTCGAAGACCCGCTCGCGCTCGGTGGACGGGATGCCGGGCCCGTCGTCCTCGACGGTCAGCACCGCCGACCCGGACGCGGTCGACAGGGCGACCCGGACGGTGCCGGTGCCCGCGGTCGCCCGGGCGGCGTTGTCGACGAGGTTGCCGAGGACCTGCGCCAGGCGGTCGGGGTCGACCTCGGCGGGCACCGGCCCGTCGGGCAGGACGGGCAGCAGGGCGATCCCCGGCAGCCGCAGCTCGAGCCGGTCGACCTCCGTCCGGAGCCACGCGACCAGGTCGGTCCGGTGCCGGTCGAGTGCGATGCCCCGGTCGAGTCGCGCCATGGTGAGCATGTCGTCGACGAGCCGTGCCGCCCGGTCGGCCTGCCGCACGACGTGCACGGCGAGGACCTCGTCGGTCGCCCGGTCGTCGCCGCCGCTCCGGACCAGCGTGTCCGCCGCCGCCCGCACCCCGGCGACGGGGGTCCGCAGTTCGTGCGCCGCGTCGGAGAGGAAGGTGCGGACGCGCTCCTCCGCGGCCACCGCCTGGGCCTCGGCACCCTCGACCGCGTCGAGCATCTCGTCGAACGCGGCGGCCACCCGACCGATCTCGGTGTCGGTGCGCGACGGCCGGAGGCGGCGCCCGCGGTCCCCGTCGGCGATGGAACGCGCCGTCGCCGTGACCTCGTCGAGCGGGCGGAGCGCGCGGCGGACGACCAGCACGACACCGACGACGGCCACGCCGAGGAACGCCGCCGACGCTCCACCCATCACCCATCCGAGCTGCGTCAGGGTCTCCTGCACGTCACGCGTGCCGGCGGTGAGCGTGATCCGCGTGCCGTCGTCGAGCTCGGACCGCAGCGTCAGCACCCCGTCGTCCTCCTGCGTGCTCGAGGACACGACGGTCGCGCCGGACCCCGTGCCACCGGACAGCGTCCCCGTCGCGTCCGACGTGCCCGACGATCCCCCGCGCGCGGCACCGTCGCGGTCCCGTGCCGCCGGGCCGGGCAACCCGGCCGGGTCGGGCGGACCGGACCGCAGCTGGTCCGGTGTCGGACCGGCCTCGACCGCGGCTCCGTCGGGCTGGACGATGCGCACCGAGAGCCCCTGCGCCGACAGCCGGTCGGCCAGGTCGTCCGCGTCGAGCACGCCGACGAGCGCTGCCGCGGCCGCCGCCCGGTCGCGCAGCCGGTCCTCGACCTGGGCGCGCAGTCGTGCTCCGAGCACCGCCTCGACCGCGACGACGAGCGCGGCGAGCAGGACGGCGAGCAGGACGAGCACCGCGACGACCGTCCGGAGCCGGAGGGACGTCGTGCGGAGTCGACCCGTCGCGGCGCTCACGCGGCACCCCGGTCGACAGCGAGCCGGTAGCCCAGCCCGCGGACCGTGTGGACGAGGCGCGGGCCGTGCGCCTCCATCTTGCGGCGCAGGGCGCTGAGGTGCACCTCGACGAGGTTCGGCGCGATGTCCTCGTAGCCCCACACCTGCGTGGTGATCTGCCCCTTCGACACCGTCCGCCCACGGCTCTCGGCGAGGAAGCGCAGCAACCGGAACTCGGTCGCGGTCAGGTCGAGCAGCACGCCGGCACGTCGGACGGTCGCCGCGTCCGGGTCGAGGACCAGGTCGGCGACCTCGATCACCGACGGCACCCGACCGCGTCGGCGGAGCACCGCGGTGGCCCGCGCCACGAGCTCGGCCATCGCGAACGGCTTCACGACGTAGTCGTCGGCGCCCTCGGCGAACCCGCGCAGGCGGTCGTCGAGCTCGTCGCGCGCGGTCATCATGACCACGGCGGCGTCGGAACGCGTGCGGATGCGAGCGGCGAGCAGGATGCCGCTCGGACCGGGCAGCATCCAGTCGAGCAGGACGAGGTCGGGGGCGGCCCGGTCGAGGTCCTCGACGATCGCCCGGCCGTCGGGGGCCTCGGCGACGAGGAACCCCTCGGCGCGGAGGGTCGCCGCGACGGAGGTGCGGAGGGAGTCGTCGTCCTCGACCACGAGGATGCGTGCGGGAGCGGTCACGGCGGACACCGTAGGTCGGCGGTGCATGCACGGAGCAGGGAGCGTGCTGGGAGACCGCTGTGCTTCAGTCCTGCTTCAGGTACGGATCCGAGCGTCGTCCACGTCGCGGGAGCAGACGGCTCCGCGACCGACCGAGGAGGACCACCATGCAGGACGAACGACACGACGAGACGACCACGAGCCGCACGGGCGACCGCCGCCGCACCCTCCGCCGGGTGGGGATCGGCTCCGCGGCGGCGGCCGCGCTGCTGCTCGGCGGCATCGGGGTGACCGCCGCGGTCGCCGACGGGTCCGGCACGCCGAACACGCCGACGAGCGCACCGACCAGCGCCCCGTCCGGTGCTCCGAGCGGCGCACCCTCGGGTGCGCCGAGCGGAGCACCCTCCGGCGGACCCGCGGACGGGCCCGCTGCCGGCGGCTCCGGACCGGGTGCGGCGCCCGCGCCCGGCTGCGTCGCGATGCCCCCGGCCGACGGCGTGCAGCCCCCGCAGCCGAAGGACGGCGCGAAGCCCACCCCGCCGGAGGACGGCACCAAGCCCATTCCGCCGAAGGACGGCGCGAAGCCCACCCCGCCGAAGGACGGCGCCAAGCCCACGCCGCCGGCCGACGGTGCGAAGCCCACGCCGCCGGCGGACGGCGGTGCCGACGGGACCGCCTCGCCGACCCCGGCCCCGGCCCCGACCTCGGGATCCTGAACCGCGGGGTGGTGCGCGGGAGGCGCGCGTCCGTCGGCCGACCGGTCGACGGGTGTCGCGCCTCCCGGCCGCTGCCCGGTGCGACACCGGACACCGGCCCGGCCCGCCGGGTACCGTCGGTGTCCTCGCGGGACCGAGTGGGAGGAGCGCCCGTGGACTCTCGTGCCGTGCGCACGTTCCGCGCGTTCGTCGTGGTGACGGCCGTGGTCGCGATCGGCCTCGGCATCGTCGCGGTCGTCTGGCCACGACCGTCCCTGGTCCTCGTCGCCCTGGTGTTCGGTGTCTACCTCGTCGTCGCCGGGGTGCTGCGCGTCGTGGCCTCGGTTCGGGGGCACGGCACGGCACCGGCGTGGCGGTGGACCTCCGGCGTCGTCGGCGCGCTCGTCGGCCTCGCGGGACTCGTCACACTGCTCGACCCGGCGGTCCCGCTGCTCGTCTACGCGGTGCTCGCCGGGGTGGCCTTCCTCCTCGAGGGCGTCGCCGCCCTGGTGGGAGCGTTCGTCGGGCACCCGGGGTCCTCGCGACTGCCGTCGGCGGTGAGCGGCGTCCTCTCGCTCATCGGCGGCGTGGTGGTGCTCACGGCTCCCGGCCTCGCCCTGACGGTCTTCACCGTCTTCTCCGGCATCGCGCTCGTCGTGGTCGGGTCCGCGACGCTGCTGCTCCTGCCGCCGCGGGCCGCGCTGCGCCGCGGTCGGGCGCGCTAGGCCGAACCCGTCCCGAACAGCAGTCCGAGCCCGTAGGTCACGACCGCGGCGCCGAACCCGATCCCGAGCTGCCGGAGCGCGCGCCGGAGCGGGGACGCCCCGCTGAGCACGCCGACGACGGCGCCGGTACCGAGGAGCGCGATGCCGACGAGCACCGCGGCCAGGACGATCGCCGGCCACCCCTCGAGTCCGAACAGGTACGGCAGCACCGGGATGATCGCGCCCGAGGCGAAGAACAGGAAGCTCGAGACCGCCGCACTCGTGCCGTTGCCGACCGCCTCGTGGTCGTCGACCGCCGTGGCCGCGGTGATCGTCCGACCGCCGAGGACCTCGTCCGCGTGCGCCTGCGCGTCCGCCTCGGTCATCCCACGCGCCCGGTAGACCAGCGCGAGCTCGTTCGCGTCGACGTCGAGGTCGGCGACCGCCCGACCGGCCTCGGGGTGCGGGGCGGAGGCGTCGAGCAGCTCGCGCTGCGACCGCACCGACACGTACTCCCCCGCCCCCATCGAGAGTGCGCCGGCGAGCAGGCCCGCGACGCCGCTCAGCAGGACGAAGTGGCGGTCCGCCCCGGACGCGCTGATGCCGATGATGAGGGCGAGGTTCGACACGAGGCCGTCGTTCGCCCCGAAGACCGCGGCCCGGAAGGTGCCCGACAGCCGCATGCGCCCGCGGTTCGCGAGCCCGCGCACGACCTCACCGTGGATGCGCTCGTCTGCCGCCATGCGGGCCGTCGCGTCGTCGTCGTCGGCGTAGGGCGAGCGGTCCTCGGCGCGCTGCATGAGCGCGAGCACGAAGACCGAGCCGAACCGCTTCGCCAGGGTGGCGAGCACGCGCGTGCGGAGGCTCCCGCGGAGCGGTCGTCCCACGTCGTCGCCGAGCAGGTCGAGCCAGTGCTGCTCGTGGCGCCCCTCGGCCTCGGCGAGGGACGCGAGGATCGCGCGCTCCTCGCCGGTCCGACGCGCGGCGAGGTTCCGGTAGACCGCCGCTTCCGCGCGCTCGTCGGCCAGGTAGCGGCGCCAGCGACGGACGTCGGCTGCGGTCGGGGCGGTGCGGGGGTCGTCCTGGAGGCTCACACCGGCAATCCTGCCCGTTCCGTCCGACGGCCGGTCACCGGCACGGCGCGGTGGCCGGTACGCGTCGAGCGGCTGGCCGGGCCCGGACCCGCAGGTCCCGAAACGGGGGCGTCCGCGCGAGACGCCCCGGCGCGCACGAGACGCACCCGGATCCGGGTGCGTCTCGCGGAGCGAGCGGCGTTCCGCGAAGCCGGCGCCGTCTCGCGGCCCGAACGGCTGGCCGGGTGAGCGGCGGGGGCGCGACGAGACGGGGCGCGGACCGGAGGCGGCGCGCGGTGCTGCGCCGTGCCTCCCGTCCGCGCCCCGTCGGCGTGGTGACCGGGTGTCAGTCCCGCACGTACGCGGGTGCTGCCTCGGCGTGCGCGTCACCGACGCGGTGCACGCGGAGGTCGTTCGTCGACCCCTCGATGCCGGGAGGGGAACCCGCCGTGACGATCACCCGGTCGCCGGGAGCGGCGAGGCCGTTGGCGAGCAGCACGTCGTCGACCTGCGAGAACAGCTCGTCGGTGTGCGTCTTCCGGTCGACCAGGAACGAGCGGACGCCCCAGGTGAGCGCCATGCGGCGACGGGTCGCCTCGTTCGGCGTGAAGGCGATGATCGGCAGGCCGTGGCGCAGGCGCGACATGCGGCGGGCGGAGTCGCCGGACTCGGTGAACACGCAGAGGTACGAGGCCTCGGTGAACTCCGCGATCTCGACCGCGGCGAGCGTGATGGCGCCGCCGAGGGTGCGCGGCTTCGTCCCGAGCGGCGCGATGCGCTCCAGGCCGTGGTCCTCGGTGGACTCCACGATGCGGGCCATCGTGCGGACGGTCTGCACCGGGTACTCTCCGACGCTGGTCTCACCCGAGAGCATGACCGCGTCCGCGCCGTCGAGGACGGCGTTCGCGACGTCGGAGGTCTCCGCGCGGGTCGGGATCGGCGACGAGATCATCGACTCGAGCATCTGCGTCGCGACGATGACGGGCTTCGCCATCCGACGGGAGAGCTCGACGGCACGCTTCTGCACGATCGGCACGGCCTCGAGCGGGAGCTCGACGCCGAGGTCACCGCGGGCGACCATGATGCTGTCGAACGCGTCGATGATCTCCTCGAGCGCGTCGACCGCCTGCGGCTTCTCGACCTTGGCGATGACGGGGAGGCGCTTGCCCTCCTCGTCCATGATCTCGTGCGCGCGCTCGACGTCCTTCGCGTTGCGCACGAACGACAGTGCGATGAGGTCGGCACCCTGGCGGATCGCCCAGCGCAGGTCGGCCTCGTCCTTCTCGCTTAGCGCGGGGACGTTCACGGCGACGCCGGGCAGGTTGATGCCCTTGTTGTTCGAGACGGTGCCGGCGACGACGACCTCGGTGCGGACGCGCACGCCGTCGGTGTCGAGCACGCGGAGCCGGACGCGGCCGTCGTCGATGAGCAGCGGGTCGCCGGGCTTGACGTCCTGCGGGAGGCCCTTGAAGGTCGTGCCGCAGATCTCCTTCGAGCCGGGGACGTCCTCGGTGGTGATGGTGAAGACGTCGCCGACGTCGAGGTGGTGGGGGCCGTCGGCGAACTTCGCCAGGCGGATCTTCGGGCCCTGCAGGTCGACCAGGATCGCGACCGGCTTGCCGAGGTCCTCGGCCGCGCGGCGGACGTTCTCGTAGTTGGCCTCGTGGACGCTGTAGTCACCGTGGCTGAGGTTGAGGCGGGCGACGTCGACGCCCGCTTCGATGATCTCCTTGACGGTCTCGTAGTCCGACGTAGCCGGACCGAGCGTCGAAACGATCTTTGCGCGTCTCAATGGATTCCTTCGTGTGGTGGGTGGTGCCGGGGTTCCGCGCTGTGGGGCCGCGCGGAACGGGAGCAGGCCACCAGCACCCTATCGAGTGCCGGTGGCCTGCTGGTCACTGTCGGTCCGGTGTTCCGTACGGGTTCACGCTGGTCACACCGTGAGCGCGCGGTCGGTGGCCTTGACCGGTGCCGGGAGGATCGTCGAGCCCTCGAGGTACTCGTCGACCTTCGACGCCGCGGCACGGCCCTCGGCGATCGCCCACACGATGAGCGATTGGCCACGGCCGGCGTCCCCGGCGACGAACACGCCCGGCTCGTTCGTCGAGTAGTCGGCCTGACGGGCGACCGCGCCCGAGACCGTCACCGGCAGGCCCAGCTGCGGCTCGAGCGTCTCGGTCTCCGGGCCGGTGAAGCCCATCGCGACGAGGACGAGGTCCGCCGGGATCTCCCGCTCGGTCCCGGCCTTCGGCACCCGACGACCGTCGAGGTACTCGGTCTCCGCGACCCGCAGCGCACGGACCTCGCCCGCGGCGTTGCCGAGGAACTCGACGGTGGACGCGAGGAAGTGCCGCTCGCCGCCCTCCTCGTGCGCGCTCGTGACCTCGAACACGGTCGGGAACATCGGCCACGGCTGCTCGGACGGACGCTCGAGCGGCGGCTGCTTGCCGATCGCCAAGTTCGTCACGCTGAGCGCGCCCTGGCGGTGCGCCGTGCCGATGCAGTCCGCGCCGGTGTCGCCGCCGCCGATGACGACGACGTGCTTGCCCTCGGCGGTGACCTGGTTGTCCACCGTCGTGCCGGCGTTCGCCTTGTTCTGCTGGACGAGGTACTCCATGGCGTAGTGCACGCCCGCGAGGTCGCGTCCCGGGATCGGCAGGTCGCGCGGCACCGTGGCACCGGTCGCGACGACGACCGCGTCGTAGCGGGACTTCAGGTCGTCCCAGGTGATGTCGACCCCGATCTCGACGCCCGCGCGGAAGCGGGTGCCCTCGGCCTGCATCTGGGCGAGTCGCGCGTCGATCTGGCGCTTCTCCATCTTGAAGTCCGGGATGCCGTAGCGGAGCAGGCCGCCGATCCGGTCGTCGCGCTCGTACACCGCGACGGTGTGGCCGGCACGGGTGAGCTGCTGCGCGACCGCGAGACCCGCGGGGCCCGAGCCGACGACCGCGACCGTCTTGCCGGTCAGGCGCTCCGGCGGGTGGGGGGTGACCCAGCCGTTCTTGTACGCCTCGTCGATGATCGAGACCTCGACCTGCTTGATGGTGACCGGCGGCTGGTTGATGCCGAGCACGCAGGACGCCTCGCACGGGGCGGGGCAGAGCTTCCCGGTGAACTCCGGGAAGTTGTTCGTCGCGTGCAGGCGCTCGATGGCCTGGCGGCCCTCACCGCGCCACGTCAGGTCGTTCCACTCGGGGATGAGGTTGCCGAGCGGGCACCCCTGGTGGCAGAACGGGACGCCGCAGTCCATGCAGCGACCGGCCTGCCGCTTCAGCGCGCCGGACTCCTGCTGCTCGTAGACCTCCTTCCAGTCCATGAGCCGCAGCGGGACGGGACGGCGGGGCGGGAGCTCGCGCTCCTGCACCTTGAGGAAGCCCTTCGGGTCAGCCATGGTGCGCCTCCTGTTCGAACCGGGTCGTGGTCGTGGTCGTGTGCGTGGTGTGCGCGTGCCGGTCAGCCACCGGTCACCTCCAGGATGCGGTTCCAGACGACGGTGCCGTCGGGGTCGAGGCCCTCGTCGACCGCCTGCCGACGGGTCTCGAGCACGGCCGCGTAGTCGCGCGGGAGCACCTTCACGAAGTCGCCGAGGTCACCCGACGCGAGCAGGTCGGCCGCGAGGGTCGACCCCGTCTCGGCCTCGTGCTGCCGCAGCAGGTCGGTGACGATCTCGACGTCGGCGCTGTCGAGCTCCTCGAGCCGGAGCTCACCGCTCGCCAGGGCCTCCGCGTTGACGTGCTCGCGACGCAGACCCCGGACGTACGCGGTGCCACCGGACATTCCGGCGCCGAGGTTGCGGCCGGTCTCCCCGAGGACGAGGGCGAGCCCGCCCGTCATGTACTCGAGCGCGTGGTCGCCCACCCCCTCGACCACCGCGGTGGCCCCGGAGTTGCGCACGAGGAAGCGCTCGCCCACGATGCCGCGGATGAACATGCTGCCCTGGGTCGCGCCGTAGCCGATGACGTTGCCGGCGATGACGTTCTCCGACGCGTCGAAGGCCGACTCGGAGTCCGGCCGGACGACGATCGAACCACCGGACAGGCCCTTGCCGACGTAGTCGTTGCTGTCGCCGACCAGCCGGAGCGTGATCCCGGCGGGCAGGAACGCGCCGAGCGACTGCCCGGCCGACCCGCGCAGCGTGATGTCGATCGACCCGGCCGGCAGGCCGTGCTCGCCGTGCCGGAGCGTGACCTCGTGCCCGAGCATGGTGCCGACGGCGCGCTCGGTGTTGCGGATCGGCAGGTCGAGCGCGACGGTGCCGCCGTGCTCGAGGACGTCGGCGGTCCGCTGGACGAGCTGGACGTCGAAGTGCTCGTCGAGCTCGTGGTCCTGCTCACGCAGGTGCCGGCGGGGCTCGTCGCGGTCGAACCGCGGGCCGTGCAGCACCGGCGCGAGGTCGAGCCCGGACGCCTTCCAGTGCTCGACAGCACGGTCGGTGTCGAGCGCGTCGACCTGGCCGATCGCCTCGTCGAGCGAGCGGAAGCCGAGCTCGGCGAGGAGCTCACGGACCTCCTGCGCGATGAACTCGAAGAAGTTCACGACGAACTCGGGCTTGCCCGTGAAGCGCTTGCGAAGCTCCGGGTTCTGCGTCGCGACGCCCACCGGGCACGTGTCGAGGTGGCAGACGCGCATGAGGATGCAGCCCTCGACGACGAGCGGTGCCGTCGCGAAGCCGTACTCCTCGGCACCGAGCAGCGCCGCCACGACGACGTCGCGGCCCGTCTTCATCTGCCCGTCGACCTGCACGACCACACGGTCGCGCATGCCGTTGAGCATGAGGGTCTGCTGCGTCTCCGCCAGCCCGATCTCCCACGGCGTGCCCGCGTGCTTGAGCGAGTTGAGCGGCGACGCCCCGGTCCCCCCGTCGTGGCCCGACACGAGGACGACGTCGGCCAGCGCCTTCGTCACGCCCGCGGCGACCGCGCCGATGCCGGACTGGCTGACGAGCTTCACGTGGACGCGAGCGGACGGGTTCGCCCGCTTCACGTCGAAGATCAGCTGCTTGAGGTCCTCGATCGAGTAGATGTCGTGGTGCGGCGGCGGCGAGATGAGCCCGACGCCCGCGGTCGCGTGCCGGGTGCGCGCCACCCACGGGTACACCTTGGTCGGGGGCAGCTGCCCGCCCTCGCCCGGCTTCGCGCCCTGCGCCATCTTGAGCTGGATGTCGGTCGCGTGGGTCAGGTACATGCTCGTCACGCCGAAGCGGCCGGACGCGACCTGCTTGATCGCGCTCCGCCGCTCGGGGTCGAGCAGGCGCTCGACGTCCTCGCCGCCCTCGCCGGTGTTCGACCGACCGCCGAGGCGGTTCATCGCGATGGCCAGGGTCTCGTGGGCCTCCTGCGAGATCGACCCGTACGACATCGCGCCGGTGTTGAACCGCTTCACGATCGACTCGATCGGCTCGACCTCGTCGAGGGCGATCGGCTCCCGCTGGCCGGTACGGAACCGGAACAGCCCGCGGAGCGTCATGAGGTCCTCGGACTGGTCGTCGACGGCCTGCGAGTACTCGCGGAAGATGTCGTACCGCCGCGCACGGGTGGCGTGCTGCAGCCGGAACACCGTGTCGGGGTTGAACAGGTGCGGCGGTCCCTCGCGACGCCACTGGTACTCACCGCCCGTCTGCAGGCGCTCGTGCGAGAGCACCGCGCCGTCCTGCGGGTACGCCTGGGCGTGCCGCTCGGCGTTCTCCTTCGCGATGACGTCGATGCCGACGCCGCCGAGGATCGACGAGGTGCCCGTGAAGTACTTGTCGACGAGCTCCTGGCTGAGGCCCACGGCCTCGAACGCCTGGGCGCCCGCGTAGCTGGACACCGTCGAGATGCCCATCTTCGACATGATCTTCAGGACGCCCTTGCCGAGCGCCTTGATGACGTTCTTCACCGCCTGTTCGGGCGTGATCCCGGTGATCATCCCGGACCGCACGAGGTTCTCGCAGGTCTCCATCGCCAGGTACGGGTTGATCGCCGAGGCGCCGTAGCCGATGAGGGTCGCGACGTGGTGGACCTCCCGCACGTCGCCGGCCTCGACGATGAGCCCGACCTTCATGCGCTGCTCGGTGCGGATGAGGTGGTGGTGCACGGCGGCGAGCAGCAGCAGGCTCGGGACCGGCGCCTGCTCGGCGTTGCCGTCACGGTCGGACAGCACGATGAACTGCTTGCCCGACTCGATCGCCTGGTCGACCTCGTCGCAGACCGCCGCGATGCGCTTCTGCATCGCCTTCTTGCCCGCGTCGACCCGGTACAGGCCCTTGATCGTGACCGTCAGGTGCCGACCGGACGTGGTCTCGAAGTGCTGGATCTTCGCGAGCTCGTCGTTGTCGATGACCGGGAAGTCGAGCACGATCTGCTTCGCGTGCTCGGGACCGGCGCTCAGGAGGTTCCGCTCCGGGCCGAGCCCCATGCCCATCGAGGTGACGACCTGCTCGCGGATCGAGTCGAGCGGCGGGTTCGTGACCTGCGCGAACTGCTGCGTGAAGTAGTCGAACAGCAGCCGCGGGCGCTCGGAGAGCACGGCGATCGGGGTGTCGGACCCCATCGCACCGAGCGGCTCCGCACCGGTCTGCGCCATCGGACGCAGCAGGATGCGGACCTCCTCCTCGGTGTAGCCGAAGGCGCGCTGACGACGGGTGACCGACGCCGGGGTGTGCACGATGTGCTCGCGGTCCGGCAGGTCGGCGAGGTTGATGCGGCCCTCGTCGAGCCACTGCGCCCACGGGCCCGACGCGGCCAGCTCGCGCTTGACCTCGTCGTCCTCGATGATCCGGCCGGCCTCGGTGTCGACGACGAACATCCGGCCCGGGCGCAGGCGGCCCTTGCGGACGACCTTCGCCGGCGGCACGTCGATGACGCCGGTCTCGGACCCCATCACGACGAGCCCGTCGTCGGTCACGAGGAAGCGACCCGGACGCAGGCCGTTGCGGTCGAGCGTCGCGCCGACGATCGCACCGTCGGTGAACGTGATCGCCGCCGGCCCGTCCCACGGCTCCATGAGCATCGAGTGGTACTCGTAGAACGCCCGCAGGTCGGCGTCCATCCCCACCTGGTTCTCCCAGGCCTCCGGCACCATCATCGACACCGCGTGCGGCAGGCTGCGCCCGGTGAGCGTGAGCAGCTCGAGGGTCTCGTCGAAGGACGCCGAGTCGCTCGCGCCGGGGCTGACGATCGGCAGCAGCGGGGCGAGGTCGCCGAGCAGCTCGCTCTCGAGCTGCGACTGCCGGGCGCGCATCCAGTTCCGGTTGCCGCGCACGGTGTTGATCTCGCCGTTGTGGGCGAGGGTGCGGAACGGCTGTGCGAGCGGCCACGACGGGAACGTGTTCGTCGAGTACCGCGAGTGCACGATCGCGAGCTTCGACGCGAACCGCTCGTCGCTGAGGTCCGGGTAGAACGGCTCGAGCTGCAGCGTCGTGACCATGCCCTTGTAGACCGTGGTCCGGCTCGACAGCGACATGAAGTAGACCTCGACGTCGTGCTCGGCGCGCTTGCGCAGCCGGAACGCCTGCCGGTCGAGGGCGATGCCGCTCCAGGCCGCGCCGTGCACGTCGTGGCGGGTGGAGGCGACGAAGAGCTGCTCGAAGGCGGGCATCGCCGCGCGGGCGAGCGTGCCGAGGACCTCCGGACGGACCGGCACGTCGCGCCACCCGAGGACCTTCAGGCCCTCCTCGCGCGCGATGCGCTCGACGGCGCCCTTGACCGCGTGCCGCTCGTCGTCGTCCAGCGGCAGGTAGGCCGTCCCGACGGCGTACTCCCCCGCGGCGGGCAGCGCGAAGTCGACCTCGTCGCGCAGGAACGCGTCCGGCACCTGGCAGAGGATGCCGGCGCCGTCACCCGTGCCCGCGTCGGAGCCGACCGCGCCGCGGTGCTCGAGGTTGCGCAGCGCGCCGAGCGCGGCGTCGACGATGTCGTGCCCGGCGGTGCCGCGGAGCGTCGCGACCATCGCGAGGCCGCACGCGTCCTTCTCGTTCGCGGGGTCGTAGGCACCCACGGCGTCGGGCACGGCCGAGAAGCGACGGTGCGCCGGCGGCAGGGGCCGCGACGAGCGGGGGGCAGGGACTGGCTGGAGCGCCATGGGGAACCGTCCTCACGAGGAAGTGGAACAGGGACGTCGGTGGCCCGGTGGTGCGTTCCGCCCGAACGGGCGGGACTGGTGCCCGTGCGCGTCGCCGATGCGGGTCCGCCGGCGTCGCGCGAGGTGGTGGGTCGCTCGTGGCGGCCCGACCGTGGTGCGGGTGCCCGTGCACGGTGGGTGCCGTGCGCGGTGTGTTGCGGTGTGCTGTGACCCGGTGCGGGTCGGTCCGGCGCCGGGGCCGGACCGGTGCGCACCGGAGGTCGGCGTGCTACCGAGCGCTGCCCGTCGCGGGCACCGGATCGGCCTCGGCGGCGGCCGCGGGAGCGTCGTCGTCGTGTTCCGACCAGGTGTCGTCCGAGTCTACATCGGTGCTCCGACGCGGCTCGCGACCGGGCACGTACGGGCTCGGCTCGGCGCCGGTGTGCCGTCGCGTCTGCACGAGGAAGATCACGATGCCGAGCAGGATCGCCGCGAAGGACATCCAGACGTTCGTGCGGACGCCGAAGAACGTCTCGCTCGTGTCGACGCGGATCGACTCGAGGACCGAGCGGCCGGTGCCGTACCAGATCAGGTAGAGGGCCATGACCTTGCCCCACTGGAGCCGGAAGCGCTTGTCGAGCAGCAGGATCACGACCACGCCGACGACGTTCCAGATGATCTCGTAGAGGAACGTCGGGTGGAACAGGGTGCCGTCGGGCAGGCCCTTCGGGAACGCCGGGTTCGTCGACTCGATCTGCAGGCCCCACGGCAGGCTCGTCGGCATGCCGAAGAGCTCGTGGTTGAAGTAGTTGCCGAGCCGTCCGAACGCCTGGGCGAGCAGGACGCCCGGCGCGATCGCGTCGATGAGCGTCGAGAAGCGCAGCCCCACCTGGCGGCAGCCGATCCAGGCGCCGAGGGAGCCGAGGATCAGGGCGCCGAAGATCGCGAGGCCGCCCTCCCAGATGTAGAGGAACGACCACGGGTCGCGCCCGGGCCCGAAGTAGTCGCTGACGTGCGTGAACACGTGGAACAGGCGGCCACCGATGATGCCGGCCGGCACCGCCCAGATGGCGATGTCGATGATGATCCAGCGTTCGACGCCCCGGGCGTTCAGGCGACGGTTCGCCAGCACGACCGCCGCGACGATGCCGAGCAGGATGCAGATGGCGTAGGCGTGGATGCGGAAGTCGAGCGGCAGCGACCACCCGAGGACGTCGCGCAGCCAGGCGGTCAGGTCGAAGTACTGCCACGCGGTGCTCGGGATCGGGATGCTCAGGAGGGGCATGGAGGTGCTGTCGCCTTTCGGTGCTGGACGGCCGCGGTGCCGCTGGAGGGTCGGCCCCGCTCACTGTAGCGCGGGAACCGCGCACGCCAGGAACGCGGACGCCCGTCCTGTGGGAACTGTGACGTGGATGCGACGGGAGGCGCGGTGCGGGTGACCGACCCCGGTCACCTGCACCGCGCCTCCCGTCCGGACGCCCGGTGCGTCAGCGGCGCCGGGCGCCGGCGGTCAGGTCGGCCGCGCGGTCCGCGACCCCCTGGACGCCGAGGTCGGCGAGGGCACGGACGAAGGCGGAGCCGATGATCGCGCCGTCGGCGTACTCGAGCACCTCGGCCACCTGATCGGCCGTCGAGATCCCGAGGCCGACGCAGGTGCGCTCCACGCCGGCGTCGCGCAGACGCGACACCACCGTGCGGGCCGCGGTGTCGACGCCGACGCGCGCGCCGGTGACGCCCATCGTCGAAACGGCGTAGACGAACCCGCGGCTCGACCGGACGGCCTGCTGCATCCGCGTGTCCGTCGAGGACGGCGCCGCGAGGAACACCCGGTCGAGACCGGTCCGCTCGGAGGCGTCGATCCAGGCACGCCCCTCGTCGGGGATGAGATCCGGGGTGATGAGGCCGGAGGCGCCGGCCGACACGAGGTCGTCGGCGAACCGGTCGACGCCGTAGCGGAGCACCGGGTTCCAGTACGTCATCACGAGGACCGGCACGTCGACCCGGTCGGTGATCCGGTCGACGGCGTCGAAGACCTGCGCGACCCGGAAGCCGTTCGCCAGGCTCTCCTCCGCAGCGCGCTGGATGACCGGACCGTCCATGACCGGGTCCGAGTAGGGCAGGCCGAGCTCGATGACGTCGACGCCGTTCTCGGCGAGGGCGACGGCCGCGTCGACGCTCGTCTGCAGGTCCGGGAAGCCGGCGGGCAGGTAGCCGACGACGGCGCCGGCGCGCTCGGCGTTGGCGGTGTCGATGGTCGCGGCGACCGATCGGGTCGATCCGGGGTTCGTCACAGCTGCACCGCGCTCTCGTCGAGGATCCCGAAGTAGCGGCTGGCGGACGCCACGTCCTTGTCGCCGCGTCCGGACAGGGACACGAGCACGACGCCGTCGGGTCCGAGCTCCTTGCCGAGCTTGATCGCGCCCGCGAGGGCGTGCGCCGACTCGATGGCGGGCAGGATGCCCTCGGTCCGACCGAGCAGACGGAAGGCCTCCATCGCCTCGGCGTCGGTGATCGGCTCGTACTGCGCACGGCCGATCGACGCCAGGTAGGCGTGCTCCGGGCCGACGCTCGGGTAGTCGAGCCCGGCGGAGATGCTGTGGCTCTCGATCGTCTGGCCGTCCTCGTCCTGCATGAGGTACGACATGGTGCCCTGCAGGACACCGGTGCGGCCGAGCGAGATGCTCGCGGCGTGACGACCGGTCTCGAGACCGTCCCCGCCGGCCTCGTAACCGTGCAGGCGGACGGACTCGTCGTCGAGGAACGCCTCGAAGATGCCCATCGCGTTCGACCCGCCGCCGACGCACGCGGCGACGGCGTCGGGCAGTCGACCGATGCGGTCGAGGACCTGCTGGCGCGCCTCTTCACCGATCACCTTGTGGAACTCGCGCACCATCTCCGGGAACGGGTGCGGGCCCGCGACGGTGCCGAGCAGGTAGTGCGTCGAGTCGACGTTCGCCACCCAGTCGCGGAGCGCGTCGTTGATGGCGTCCTTGAGCGTGCGCGACCCGGTCTCGACCGGGATCACCTCGGCGCCGAGCAGCCGCATGCGCGCCACGTTGAGCGCCTGGCGCTCGGTGTCGACGGCGCCCATGTATACGACGCAGTCCATGCCGAACAGCGCGGCGGCGGTGGCGGTGGCGACACCGTGCTGACCGGCGCCGGTCTCCGCGATGAGGCGGGTCTTGCCGAGGCGCTTGGCGACCAGGGCCTGCCCGAGCACGTTGTTGATCTTGTGCGAGCCGGTGTGGTTCAGGTCCTCGCGCTTGAGGATGATGCGCGCACCACCCGCGTGCTTCGCGAAGCGCGGCGCCTCGGTGATGATCGACGGCCGGCCGGTGTAGTCGCGCTGGAGCTCGTCGAGCTCCTGGCGGAACGCCGGGTCGGCCCAGGCCTCGCGGAAGGCGGTCTCGAGTTCGTCGAGCGCGAGCACGAGCGACTCGGGGACGAATCGTCCGCCGAAGTCGCCGAAGTACGGGCCCTGCAGGTCACGGAGTGAGGTCACGGTGGGTCTCCCGGGATGTGCGGCCGTGCCCGGTGCGGGACGGCCGGTGGGGACGGGTCGGTCAGGAGCGCGGGCGGCCGAGGCCGTCCGCTGCGGCGATGAACGACGCGAGGGTGGCGGCAGGGTCGGCGCCCGTGACGAGCGCCTCCCCGACCAGGACGACGTCGGCACCCGCTGCGCGGTAGTGGGCGACGTCGGCGGGACCGGCCACGGCCGACTCGGCGACGCGCACGACCCCGTCGGGGATGCGGTCGGCGAGCGAGCCGAACAGGTCCCGGTCCAGCGAGAAGTCGGTGAGGTCGCGGGCGTTCACGCCGAGGATGCGGGCTCCGGCGTCGAGGCCGCGCGCGACCTCGTCACCCGAGTGCGCCTCCACGAGGACACGCATGCCGAGCTGCTCGGCGAGCTCGTGCAGCTCGACGAGCTGCCGCTGCTCGAGCGCGGCCACGATGAGGAGCACGAGGTCCGCACCGGCAGCGCGGGCCTCGAGCACTTGGTACGGGTCCGCAATGAAGTCCTTGCGGAGCACCGGCAACGCGACGCGCGCCTTGACGGCCTCGAGGTCGGCGAGGCTCCCGAGGAACTTCCGTCCCTCGGTGAGCACGCTGATCGTCGAGGCTCCGCCACGCTCGTAGTCGGCGGCCAGGGACGCGGGGTCCTCGATCGCGGCCATCGACCCGCGCGACGGGCTCGCGCGCTTGACCTCGGCCAGGACCTTCACCCGGTCACCGGGGGCCAGGAACTCCAGGGCGTCGAGCGGCGAGGCCACCCGGTCGAGGTCGCGTTCGACGTCGGAGACCGGGCGGTCGAGGCGACGCGTGGCGGCGTCCTCGAGCGCGCCCGCGACGAGGGTCTCGAGCACGTTCGGCACGACTACTCCGCGTGGTGCTTGGCGACGTACTTCGGGCCGTCGACCCCGTAGCCGGCACGCTTCATGACCGCGCCCACGACGAGCCCGATCACCACGACGGCAGCCGAGGCCCAGACGCCCCACGCCATGTCGAACCAGAAGAACAGCGTCCCGGCCGCGAACCCGATCAGCATGATCACGACGGCGGTCCAGGCGGCGGGCGAGTGGCCTTCGCCGAGTTCTGCGGGCTCAGTGTTGCTCACGGTGCTCCTCGTTCTGCTCCGGCGCCGTCGTCCGATCGGCGCCGGTCCGATCCTACCGTGTCGGCCGTGGGCGACTCCCCCAGCGCGCCGTCCGGACCGGTGGTGCCCCCGACCGGCCGGGCAGCGCCCGGCCCGGTGTCGACGGTGCCTCCCGCGGTCGGGTCGGCTCCGGCGCTCAGGTCGTCCCAGTCGGTGATCGCGTCGCGGTGCTGCGGCGCGGCGGCCCGTGCGTCCGCCGCCGCTCCCGCCGTGGCGGCCGCGTACTTGCGCGTCGGGCCCGGCCACGACCGCTGCACGACGAACACGAGCACCCCGAGGAGCACGGCGAGCACCCCGCCCGCGATGCCGACCGCCGGCCAGACCGTCACGTCGACACGCTCGACCACCTGGCGCACCGCCGCGGTGTCGCTGACGCCGGCGACCTCGCCGACGGCGCCCTTCGACGCACCCACCGGGTCGGTCAGTGCCCCCACGCCGGTCGCGACGACCGCGATGCCGAGCAGCACCTCGACCGCGGCGAGCACGACGCGGAGCACCCGTCCGGCGATCGTCAGCGCCAGGAAGAGCGCCAGGCTCGCGATGGCGAGGGCCGTGTACTGCGGCACCACCGCGGCACCGTCGGCGACGACGCGCGGCACGACCGCCGTCCCCGCGTGCAGGTGCACGGTGAACCAGGTCTGCGTCCACGCGAGCATGACGATGCCCGCGACCGCCAGACCGGCGACGACGACGAGCGGACGGGACCGCGAGCGCTTCACGACCGGACCTCGCGCATGCGGTTGGCGGTGGCGACGGCCCGCAGCGGGGCGGCCGCCTTGTTGACGGCCTCGACGTGCTCGGTGTGCGGGTCCGAGTCGGCGACGAGACCGGCCCCGGCCTGCACCCGTGCGACGCCGTCCTTGATCAGGGCGGTGCGGATCGCGATGGCGAGGTCGGCGTCGCCGGCGAAGTCGAAGTACCCGACCACACCCGCGTACGCCCCGCGCTTCGCCGGCTCGAGCTCGTCGATGATCTCGAGCGCGCGCGGCTTCGGCGCCCCGGACAGCGTGCCCGCCGGGAACGTCGCCCGGAACACGTCGATCGCCGATGCGCCGGGACGGACCGAGCCCTCGACGCTCGACACCAGGTGCATGATGTGGCTGAACCGCTCGACGGTCATGAACTCGGTGACCGCGACGGTCCCGGGACGGCAGACCTTCTGCAGGTCGTTGCGCGCGAGGTCGACGAGCATGAGGTGCTCCGCGCGCTCCTTCGGGTCGGCGAGCAGCTCCTCGCCCAGGCGGACGTCCTCGACCGGGGTGCCGCCACGGGGCCGCGACCCGGCGATCGGGTGCGTGATCGCCCGACCGTCCTGCACCTTCACGAGCGCCTCGGGCGACGCGCCGACGATCCAGAACCGCTCGTCGTCGGTGTCCGCGAGCGCGAGGAAGTACATGTACGGGCTCGGGTTCAGGGTCCGCAGCACCCGGTAGACGTCGAGCGGGTCGGCCGTGACGTCGTGGTCGAACCGCTGCGAGATGACGACCTGGAAGACGTCACCGTCGCGGATGAAGTCCTTCGACCGGGTGACCGCCGCCATGTAGTCGTCGGGCGTGGTCCGGTGCCGGGGCGTCGGCTCGGCGATCTCGAACGCCTCGGCGACGGTCGCGGCGCTCGGCTGCACGAGGTCGGCCTGCATGCGGTCGAGCCGCGCCTGGGCGTCGTGCCACATCGTGTCGGACTCGTCCGTGCCGTCGTTGAGCACGCTCGCGACGAGCAGGACGAGGCCCGTGCGGTGGTCGAGCGCGGCGAGTTCGGAGACGAAGGCGAGCGCCTGGCCCGGCACGTCGAAGTCCGCGGGCGGCACGCTCGGCAGGTGCTCGAGCTGGCGCACGGCCTCCCACCCGATGAAGCCGACGGTCCCGCCGACGAGCGGCGGCGTCCCCGGCACGCGGGGGGTCGCCCAGCGCTCGTGCAGACGGGCGAGCACCTCGAGCGGGGCGCCGTCGAGCGAGTCGACGGCGCGGGACGCCGGGATCCCGGTGTCGATCCAGGCGGCGCGGTCGCCCTCCTGCGTCAGCACGCCGAAGCTCCGGACGCCGACGAACGACCACCGCGACCACAGGCCGCCCTGACCGGCGGACTCGAGCAGGAACGACCCCGGACGACCGTCCGCGAGCTTGCGGTAGACGCCGACCGGCGTTTCGCTGTCCGCGTAGAGGGCGCGGACGACGGGGACGACCCGGTGGTCGGCCAGCAGGCCGTCGAACTCCGGACGGGAGGTCGTGCGCGGCTCCTCGGAACGGGTCGCGGTGCTCATCGGGTCCCCTCCACCACTGCGGTCGCGTCCGCGGTGGCGGTCGCGTCCGGCGCCGCGCCGGGTGCGGACGCGGTGACGGGGTCGAGCGGGTCCACGTCGAAGCAGCGATGTGCCCCGGTGTGGCACGCGGCGCCGACCTGGTGCACGGTGACGAGCAGGGTGTCGTCGTCGCAGTCGAGCGCCGCCCCGCGGACGTACTGGGCGTGCCCGGAGGTGTCACCCTTGCGCCAGTACTCCTGCCGGGAGCGCGACCAGAAGGTCACCCGTCCCTCGGTGAGGGTGCGGCGGAGGGCTTCCCGGTCCATCCAGCCGAGCATGAGGACGTCCTTCGTGGACTCCTCCTGCACGATGGCGGGGAGCAAGCCGTCCGCACCGAACCGCGCGCGGTCGAGGACCGCGTCCGTGCTGGTGCTGGTGCTGTCGGTCATGAGGCTCCTAGCCTACGGCGGACGGTCAGCGGACCGGGTGCCCGGCCGCGCGCAGCGCGTCCTTGACGTCCCCGATGGTCATCTCGCCCCGGTGGAAGACGCTCGCGGCGAGGACCGCGTCCGCACCCGACTCGACGGCCGGGGCGAAGTGCTCGACGCGCCCCGCGCCTCCCGACCCGATGACCGGGACCGGGGACACGGCGCGCACCGCGGCGATGAGCTCGAGGTCGAACCCCTCCTTCGTGCCGTCCGCGTCGATCGAGTTGACGAGCAGCTCGCCGGCCCCGCGCTCGACGCCCTCGCGCGCCCAGGCGATCGCGTCCAGGTCGGACTCCGTGCGCCCGCCGTGCGTGGTGACGACGAAGCCCGAGGGCATCCGGTCGCTGCGCTTGACGTCGAGCGACAGGACGACCGCCTGCGCCCCGAAGCGGTCCGCGATCTCGCCGACCAGGGCCGGGCGCGCGATCGCGGCGCTGTTCACACCGATCTTGTCCGCACCGCACTGCTGCAGGCGCGAGACGTCGTCGACGCTCCGGACGCCGCCGCCGACGGTGAGCGGGATGAAGACCTGCTCGGCCGTGCGCGTGACCGTCTCGTACATCGTCGCGCGGTTCTCGACCGTCGCTCCGACGTCGAGGAAGGTCAGTTCGTCCGCACCCTGCTCGTAGTACCGGGCGGCCAGCTCGACCGGGTCGCCGGCGTCCTGCAGGTCGAGGAAGTTGACGCCCTTCACGACCCGGCCACCCGACACGTCGAGGCACGGGACGACCCGGACGGACACGCCGCCGGCGATCCCGGCGGCTCCCGTCGTCGGGGTGCTCACAGGCGGGCTGCGTGGATCGGGCTGACCAGGATCGCGCGGGCGCCCAGGTCGTACAGCGCGTCCATGATGAGGTTGGCGTCCTCGCGCGGGATCATCACGCGGACCGCCGACCAGTCGCGGCCGTGCAGCGGCGAGACCGTCGGTGACTCGATGCCCGACGCCACCGCGGTGGCCTGCTCGAGCAGGTCCGTCGGGATGTCGTAGTCGAGCATCACGTAGCCGCGGGCGACGAGCACGCCCTGCAGCCGGCGACGGAGGACGTCGATGCCGGGGATGGTCTCGTCGGTCGAGACGAGCAGTGCCGTCGACTCGAGGATGACCGGGCCGAAGATCTCGAGGCCCGCCGCGCGGAGGGTGCTGCCCGTCGAGACGACGTCGGCGACCGCGTCGGCCACACCGAGCCGGACCGCGCTCTCCACGGCGCCGTCGAGCTTGACGAGCTCCGCGGTGACCCCGTGCCGGGCGAGGAACTCCCCCACCAGACCCGGGTAGCTCGTCGCCACGCGCACGCCGTCGAGGTCCTGCAGCTCGGTGAACCGGCCGGGCGTGCCGGCGAAGCGGAACGTCGAGTCGGCGAACCCGAGCGCGTCGACCTCGTGCGCCGCGGACCCGGAGTCGAGCAGCAGGTCGCGGCCGGTGATGCCGACGTCGAGCGCACCCGACCCGACGTACGTCGCGATGTCGCGCGGCCGGAGGAAGAAGAACTCGACGCCGTTGCGCTCGTCGAGCAGGTGGAGCGCCTTCGGGTCACGGCGACCGGCGTACCCGGCCTCCCGGAGCATCTCGGAGGCGATCTCGGACAGCGAGCCCTTGTTGGGCACGGCAATGCGGAGCATCAGGGGGTCTGCTTCCTGTTGGAGGTCGGTGACGGCTGCGGGTCGCAACGGCGCCGGAGCGCGCGTGGCGGGTGCCTACAGATGTCGCCAGACGTCCGCCGGGGTGAGCCCCTTGGCGACCATGAGCACCTGGAGGTGGTAGATCAGCTGCGAGATCTCCTCCGAGGTGCGCTCGTCGCCCTCGTACTCGGCCGCCATCCAGACCTCGGCGGCCTCCTCCACGATCTTCTTGCCGATCTGGTGCACGCCGGCGTCCAGTTCGGCGACGGTGCCGGAGCCCTCGGGGCGCGTGCGCGCCTTCTCGGTCAGCTCCGCGAACAGGTCGTCGAACGTCTTCACGGGGACCAGGCTACCGTCCTGCTCGGGTCCGGCGGACGCACCGTCCGGACGGGAGGCGCTGCCCGACCCCGCCTCGTCGGTCGGGTCGGTCGTCGGTCGGCCTGCGACGGCGGTCACGCGCGGGCCGCCGCGGCCGCCTCGCGCAGGTCCGCGATGCGCTGCGCCGGCTCCCCGCCGTACACGGCGGAGCCGGCCACGAGCGTGTCGGCGCCGCTCCGCACGGCCTCGGGCACGGTGTCGACCGCGATACCGCCGTCGACCTCGAGCCAGACGTCGAGGCCCGAGGCGTCCACGGCGGCGCGGGCATCGGCGAGCTTGGGCATCACGGACGGCATGAACGACTGGCCGCCGAAGCCCGGCTCCACCGTCATGAGCAGGATCATGTCGTAGGCGTCGAGGTGGTGCAGGACCTGCGTGATCGGCGTGCCGGGCTTCACGGCCACGGCGGCGCGGGCACCGTTCGACCGGATCGCGGCGGCCGTCGCCACCGGGTCGTCGGCGGCCTCGAAGTGGAAGGTGACGCTCGAGGCGCCGGTCTCGGCGTACTTCGGCGCCTGCGTGTCGGCGTCCGTGATCATGAGGTGCACGTCGAGCGGCACCGGCGAGACCTCCTGCAGGCGTTGCACGATCGGCAGGCCCAGCGTGAGGTTCGGCACGAAGTGGTTGTCCATCACGTCGACGTGCACCAGGTCGGCGCTCTCGATGCGGTGCAGCTCCCGCTCGAGGTTCGCGAAGTCGGCGGACAGGATGCTCGGCGAGATGCGGATCGTCACCCGGCAACCCTACCGATCCGTCCCCTCGCAGGCCGCAACGGACGCGGGTCAGGCGGTCCGGCGGAACAGCGCGACGAACATCGCGTCCGTGCCGATCCGGTGCGGCCACAGCTGCACCGTCCGACCGTCGGCGACCTGCGGGTCCCGCGCCGCGACCGCGCGGACGACGCCGGCGGTGTCGAGCTGCTCGAGCACGTCGCCGTGCCGCGCCATCAGGGCGTCGACCTGGCCGCGGGTCTCGGCGAGGTGCGGCGAGCACGTGACGTACGCGAGCGTGCCACCGGTCGCGAGTGCCCGGACGGCGGCGTCGAGCAGCTCCGCCTGCAGCGCCGCGAGCTCTGGGACGTCCTCCGGCTGCTTCCGCCAGCGCGCCTCCGGTCGTCGGCGCAGCGCCCCGAGCCCGGTGCAGGGAGCGTCGAGCAGGATGCGGTCGAAGCGCGCGTCACCGGGTCTGCCGAACCGGCGGCCGTCGCCCTCGACGACGGACACGACGTCGTCGCCCGCCACGGTGGCGAGTGCCTTCCGCACGAGGCCGGCCCGGGCGGGGACGAGCTCGTTGGCGACGAGCGTCGCGCCGGCCTGCGCGGCCTCGGCCGCGAGCAGGGCCGCCTTGCCGCCGGGTCCGGCGCACATGTCGAGCCACCGCTCCCCCGCACGCACGTCGGAAGAGCGGGTGAGCGCGAGGGCCGCCAGCTGCGAACCCTCGTCCTGCACGCGGAGTCGACCCGCGGCGACGCCCGGCACGCGCGCGGGGTCGCCGGCCGTCCCGCGGATGCCCACCGGCGAGACCGGGCGGTCGTCCGGCTCGTCGTCGGCGGCACGGACGGGAGGCTCGTGCCCCGCCGCGTCGTCGGCGTCCGTGTCGCCCGCGGTCGGCTCGGGCGGCCGCACCGCGGTCCGCAGGTCGTCCTCCGTCGCGAGCCCCGGCAGCGCCACGAGCTGCACGCGCGGCGCGACGTTGTCGGCGGCGAGCAGCGCGGCGAGCTCGTCGCGCGAGCGTTCGGCGGCCAGGGCGTCCCGGAGCGCCGCCACGACCCACGCCGGGTGCGACCACCGGGTCGCGAGCAGGGCGTCGCCGCCGCGGCCCGCCGTGACGAGGGCGTCCCACTCGTCGTCGGTCTTCGCGGCGACCTTGCGCAGGACGGCGTTCACGAAGCCGGTGGCCCGGCGGGCGCCGACCTCACGGGTGAGCTCGACGGTCGCCGACACCGCGGCGTGCGTCGGCGTCCGCATGCCGAGGAGCTGGTGCACGCCGAGCCGCATGACGTCGAGCACGTCGGACTCGATGTCGTCGACCCGTCGGCCGGACGCGACGCCGACGATCGCGTCGTACCGGCCGAGCATCCGGATCGAGCCGTAGGTGAGCTCGGTCGCGAAGGCGGCGTCGCGGGCGGACAGGCCGGCACGGCGGATGCGGGTCGGCAGGAGCAGGTTCGCGTAGGCGTCGTCCACCTGCACGGCACGGAGGACGTCGAAGGCGACCCGACGCGCGCTCACCGTCCGTGGGCCGCGCTGGCGGTCGTCGGGGCGCCGGGCGTGCGTGCCGCTCACGAGAGGACCTTCCCGTCGAGCGGACCGAGCCCGCGGGCCCAGGCCGCGGCGTCCATCGGCTTCTTCCCCGCGGGTTGCACCTCGAGCAGGGCCAGGGGCTCGTCGGCGGTACCGACGACCAGGCGTCCGTCGACCAGGCCGAGCGCACCCGGGGCGAGGGGCGGGGCGGAGGAGGGCGTGCCTCCCGACCGACTGCTGCGGAGCAGCTTCACCCGCAGGTCGCCGAGGTGGGCGTACGCGCCGGGCTCGGGGGTGACCCCGCGCAGGTGCGCGTGGACGGCCACCGCGGGTCGGTCGAAGCCGACGTGCCCGTCGGCGATGGTCGTCTTCGGCGCGGTGGTCGGCTCGCCGACCTGGTCCGTGGCGACCGCGGTGCCGTCCGCGAGTGCGTCGACCACGCGCAGGACGGTGCCGGATCCGGTCTCGGCCATCGCGGCGAGGACCTCGCCTGCGGTGGCCTCGGGGTCGATGTCGAACGGGTCGCTGGCGTACACCGGGCCGGCGTCGAGGGCCTCGACGAGCTGGAACACCGTCGCGGCCGTGCGGGTGTCGCCGGCCATCACGGCGCGCTGCACGGGTGCGGCGCCGCGGTACGCGGGCAGGGCGGAGAAGTGCAGGTTGACCCAGCCGAGCCGGGGGGCGTCGAGGGCCGGGCGGCGCAGGAGCGCACCGTAGGCGACGATCACGCCGAGGTCCGCCCGCAGGTCGACCAGCTGCCGGGTCACGGCGTCGTCGACGCGGGTGGCCTCGACGACGGGCAGACCGAGTTCCTCGGCTACCTGCGCCACCGGGGTCGGCGTGAGCACGCGCTTCCGGCCCTGCGGGGTCGGCGGACGGGTGAGCACGGCCGCGATCTCGTGGTCCGAGGCCGCGAGACGTCGGAGGGTGGGGACGGCCGCAGCGGGGCTGCCGGCGACGACGAGGCGCATGGGTTCCATCGTCCCACGGCCCGCGCTGTCCGACCGACGCGCCGGTCGTGCGGCTGCGGACGGACCGCGAGGTTCCTGCGTATCGTCTGTGACATGAGTGACGTCACCACATCCACCAACCGCTACGCCGGGTCGTCGATCCAGAAGGTCGCGCTCGTCGTGGGCATCGTCTTCCTGCTCGTCGGCATCGCCGGGTTCGTCCCGGGCCTGACCACCGGTGAGCTCGGCGGCGCGGGACACGCGTCGATGGGGATGCTGCTCGGCATCTTCCAGGTCTCGGTGCTGCACAACATCGTCCACCTGCTCTTCGGTGTCGTCGGGCTGCTCGCGGCCTCGCGTGCCTCCGGGTCGCGCATGTACCTCGTGCTCGGCGGCGTCGTCTACTTCGTGCTCTGGGTCTACGGCCTGTTCACGGCCGGCACGATGTCCGGCGCGAACTTCGTGCCGCTGAACTGGGCGGACAACTGGCTGCACCTCGTGCTCGCGATCGGCATGGTCGCCCTCGGTGTCGTCTTCCCGCGGGAGCGCCGCCGGCCCGCCGGCGCCTGACCGCCGGTCCCCCTCCGCGACACGCAACGTGGGCGGTTCCCCGCAGCGCAGTACCGCTGCGAGGGACCGCCCACGTTGCGTCCTGCGAGACACGCGCTCGCGGCGGTCAGACCTCGGTGAAGGGCTCCGCGTCGTCGAGCCGCACGCGGAGCGTCGGTGCCGCCCGGCGACGGTTGCCCCCGGGGAGCACCCGTCGCGTCGACGAGCGCCGGATCACCTCGGCCTTGAGCGTCGCCGCGACCTCGGCCCCGTGCGCGTAGGGGAACCGCACGATGGCCCGGACGGTACCCGGCGTCGGGTCGTCCGGCACCGGCACGGGTCCGAGCACGTCGCCGACCGTCGCGTCGCCGAGCGCCTCGACCGCGGCGGTCACGGCCTCGTCCGTGCCGGTCAGCGTCGCAACCCGGACCGCCGGCGGGAAGTGCAGGGCACGGCGGTCGACGAGTTCGTCGTGCGCCGGACCGTCCAGCCGCCAGAGCGCCATCGCCGTGGCCAGCTTGCCGCCGATGCCGACGAGGTACACCTCGGCCCCGGGTGCGCCCTTCGCGGCGGCACCGGTCCAGAAGCGCAGGACGTCCTCCTGCACGCGGAGGCCCTCGCGCGCCAGCATCCGCTCGCCGTCGAGCAGGAGCACGCAGGCGTAGCCACCCGGAACGTCGGGCTCCGCCCCGCGGGTGGCGACCACGACGGACGGCCGCGCCGGCACCTCGTCGAGCGGTCGTGACCCGTCGGCGACGACGATCCGCGTGCCCGGGAAGGCCCGGCCGAGCTCGTCCGCGGTGCGCTGGGCACCCTGGCCCACCGGCTTCACGGTGCCGTTGCCGCACGTCGGGCAGCGGAAGCCGACCGCGAGGGCACCGCAGAAGCGGCACTGCGGTGTCGCGTCCCGGTGCGGCTGGCCGAGCGGTCCCCCGCAGATCCGGCAGTGCGCACGCTCCCCGCACTCGGCGCAGACCAGACCGGTGCCGAAGCCGGGGCTCGCGACCTGCACGAGGACGGGACCGTGCTGGCTGGCCTCGCGCGCGGCGCGCCACGCGGTGCTCGGGATGCGGGCCTGCGCGGCGAAGCCCTCGGCGCCGCTCTGCTGCACGGTCGGGATCACCTTCGGCGTCGCGACGCGGTACGGGGTCACGTCGTCCAACCACTGCAGCTCGACCAGGCGTTGCACGTCCGTGCTGCGCGCGTGCGAGACGAACAGGAGCGCCGCGCCCGACTGGGCGGCTCGGACGAGGGCCACGTCGCGGGTGTGCACGTAGGGCGCCCGGGGCTCGACGAACGACGCGTCCCCGTCGTCCCACACCGCGATGAGGCCGAGGTCGGTCGCCGGTGCGTACATGGCCGTGCGGTTGCCGATCGCGACGACCGCGTGCGAACGGGCCTGCAGCAGCGCCTTCGCCCGTGCGCCGTTCGTCTGCTTGGCGTCGAAGCGCACGACCCGCTCGGCGGGCAGCACGGCGAGGAGCGCCCGCTCGAGGTCGGTCACGTCGCGGAAGTCGGGGACGGCGACCACGGCGGACTGCTCCGTGGCGACGGCGCGTGCCGCCGCCTGCGCGATCGTGGCAGCCCAGCCGGGGACCCACACCGCGGCGGTGTCGTCGGCGGATCCGGCCGTACCGGCGGGACCGGCGGCGCCGTCCACACCGGCGGCACCGGACCCCGCTGCCGGGGTGAGCGCCACCGGGTGCGGCACGGCGGCGACCGCAGCGCGACCGCGGTCGGCGACCAGGGCCTCCAGGACGCCCTCGGCGTACCCCGTGACGGGCGGCGCGCCGACCGCCGGGAGCGACCACCCGGGGTCGCGGGCGAGCCACGCCTTCTCGGCGCGCACCTGGCGCGGCGGGACGGCGAGCCGCAGGACGTCGGATGCGACCCCCGCGGCGCGGTCGGCGACCGCCCGCGCGAGCGTCCAGACCTCCGGCGCGAGCACCGGCACCGGCGAGACGACCTGCTCGACCTGGCTGAGTTCGCCGGGCCAGTCCCCTTCGGAGACGACCTCGACGACGTACGCGTCGGACATCCGGGCGCCGGTGCGCAGCGGCACCTTGACGCGCACCCCCGGCACGCAGTCGTCCTCGAGCTCGGCCGGCACCCGGTAGTCGAACAGACGGTCCAACTGCGGGAGCGGCGAGTCGAGGACGACGCGCGCGACGGTGGTCACGCGGTGTGCCTAGACGGCGGCGGCGACGAGTCCTGCGGCGGCGCGGAGTTCCTCGACGCGGTCGAGCTGCTCCCAGGTGAAGCCGGGGAGCTCACGGCCGAAGTGCCCGTACGCGGCGGTCTGGGCGTAGCGCGGCTTGAGCAGGTCGAGGTCGCGGATGATCGCGGCCGGGCGCAGGTCGAAGACCTCGGTGATCGCCGCCTCGATGGTGGCGTCGTCGACGTGGCCGGTGCCGAACGACTCGACGTAGAGCCCGACGGGCTTCGCGCGGCCGATGGCGTACGCCACCTGCACCTCGAGCCGGTCCGCGAGTCCCGCGGCGACGGCGTTCTTCGCGACCCAGCGCAGGGCGTAGGCCGCCGAACGGTCGACCTTCGACGGGTCCTTGCCGCTGAACGCGCCGCCGCCGTGCCGGGAGGCACCGCCGTAGGTGTCGACGATGACCTTGCGACCGGTGAGGCCGGCGTCGCCCTGCGGGCCGCCGATCTCGAAGCGGCCGGTCGGGTTCACGATGACGTCGACGTGCGACGAGTCGAGGTCGACCAGGTCGAGCACCGGGCGGATGACGTGCTCGGTGATCTGCGCGGTGAGCTCGTCGAGCGTGACCGCCGGCGAGTGCTGCGTGGAGAGCACGACGGTCTCGACGGTCTTCGGCACGACGCCGTCGTAGCCGACCGTGACCTGCGTCTTGCCGTCCGGGCGGAGGAAGTCGAGCACACCCGTCTTGCGGACCTCGGCGAGCCGCTCCGCCAGGCGGTGGGCGAGCCAGATCGCGACGGGCATGTACTCGGGCGTCTCGTTCGTCGCGAAGCCGAACATGATGCCCTGGTCACCGGCACCCTGGCGGTCGAGCGGGTCGACCCCGGCGCCGGAACGGCTGTCGAGTGACTCGTCGACGCCCTGCGCGATGTCCGGCGACTGCGCACCGATCGACACCTCGACCCCGCACGTGCGGCCGTCGAAGGAGACCTCCGACGAGTTGTAGCCGATGCCCGTGATGACGTCGCGGACGAGCTTCGGGATCTCGACGTAGCCGGAGGTCGTGACCTCGCCGGCGACGTGCACCAGACCCGTCGTCACCATGGTCTCGACGGCGACCCGCGCGTGCGGGTCGGCCGCGAGCAGGGCGTCGAGGATGGTGTCCGAGATCTGGTCGCAGATCTTGTCGGGGTGCCCCTCCGTCACCGACTCGGACGTGAAGAGGCGCAGGTTGGTGCTCGTCACCGCGGTCAGTCGGTGGGCTGCTGCTGCTTGGTGACGGTCAGCTTGTCCTCGTTGATCTCGTGCAGAGCAACGGACAGCGGCTTGTCGTCGATCGTCGAGTCGACGAGCGGGCCGACGTTGTCGAAGAGCGACCCCTCGTGCAGGTCGGCGTAGTAGTCGTTGATCTGACGAGCACGCTTCGAGGCGAAGATGACGAGCGCGTACTTCGACTCCACCTTGGCGAGCAGGTCGTCGATGGGCGGGTCGATGATGCCCTGGGGGTTGGCCATGGGGTCCTCCTCGGTCGGCGGGCGTCGGGGCGCGCGGGTGCGCGCGACGCGGGAGCACCCGTCAGGGCGCAGAGAACAAGTCTACGACCTCGCGTGCCGCGGTGCCGACATCGGAGTTCACGATCCGCACGTCGAACTCGTCCTGCGCGGCGAGTTCCACCTTCGCCGTCTCGAGACGACGCGCCTGCTCCTCGGCGGACTCGGTGCCGCGGCCGATGAGCCGGCGGACGAGTTCGTCCCAGGTCGGGGGCAGCAGGAAGACCAGGACGGCCTCGGGCATGGCGTCGCGGACCTGGCGTGCGCCCTGCAGGTCGATCTCGAGCATCACCTTGTCGCCGGCGTCGAGCGCGCGGTCGATCGGCGGACGCGGCGTGCCGTACCGGTACGAGTTGTGCACGACCGCCCACTCGAGGAGCTCGCGGTCACGGATCATCCGGTCGAACTCGGCGTCGTCGACGAAGTAGTAGTGCACGCCGTCGACCTCACCCGGACGGGGCTTCCGGGTCGTCGCCGACACGCTGAGGTTGACGTCCGGGTACTGCTCGCGGATGTGCGCACTGACGGTGCCCTTGCCGACCGCGGTCGGTCCGGCGAGGACGACGAGCTTCGACGCGCCGCGCTTCCGGCCGCGGGCGGCGAGCCAGTCGGCCAGCGCGGTCCGCTGGCGGCTGCCGAGCCCACCGAGGCGCTTCGACGGCGCGATCCGCAGCTCGCCCATGACCGCCTCGGCACGCGCCGGGCCGATGCCGGAGATGCTCGTGAGCAGGTCGCGGACCCGCAGGGACTTCTCCGCCGGCAGGTCGGCGTCGGTCCAGGCCGCACGCGCGACCTCGAGGGCGCTGCGCTCCCCCGAGGCGACCTGCGCCTTCACGGCGGCGCGGGCGCGACGCGCGGCGACCGCGGCCCGGGCGGCGGCGACGCGGTCGACCTCCGGTGGGTTGCGGTGCGCCGGCAGGTCGCTGCGGTCCGGGACACCGGCAGCGTCGTCAGCGGGTCCGGGGGTCGTCCCGTCCGTCACGCGGCGGCTCCCAGCGCGGCGCGGATGCGGTCCGCGCGGTCCTGCACGAGGGCGGCGACGCCGTCGGGTCCGTCGGTGAGCAACCCGCGCGACTCGTTGACGAGCACCTGCTCGGCGCGCGAGCCGTACCGGGACCGCAGGTCCTCGATCCGGGCCCCCTGGGCGCCGAAGCCCGGAGCGAGCACCGGGGCGGAGCCGATGGCTGCCGCGTCGATGCCGAAGTCGTTCAGGTCGAGGGTGGCGCCGAGCACGAGCCCGACGTCTCCCAGCGGCTGCTCGCCGCCGGTCCGGTTGTCGTCTGCCACGTCCAAGACGATACCCGCCGCGACGGACCGCCCCGCACGCGGCCCCTCCGCGAGCACGGCGGTCTGCAGCACGCGCGCCTCGGGGTTGCTCGTCGCCGCCAGGACGAAGACACCGGCACGGTTGTCGCGCGCGACGTCGACCGTGCCCGCGAGCGAGCCGTAGCCGAGGTAGGGCGACACGGTCATCGCGTCGGCCCGGAACGGCCCGTCGCGGTCGAGCCACGCCAGGGCGTAGTCGTCACCGGTCGAGCCGATGTCGCCGCGCTTGACGTCGGCGACGGTCAGGAGGCCCGCATCGCGCGCCCGACGCAGGGTCGCGTCGAGCGCCCGGTAACCGGCAACCCCCGCTGCCTCGAAGAACGCGATCTGCGGCTTGACGATCGCGGCCCGCCCGGCTGCCGCGTCCACGAGGACCGCACCGAACGCCGTCAGGCCGGCTTCGTCGCGGCCCAGCCCCCACGCCGCCAGGGTGGCGGCGTGGGGGTCGATGCCGACGCACAGGGGGGAACGCTCCCCCATGGCGGCGGCGAGCCGGACGCCGAAGGAGGGCACGCCTCCCGACTGGGCCGTCGACACGTCGACGGTCACCAGGTGGCGCGCTCGAGCGCGTAGTCCTGCAGGCTGCGGACGCTGTGCGGCGTGCCGATCGTCTCGATGGCCGCAACCGCCGCGCCGAGCTGCGCGATGGTCGTGAACAGCGGCTTGTCCGCCGCGACCGTCGCCGCACGGATCTCGTAGCCGTCGGCGCGGCCGGCGGCACCCGAGGGCGTGTTGATGACGATGTCGACCGCGTCGCGTGCGAGCAGGTCGACGACGCTCTCGCCGCCCTCGCTGTACTTGCCGACGAGCGTGACCTCGATGCCGTTGCGCCGGAGCACCTCGGCGGTGCCCTCGGTCGCGGTGATCGTGAAGCCGAGCTGCTGCAGCCGGTGCACGGGCAGGACGACCTGGCGCTTGTCGGTGTCCGCGACGCTCACGAAGACCGTGCCGCTCGTCGGCAGCCCGCCGTACGCGGCGTCCTGGGACTTGAGGAACGCGCGCGGGAAGTCACGGTCGATGCCCATGACCTCGCCGGTGGAACGCATCTCCGGGCTGAGCACCGAGTCGACGACCTGGCCGTCGTGGGTGCGGAAGCGGCGGAAGGGCAGCACGGCCTCCTTCACCGCGACCGGGGCCTGCGGGGGCACCGACGAGCCGTCGCGCTCGGGCAGCAGGCCCTCGCCGACGAGCGCGTCGATCGACGTGCCGGTCATGATGCGGGACGCGGCCTTGGCGAGCGGGATGCCGAGGGCCTTCGACACGAACGGGACCGTGCGGCTGGCGCGCGGGTTCGCCTCGAGGACGTAGAGCACGCCGGCCCCGATGGCGAACTGCACGTTGAGCAGCCCGCGGACGCCGATGCCACGGGCGATCCGCTCGGTCGCCTCGACGACACCGCGGATCTCCGCCTTGCCGAGTCCGACCGGGGGCAGGGTGCACGCCGAGTCGCCGGAGTGGATGCCGGCCTCCTCGATGTGCTCCATGATGCCGCCGATGTAGAGCCGGTCGCCGTCGAACAGGGCGTCGACGTCGATCTCCACGGCGTCGTCGAGGAACCGGTCGACGAGCAGCGGCAGGTCCGGGCCGATGATCGCCTGGTCGGCCATCCGGTCGAAGTAGTCGGCCAGGGCGGTCGGGTCGTACACGATCTCCATGCCGCGGCCGCCGAGCACGAAGGACGGGCGGACGAGCACCGGGTAGCCGATCTCCTCGGCCACCGCGGTCGCGCTGGCGAGGTCGTGGGCGGTGCCGTTGCGGGGCGCGAGCAGACCGGCCTGCTCGAGGATCGCGGCGAACTGCCCGCGCTCCTCGGCGGAGTCGATCGCGCTCGGGCTGGTGCCGAGGATCGGGATGCCGGCGGCCTCGAGCGGCTTCGCCAGGCCCAGGGCGGTCTGGCCGCCGAGCTGCACGACCACGCCGACGAGCTCGCCGGACGCAGCCTCGGCCTCGATGACCTCGAGGACGTCCTCGGTGGTGAGCGGCTCGAAGTAGAGCCGGTCCGAGGTGTCGTAGTCGGTCGACACCGTCTCGGGGTTGCAGTTGATCATGATCGTCTCGAACCCGGCGTCGCTCAGCGCGAAGGACGCGTGCACGCAGGAGTAGTCGAACTCGACGCCCTGGCCGATGCGGTTCGGGCCGGAGCCGAGGATGACGACCTTCCTGCGGTCGCTCGGGGCGACCTCGGTCTCGGTGTCGTACGACGAGTAGTGGTACGGCGTCAGGGCCGGGAACTCGCCGGCGCAGGTGTCGACCGTCTTGAAGACCGGGCGGATGCCTGCGGTGTGCCGCGCGTCACGGGCCTCCTGCTCGGAGATCCCGCGCAGCGAGGCGATCTGCGCGTCGCTGAAGCCGTGCTCCTTCGCCCAGCGCAGCGTGTCCGCGTCGAGCGTCTCGGCGGCGGCCACCTCGGACGCGACCTCGTTGATGAGCACGATCTGGTCGATGAACCACGGGTCGATCTTCGTGGCCTCGAAGACCTCGTCCGCCGTGGCGCCGGCGACCAGGGCCTGCTGCACGGTCACGATGCGGCCGTCGGTCGGCACCTGGGCCTCGGTCAGCAGGGCGTCCTTGTCGAGCTCCGCCGCCGGGGTGTCCCAGTGGAAGCTCGATCCGCGCTTCTCGAGGCTCCGCAGGGACTTCTGCAGCGCCGTCGCGTAGTTGCGACCGATGGCCATCGCCTCGCCGACGCTCTTCATCGTCGTGGTCAGGGTGGCGTCGGCAGCCGGGAACTTCTCGAACGCGAAGCGCGGGGTCTTCACGACGACGTAGTCGAGCGTCGGCTCGAAGCTCGCCGGCGTGACGCGCGTGATGTCGTTCTCGATCTCGTCGAGGCGGTACCCGATCGCGAGCTTCGCGGCGATCTTGGCGATCGGGAAGCCCGTCGCCTTCGAGGCGAGCGCCGACGAGCGGGACACGCGCGGGTTCATCTCGATGACGATCAGGCGGCCGTTCGACGGGTCGACGGCGAACTGGATGTTGCAGCCGCCGGTGTCGACGCCGACGCGACGGATGATGTCGATGCCGATGTTCCGCATGTTCTGGTACTCGCGGTCGGTCAGCGTCAGCGCGGGTGCGACGGTGATCGAGTCACCGGTGTGCACGCCCACGGGGTCGACGTTCTCGATCGAGCAGATGACGACCGTGTTGTCGAAGTTGTCGCGCATGAGCTCGAGCTCGTACTCCTTCCAGCCGAGGATCGACTCCTCGAGGAGCACCTCGGTGGTCGGGCTCGACTGCAGGCCGTCGCCGACGAAGCGGACCAGCTCCTCCTCGTTGTAGGCGAAGCCGGAACCGAGGCCGCCCATCGTGAAGGAGGGCCGGACGACGAGCGGGTAGCCGAGGTCCTGCGCGTACTCCTTGGCCTCCTCGAGCGTGTGCGCGATGTGGCTGCGGGCGACGTCCGCACCGGACTCGAGGACGAGCTCCTTGAAGAGCTGGCGGTCCTCACCGCGCTGGATGGCGTCGACCTTCGCGCCGATGAGCTCGACGTCGTACTTCGCGAGGATGCCCTCGGCGTCGAGCTTGATCGCGGCGTTGAGCGCCGTCTGCCCGCCGAGCGTCGGCAGGACCGCGTCCGGACGCTCGATCTTGATGATCTCCTCGAGCGAGGCGCTCGTGATCGGCTCGATGTACGTCGCGTCGGCGAAGTCCGGGTCGGTCATGATCGTCGCCGGGTTCGGGTTGACGAGGATCACGCGGACGCCCTCGGCGCGGAGGACGCGGCACGCCTGGGTGCCGGAGTAGTCGAACTCGGCGGCCTGCCCGATGACGATCGGGCCGGAGCCGATGACGAGGACGGAGTTGATGTCTGCGCGCTTCGGCATCAGTTGGCTTCCTTGGTGATGTCGGCGGCCGGGGTGGTCGCGGTGGCGGTCGCGGGGTCGAGCGGCTCGCCGGCTCGGCGCTCACGCACGAGGTCCGCGAACCGGTCGAACAGGTACATCGAGTCGTGCGGACCGGCCGCCGCCTCGGGGTGGTACTGCACGCTGAAGGCGGGCACGTCGAGGGCGCGCAGGCCCTCGACGACCTGGTCGTTCAGCGAGTAGTGCGAGACCTCGACGCGGCCGAAGCCGGCCGGGGACTCGACGACCTCGCCCAGGGGCGCGTCGACCGCGAAGCCGTGGTTCTGGCTGGTGATCTCGACCTTGCCGGTGGCGGTGTCGAGCACCGGCTGGTTGATGCCGCGGTGGCCGAACGGCAGCTTGTAGGTGCCGAAGCCGAGCGCGCGGCCGAGCAGCTGGTTGCCGAAGCAGATGCCGAAGAACGGACGTCCGGTCTTCAGGGAGTCCTGCAGGAGCGAGACCTGCGCGTCGGAGGCGGCGGGGTCGCCGGGGCCGTTCGAGTAGAAGAGCGCGTCCGGGTCGAGCTCCTGCAGCGCCTCGGGCGTGATGTCCTGCGGCACGACGTGCACCTCGAACCCGCGCTCGGCGAGGTAGCGCGTCGTCGACGCCTTCACACCGAGGTCGAGCACGGCCAGCCGGCCGATCTGCTCGCCGACAGCGGGGACCACGTACGTCTCGGGCGTCGAGACGATCGACGAGAAGCTGGCACCGGCCATGCCCGCCTGGTCGCGCACCAGCTGCTCCTGCTCGGCGGCCGACAGCGCCGCGTCGGCACCGCTGAACACGCCGCCCTTCATCGCACCCGCGTCGCGGATCCGACGGGTCAACGCCCGGGTGTCGATACCGGAGATGCCGACGATGCCGTCGCGCACGAGGTGGTCGTCGAGCGTCGCGTTCGCACGGTGGTTCGACACGACGCGGCTGGGGTCGCGCACGACGTAGCCCGCGACCCAGATGCGTCGCGACTCGGGGTCCTCGTCGTTGACCCCGGTGTTGCCGATGTGCGGCGCGGTCTGCACCACGATCTGCCCGGCGTAGGACGGGTCGGTCAGCGTCTCCTGGTAGCCGGTCATGCCCGTGGCGAAGACGACCTCGCCCAGGGTGCGGCCTCGGGCGCCGTACGCCCATCCGTCGTACCGGGTGCCGTCCTCGAGGACCAGTACGGCCCGTTCGCGTGTCATCAGTTCGTCCCTTCGCCCGCGGTGTGCGGGGGTTCGTGCGTCGTCGTCAGCCCCTGCAGGGCGGCGAGTGCTGCTGCGCCGCCCTCCGGGAACCGGAAGTAGGTGTCGAGGTCCGTCGCTCCGGCGGCGCCGGTCGCCGTCCATCGCAGACGGACCAGTCCCCCGGGCTCGACCACCCGATCGATGGCCGTCGTCGCGCGGTCTGCCCCGCGGACGGCGTCGGCCGCGATCCAGCGGTCGTCGGTACCGGCGTGGTGCAGCACCACCCCGGTGTCGTGGACGGTCACGCCGCCACGGCCCCGGAACCCGAGTCCGCCCGCCGTGATCCGTTCGAGCGGCTGGTCGGCGCGGGTCGTCGCGACGGTGAACCCGTCCCACGAACCGGCCGCCGGTCCGAGCCCGGACGGGACCGGGACGGGAGGCACGGTGTCCGCCTGTCTCCTGGCCCGCGTCCGCCAGGTGCGCGCCATCGCGACGAACAGCAGTGCGACGAGGGCGAGGATGACCGCGCCCTCGAGCCACCGCAGTGCGTCGCCGGTCATGCGACCGCCGTCCGGGCCACCATGGCGTGCGCGGCGACGGTGTCCGCGTCGACCAGCGCACCGTCGAGGAGCGTCGGGTACCCCTGGTGGAAGGTCGCGACGACCCGGCCGGGCAGGCGCATGCCGAGGTACGGCGAGTTCTGCGACTGGCCGTACAGGTCGTCGACCGAGAACTCGCGCACGGCGGCGGGGTCGTACAGCGTCAGCTCGGCGGGGGCGCCCGCGACGACGCCGCGACCGTGGCCCTCGACCTGCCCGATGCGCGCGGGTGCCTCGGACAGCACGCGGGCGACGTCGGTCCAGCCGAGCTGCCCGCTCTCGACCACCGCGGCGTGCACGACGCTCAGTGCCGACTCGAGTCCGACCATGCCGTTCGCGGCGGCCGGCCACTCGCAGCACTTCGCCTCGGCGGTGTGCGGGGCGTGGTCGGTCGCGACGATGTCGATCGTCCCGTCGGCGAGGGCCGCGCGCAGGGCGTCGACGTCCTCGCGCGAGCGCAGCGGCGGGTTCACCTTGTACCGGGCGTCGTAGCCGGGGGCACCGTCGACTCCCGCGATCAGGTCCTCGGTGAGCACGAGGTGGTGCGGCGTGACCTCGGCGGTGACGTCGATCCCGCGGGACTTCGCCCACCGGATGACCTCGACGCTGCCGGCGGTCGAGACGTGGCAGACGTGCAACCGCGCCCCGACGTGGTCGGCGAGCAGGACGTCACGGGCGATGATCGCCTCCTCCGCGACGGCCGGCCAACCCGCCAGACCGAGCTCCGACGACAGCCGGCCCTCGTTCATCTGCGCGCCGACGGTCAGCCGGGGCTCCTGCGCGTGCTGCGCGAGCACCCCGCCGAAGCCCTTGATGTACTCGAGCGCCCGGCGCATGAGCAGCGGGTCGGCGACGCAGGACCCGTCGTCCGAGAAGACTCGGACCTTCGCACGGCTGGTCGCCATCGCGCCGATCTCCGACAGGTGCGTTCCCTGCAGCCCCTGCGAGACCGCGCCGATCGGTCGGACCGTGACGTACCCGGCGTCGTCCCCGAGCGCCTGCACCTGCTCGACGACCCCGGCCGTGTCGGCGACGGGCGAGGAGTTCGCCATCGCGTTCACGGCGGTGAAGCCGCCGGCGGCCGCGGCCCGTGAGCCGGTGAGGACCGTCTCCGACTCCTCGGCGCCGGGCTCGCGCAGGTGGGTGTGGAGGTCCACGAGACCGGGCAGGGCGATCAGCCCGTCCGCGTCGACGACCGTGGCGCCGGCCACGTCGAGACCGGACCCGACCGCTTCGATGCGCCGTCCCTCCAGGCGGATGTCGGCACGCGTGCCGTCGACCAGCTGCGCGCCGCGGATGAGGTGGGCGGTCATGCGACGGACTCCTTCGGTTCGTGCTCGCCGGTCAGGGCGAGGTAGAGCACGGCCATGCGGACCGACACGCCGTTCGCAACCTGCTCGACCACCGTCGAGCGGGGGTCGTCGGCGGCCACGCCGGCGATCTCGAGCCCGCGGTTCATCGGCCCGGGGTGCATGATCAGCGTGCGCTCGGACAGCGCGGCCGCGCGGGCGGCGGTCAGCCCGAAGTGCCGCGTGTACTCGCGGGGGTTCGGGAAGAAGGCGTCGTTCATCCGCTCCTGCTGGATGCGGAGGAGCATCACGACGTCCGGGTCCTCGGCGAGGGCCGCGTCGAGGTCGTGGTGCACGGCGGCCCCGAACGGCCGGTCGACGGCGGGCAGCAGCGTGGGCGGCGCGGCGAAGGTGACCTCGGCGCCGAGCGTGCGGAGCAGCCACGCGTTGCTCCTTGCGACGCGGCTGTGCAGGACGTCGCCGACGATCGTCACGCGGACGCCGTCGAGGCCCTGCCCGCGGCTGGCGCCCCCGTGCAACCGGCGGCGCATCGTGAAGGCGTCGAGCAGCGCCTGCGTCGGGTGCTCGTGCGTGCCGTCGCCGGCGTTCACCACGGGAACGTCGATCCAGTCCGCCTCCGCGAGGACCCGCGGGGCCCCCGACGCCGGGTGGCGCATCACGATGCCGTCGATCCCCATCGCGCCCAGGGTCTGCACGGTGTCCTTGAGCGACTCACCCTTCGAGACGCTCGACCCCTTCGCGGCGAAGTTGATGACGTCCGCGGAGAGTCGCTTCGCGGCGGCTTCGAACGAGATGCGCGTGCGGGTGGAGTCCTCGAAGAAGAGGTTCACGACCGTCTTGCCGCGGAGTGCCGGGAGCTTCCGGACCTCGCGGGTGTTGACCTCGGCCATCTCCTCGGCGACGTCGAGGATGCGGATCGCCTCGGAGCGGGAGAGGTCGGCGGTGGAGAGGAGGTGGCGCATCAGGCGTCACCCCCGGGCTGCCGCTCGGGCTGCTCGGCCCGGTCGGCCTGCTCGGCCTGGTCGGGCTGCTCGGCCTGGTCGGGCTGCTCGATCACGACCTCGTCGGCGCCGTCCGTCTCCGTCAGTCGGAGGGTGACCCGCTCGTCGGACGCGGTCGGCAGGTTCTTGCCGACGTGGTCGGCGCGGATCGGCAGCTGCCGGTGGCCGCGGTCGACGAGCACCGCGAGCCGGACCGCCCGCGGGCGCCCGATGCCCTGCAGGGCGTCGAGGGCAGCCCGGACCGTCCGCCCGGAGTAGAGCACGTCGTCGACGAGCACGACGACCTTGCCGTCGATGCCGCTCGTCGGGATGGTCGTGCGGTGCGGCGCACGACCGATGCCGTGGCCGAGGTCGTCCCGGTGCATCGTCACGTCGAGCGTGCCGAGCCGCTGGTCGCGGTCCTCGGCCCACTCGGGTTCGATGTCGGCCAGGACGCGGTCGAGCCGCTCGGCCAGGACGGCACCCCGTGTCGGGATGCCCAGGAGCACGAGGTCCGAGGCCCCGTGGTTGGCCTCGAGGATCTCGTGCGCGATGCGTGTCAGAGCACGCGTGATGTCGGGCTGTTGCAGGACCGTTCTGGTTCCCACGCCGACCTCCTTCCCCGCCTCACCGGACGGACTTAAAGGACGCTGACGTGGTCAACCCTACCGGGACTCCTGGTCCCCTGCGACCGTCCGACCGGACGGTGCGGCGCCGTGGTCGGCAGCCTTCGACGACGGTGCGCGGCCTCCGGCGACGGCACCGAGGACCCCGTTCACGAAGCCGGCCGAGTCGTCCGTCGAGAGCGACTGGGCGAGCTCCACCGCCTCGGCGATCGCGACCGCGTCCGGGACCTCCGGGTTGTACCGGAGCTCCCAGACGCCCATCCGCAGGATGCAGCGGTCGAGCACGGGCATGCGTGCGATGGACCAGCCCTGCGCGTGCTCGACGATGACCCGGTCGATCGCCGCACGGTCGTCGTCGACACCGGTGACGATCTGTCGCGCGTAGTCCCAGCTCGAGGCGCGCTCGGGCTGGTCGAGGTGACGGACCGTCTCCGTGGCGAGGACGTCCGCGATCGGCAGCTCGCGGACCTCCGCCACGTACAGCATGTCGAGGGCGCGCTTGCGGGCCTTCGAACGAGCACTCATCCGGCGTCGCCTAGTTGTTGACGCGGCCGAGGAAGCTGCCGTCGCGCGTGTCGATCTTCACGGTGGTGCCGTTCTCCAGGTAGAGCGGGACCTGGATGCGGTGACCGGTCGCGATGATGGTCGCGTCCTTCGTGCCACCCGAGGAGCGGTCGCCCTGGAGGCCCGGCTCGGTCTCGACCTCGGTGACGATCGACGTGGGCAGCTCGATGTAGAGCGGGTTGCCCTCGTTCATCGCGATGGTGACCATCGCCGACTCGAGCAGGAAGTTCTTGGCGTCGCCGACGACGGTCTCCGAGACGGGGACCTGGTCGTACGTGTCGGTGTCCATGAACACGTAGGACTCGCCGTCCTGGTACAGGTACTGGTAGTCGCGGCGGTCGACGGTCGCGGTGTCGATCTTCGCGCCGGCGTTGAAGGTGCGGTCGACGACCTTGCCCGAGACGACGTTCTTCAGCTTCGTGCGGACGAACGCGCCGCCCTTGCCCGGCTTGACGTGCTGGAACTCGACGACCGACCAGAGCTGCCCGTCGATGATGAGAACGGCGCCGTTCTTGATGTCAGTGGTACTCGCCATGGGTCTTCCGTTCGATGGTGTTGTGAAGGTCTCCCGGACGTGCGTCCGGTCCCGGCATCGGCGGGGAGGTGCCCCGGGCCGACGCCCCGTCGAGTGTAGCGGACCGGCGGCAGCGGGCCCGGCGGGAGCGCGCCCGGCGGGAGCAGACCCGGCGGCACCACCGCACGGCCGCCCCGGCGTCCAGGCGCCGACCGGGTCAGCGTCGTCGCCGCGCCCACCAGGCGTCGACGGCCGCCCAGACGAGGAGCACCACGGCCGTCCCGCCGAGGATCCCCCCGGCGGCGCCGGTCGACAGCACCGCGGTCGGCCGGACCGGTGCCGCCAGGTACACGATCGCCAGCACGCCGGCGCCGGAACCGAGCAGGACGAGCAGCACGCGGCGGACCAGGCCGGACACGACCTCGCGATCGCGGCGGTCCGAGAACAACCGGATGGCGACCGTGAGCTTGCCGGTCTCGATCGCCTCGCCGATCCGGTCGATCCGCCGCGGGAGCTTCCGGATGGTCGACACCACGCCGAAGAGTTCCCGCAGCGCGAGGTCCCGGACGGCCCGGGGCCGGAGCTGGTCCCGGATCTGCCGTCGGGCCAGGTCGCGGGACTCCTCGAGCAGGTCGAAGGACGGCGCGAGGCTCCGGAGGGTCCCCTCGAAGATCGCCAGGGCGCGTGCGGCGGCGACGAAGTCCGGCGGGGGCTTCAGCCGGTACCGGCCGAACACCGCGACGGCGTCGTCCACGGTCTCGACGCCGATGCGCGCGCCCGGGCCGAGCTCGTCGGCCACGAACGCCGCGATGTCCCGCCGGAAGTCCGGTTCGTCCTCGGCGTCGCGCACAGGAGCCATCCGCATCACCGCGTCGGCGATGCGCTCGGTGTCGTCCTGGATGTACCCTGCGAGCAGGTCCTGCACCGTCGAGCGCAGGCCGGGGTCGAGGCGCCCGACCGACCCGAAGTCGATGAGCGCCGGCCGACCGTCGGGCAGCAGCACGACGTTCCCCGGGTGCAGGTCGGCGTGGTAGATCCCGTCGAACACGACCTGCCGGAGGAACGCGTCGAGCACCGCCCGCATCGGCGTGTCGAGGTCCTGCCCGGTCCCCGCGGCGCGGAGGGCGCTGAGCGTCTCCCCCTCGAGGAACTCCATCACCATCACCCGGCGTCCGGACAGCTCGCGGTGCGGCTCGGGGAACGCGACCGCGTCGGGTCGCGCGCTCCGGGTCTGCGCGGCTCGGAGCGCCGTGAGGTTCCGCATCTCGGCCGTGAAGTCGACCTGGCGGACGAGGTCGTCGGCGTACTGCCGGGCGACGTCGGTGACGCCGACCTGCCGTGCCTCGGTGCTGGTCCGTGCCAGGAACCGGACGACACGGAGCGCGATGTCGACGTCGCGGCGCACCGCCACGTCGATGCCGGGTCGCTGCACCTTGACCGCCACCACGGAGCCGTCGCGCAGGGTCGCGCGGTGGACCTGCGCGATGGACGCGGCCGCGACCGGCTCCGGGTCGAACGTCGCGAAGACCTCGTCGACCGGCGCGCCGAGCTCCTCCTCGAGCAACGCCACGACCGCCGCGGGGTCGGCCGGCCGGACGCTGCGCTGCAGGTCGACGAGCCCGTCGGTCCACTCCTCGGGCAGCAGGTCGTCCCGCGTGGAGAGCAGCTGGCCCATCTTCACGAAGCCGCCGCCGGCCTCCTCGAGCGCCGTGCGCAGGTGGTTCGCCTGCCTGCGGCGCAGGTCCGCGGTCTCCGGGTCCCGCGAGAAGTCGAGTCGGCGGAAGGGCAGGAGTTCGTGGCGACGGGCGATGGCGAGCAGCTCGGCGAAGCGGCGGGCTCGGGAGCGCAGGCTGCCGGCGTCGACGTCCTGCCGGCCGAGGTCGCTCAGGCGGGGCGGGGTGGGCACCGGACCAGTCTGCTCCCCCGGCCTGCGGGGCACCCCGCTCCTGCACAGCCGGGAGGCGCGGGCTGCGTTCCACAGGTCGGCCCGCCGCGTGCAGGCGGTCGCGTCCAGCGCGCCACGCTCGTGGCATGGACACAGCACTGATCACCGCGACCATCGCCGCGGCCGCCGCGGTCTTCGCGGCGGTGATGACCTGGAACGCGGCGAAGCGGACTCGACAGTCGAGTGAACGGACCCACGCCTGGACCCGGATCGTCTGGGCAGCACAACTCCATCCCGGCGACCGCGGATACGACATCTCGCGGTCTGTGCTCAGGAGCATCGCGACCCTACGGTGGGCACCGGAGGACGATCGCGAGTTGGCCAGCGAGCTGTCCCAGGCCGTCGAACCCGTCGAACCCGTCAAACCGGAGGAGTACCCGTGAAGTTCCGACGACCGATCATCGTCCCGACCGACGAACACGCCCGTCGCGCCTTCCGCAACGGCGCGACCCTCGAGGAGTGGGCCGAGTTCCGCCGCACCAACATCATCACCGTGTCCATGCACGTGAAGTGGTGGTGGCGCCGAACCCTGCGCAAGCTGCGGTGACCCTGCGCGAGCTCCGGCGACCCGGGCGGCGGGACCGGCTAGACGCCGACCTCCTGGTAGGCCGTGAAGAGCAGGTGGTCCTCCGGCCCCTCGAGCGTGACCGGCTTACCGACACCGTCGAGGATGATGAAGCGGAGCATGCCGGCACGCGCCTTCTTGTCCCGGCGCATGGTGGCGAGCAGGCCATCCCAGCGGCCGAGCCCGTAGGTGGTGGGCAGCTCGAGCGACTCGAGGATCGAGCGGTGCCGGTCCACGGTCGCGTCGTCCAGGTGCCCGGTGAGCCGCGCGAGCTCCGCCGCGAAGACCATCCCGACGGAGACCGCCGCGCCGTGCCGCCACTGGTAGCGCTCGGCGTGCTCGATGGCGTGGCCGAGCGTGTGGCCGTAGTTCAGGATCTCGCGGCGGCCCTGCTCGGTGAAGTCGTCTGCCACGACCTCGGCCTTGAGGGCGATCGCGAGCTCCACCACGCGCCGGAACTCGGGTGTCGTCGGATCGGTCACGCGGGCGACGTCGGCCTCGATCACGTCGAGGATCTCCGGCACGGCGATGAACCCCGCCTTGACGATCTCGGCGAACCCGGTCAGCACGTCGTTCCGGGGCAGGCTGCGGACCAGGTCGAGGTCGGCCACGACGGCGCGCGGGTGGTGGAACGCCCCGACGAGGTTCTTCCCCTCGTTGGTGTTGATCCCGGTCTTGCCGCCCACGCTGGCGTCGACCATGCCGAGCACGCTGGTCGGGATCGCCACGAAGGCGACGCCGCGCAACCACGTGGCGGCGACGAACCCGGCGAGGTCGGTGACGGCCCCGCCGCCGAGCCCGATGACGGCGTCGGTGCGGGTGAAGTCGGCCTGGCCCATGACCTGCCAGCAGAACGCGGCGACCTCGACGCGCTTCGCGGCCTCGGCGTCCGGCACCTCGGCGATGAGCGCGTCGAGCCCGGCCTCGACGAGGACGGCCCGCAGGTCGTTCGCCCGCGCTCCGAGGGTCGGGGCGTGCACGATGAGGACCTTCGCGACGCGGGGCCCGAGGAGCGCCGGGACGGAGCCGAGCAGACCGTTCCCGACGGCCACGACGTACCCGTCCTCTCCGCCGACGCGGATCTCGGTGGTGCCCTCGGGCAGGTTCGACGCGGTCACGGTGTCCCTCCGGTGGTGGTGCCCCGGGCGGTGCCGGTGGCGCTGGTGGCCTGCTGCCCCGTGACCCAGGCGACGACGTCGCGGACCACGTGTGACATGGGCCGACGCGAGGTGTCGAAGGTCGCGTGCGCGAGTTCGGCGTAGGTGGCGGCACGCTCGTCGGCGATGGTCTGCCAGGCGTCGAGCCCGCCCTGCGCGAGCAGCGGACGGTCGCTCCCCGCGATCCGGGCGGCGACGGCCTCGGGCGACACCGTCAGCAGGACGATCCGGGCGCCGACGAGCGCCGCCCGCGTGTCCGGGTGTGTCACCGCTCCCCCGCCGACGGCGATGACGCCTGCCGTGGCGAGGGCGGACCGGACGGCCGCCGCCTCGAGTTCGCGGAACGCGGGTTCGCCCCGCTCGGCGAAGATGCCGGGGATCGGGCCGTGCTCGCGGGCGATGACGCGGTCGGTGTCGGTGAACGGCACGCCGAGCGCCTTCGCGACGCGCTTGCCGACGCTCGACTTCCCGGCGCCCATCGGGCCGATCACGACGACGGGGGCGTCGACGCCCACGCGGTCGGCGGACGTCGCCCCGTCGGCACCGCTCACGACGCGGTGGACGGCTCGGTCGCGTCGGTCCGACGGGAGCGCAGCGTCTCCGGGATGGACGCGAGGTACGCGTCGAGGTTGCGCTTCGTCTCGACCAGGCTGTCCCCACCGAACTTCTCGAGCACGGCGTCCGCGAGCACGAGGGCGACCATTGCCTCGGCGACCACGCCGGCGGCCGGCACGGCGCACACGTCGCTGCGCTGGTGGTGCGCGGAGGCGTCCTCGCCCGTGGCGACGTCGATGGTGTGCAGGGCGTGCGGCACGGTCGCGATCGGCTTCATGCCCGCACGGACCCGCAGGACGGTGCCCGTCGACATGCCGCCCTCGGTCCCACCGGCGCGGTCACTGGTCCGGACAATCTCGCCGTCCTCGCGGTACAGCTCGTCGTGGGCGGCCGACCCCCGGCGTCCGGCGGTCGCGAAGCCGTCGCCGACCTCGACGCCCTTGATGGCCTGGATGCCCATGATCGCGGCGGCGAGCCGTGCGTCGAGGCGACGGTCCCACTGCACGTGGGAGCCCAGCCCCGGCGGGACGCCGTAGAAGAGCACCTCGACGACGCCGCCGAGCGTGTCGCCGTCCTTCTTCGCTGCCTCGACCTCGGTGACCATGCGCGCCGAGGTCTCGGGGTCGGCGCAGCGCAGCTGGTCCTCGTCGAGCCGGTCGACGTCCTCGGGCAGCGGCAGCTCGGTGCCGTCGGGCACCCGCACGGTGCCGACCTGCAGCGTGTGCGCCACGGATCGGATGCCGAGCTCGGCGAGGAACGACTTCGCGACCGCACCGAGGGCGACCCGTGCGGCGGTCTCCCGGGCGGAGGCACGCTCGAGGATCGGGCGGGCCTCGTCGAACCCGTACTTCTGCATGCCGACCAGGTCGGCGTGGCCTGGCCGGGGGCGGGTGAGCGGCGCGCTCCGACCGCGGGACATCTCGGTCGACTCGACGGGCTCGGGGTTCATCACCTCGACCCACTTCGGCCACTCGGTGTTGCCGATGCGGATCGCGATCGGGCTGCCCAGGGAGTACCCGTGCCGGACACCGCCGGAGACGTGCAGCTCGTCCTGCTCGAACTTCATGCGGGAGCCGCGTCCGTAGCCGAGCTTGCGTCGAGCGAGGTCGGTGCGGATGGACTCGAACGAGACCGGGACGCCGGCCGGCAGGCCCTCGAGCATCGCGACGAGTTCGGGTCCGTGGGACTCACCAGCGGTCAACCAACGAAGCATGTCGACCATCCTCCCACAGCGTCACGCCGTGCGACGCGGGTCGGCTACTGGTAGTCGGGGTGGGCGCGGAGCCAGGCCTGGAACTGCGCGACGGCGACCTGGTGCTGCGCGTACGTGTCCGAGAACACCGTCTCGCCCGTCTCCAGGTTCACCGTGACGAAGTACAGCCACTTCCCGGTGGCCTCCTGCGTGACCGCCTTGATGGCCACGTCGCCCGGGTTCGAGATCGGCGCCGGCGGCAGCCCCTTGTGCACGTAGGTGTTGTACTCGTTCCCCGCGTCCGCACGCTCGGCGTCGGTCGTCGTCACGGTGTGCGTGTTCCCGGTGCCGTAGGCCACCGTCGCGTCGGACTGCAGCGGCATGTCGATGTCGAGCCGGTTCTGGAACACCCGCGCGACCTTCGGGTAGTCGGCCGCCAGGCCCGCCTCCTTCTGCACGAGCGAGGCGAAGACGACGACACGCTCCTGGTCGGCCTCGGCGACACCGGCGGCGGCCAGGCGCTCCTTCATCGTGTCGACCATCGACTGGAAGTACTGCTTCGCCGTCCAGCCCGGGTTGATCGGGTACGTCGCGGGGAAGAGCCACCCCTCGAGCGTCGTCACGTTGGCCGGCAGGCCGTACGCGCCGACGTCCTTCGCGGCCGCCGAGACCTCTGCCTCGGACAGCCCGGCCTTCGAGACCATGCCCGCCTCGATGTCCTTCAGCGCCGTCCCCTCGGGGATGACGATCGAGGCCTGGACCCGGTTGTCGCGGTCCTTGAGCGCCGCGAGCGCGGCCTTCGAGCTCATCTCCTTCTTCAGCGCGTAGGAACCGGGCTGGAACTGCACGTCCGGCGAGGTGAGCAGGAGCTTGTAGAACACCTGCGAGCTCTTCACCACGCCGCTGCGCTGCAGGGTCTTCGCGACGTCCTCGCCGATGTCGCCCTGCTTGATCGTGATCGTGACCTTGCCCGAACCGGACCCCGGGTAGTCGTCCGGTTCCTGCGACCCGCCGAACGCGCCGGCGAGCTGCTGGATCTTGGGCGCCGCGAACGCGTACGCGCCGACGCCTGCCGCGAGCACGAGCGCGACGATCACGATGCCCGCGACGAGCGGACCGCGTCGACGCCGCGGCCGCGGCTCACGCGGCGGACGGGAGGACCGGCCGCCGCCGCCACGCCGCCCGCGTCCGCCGTCCCCCGCGCCGCCACCGCCGTGGCCGGCCCCGTCGGACCCGTCGCCGTCCCGGACACCGCCGCCCGCCGCTGCGTCGCGGGGGATCTCGCCGGTCAGGAGTGCCTGGACCTCGGGGTGGAGCTCGTCGTGGTCGGCGGCGACCGGCGCGTCGGCGGGCGAGGACGGACGCTCTCGGCGTCCGGTCGCGGTCGGCTCTGCCGCGGTCGCCCGTTCCGCCGTCGCACGGGCGGCCGCCTCCTCGGCCGCGGCTGCTTCGGCGGCACGGGCGGCCCTGCGGGACTGCGGGCGCTGGTCCGCGGGCGGACCGTCGGGGTCGCGGCGTCGCCGCTCGGCGTCGTTGCCGGGCGCGATGATCGCGTTCCAGTCCAGGTCGTCTGCCACGGGATCCTCGGTCTCTCGGGTCGGGGGCTCCACCTGTGCCCCGTCGGTCCGGGAACGACGGTCTCGCGACCCGCTCCGGGGCCGGTCGGTCAGGGGAGCGTGGCGCCGGGTGCGGCGCTGGACGCTCGCTCGTGGTCGAGCGCGTGTTGCAAGATGATAACAGCGGCCGCTTGGTCGATCACGGCCCGGGACTTCTTCGTGTTCCGCCCCGCCTGGTGCAGCCCGCGCTGCGCCGTCACCGTCGAGAGCCGTTCGTCGACCAGCCGGACGGGTCGGTGCGCGGCCAGGCGCTCGGCGAAGGCCCGGGCGTCCGCCGTCGAGGGGGTGTCGTCGCCCGACATCGACAGCGGCAGCCCGACGACGAGCTCGAGCACGTCGTACTCCTCGGCGAGCTCGAGGATCCGGCGCACGTCGGTGGCCTCGGCGCGGGGCACCGTCTCGACCGGGGTGGCCAGCAGGCCGTCCCGGTCGCAGACGGCGACCCCGATCCGGGCGCGCCCGACGTCGATGCCGAGCCGGCGCCCCGGGCGGATGCCCACGGTCAGCCCGCCAGGCGCGCCGTCACGGCACGCAGTGCCGCCGGGAGCGCGGCCGCGTCGGTCCCGCCGCCCTGGGCGAGGTCCGGCTTGCCACCGCCGCCGCCGCCGAGGACACCGGCCGCCTCCTTCGCGAGCGGCCCGGCCTGCACGCCGGCGGCCCGAGCGGCGTCGTTGGTCGCGACGATGACGACCGGCTTGCCGCCGATGACCGAGCCGAGCACGACGACCGCGGCGCCGTCGCCGAGCTGTCCACGCACTCCGGTGGCGAGCGAGCGGAGGTCGTCGCCGGACTGCAGGCCGTCGACGGTCTCCGCGACGACGGTCGTCGTGCCCACGGTCGACGCCTGCCGGGCGATGGTCGGCACCCGCTGCTGCAGGTTGGCCGACTCGAACTCGGCGATGCGCTTCTGGGCGGTGCGGAGGTCCTCCATCAGGCCCTGCACGCGCGTCGGCAGGTCTTCACGCGGCGCCTTCAGCGCACTCGACAGCTGCGAGACGATGGTCCGCTCGACCGCCAGGTCGCGGAATCCCTCGAGCCCGACGAGGGCCTCGACGCGGCGGTTCGTCGAGCCGACGCTGGACTCCCCCACCAGGTTGACGAGCCCGACCTGCGCGCTCGTGGCGACGTGGGTGCCACCGCACAGCTCGCGCGACCAGGGGCCACCGATGTCGACCATGCGGACCTCGGCGCCGTACTTCTCGCCGAACAGCGCCTGCGCACCGAGCGCCTTCGCCTCGTCGAGCGGCAGCACGCGGGTCTGCACGGCCAGGTCGGAGCGGATCGCGGCGTTCACGACCTCCTCGATCTCGGACCGGGTCGCGCCGGACACCGGCTGCGACCACGAGAAGTCGAGCCGCATGTAGCCCGACTTGTTGTAGGAGCCGGCCTGCAGCGCCTCCGGGCCGAGCACGTCGCGCAGGGCGGCGTTGACGAGGTGCGTGGCGGAGTGCGCCTGCGTGGCGCCGCGGCGGTACTCCGCGTCGACCACCGTCGTGGCGGCGTCACCGACCCCGACCTCGCCCGAGCGCACCTGGACCGTGTGGCTCCACAGCCCGGCGACCGGGCGCTGCACGTCGAGGACCTCGAGGTCGAAGCCGTTGCCGACGATCGAGCCCTGGTCGGCGTCCTGGCCGCCGGACTCGGCGTACAGCGACGTCTCACCGAGGATCACCTCGGCGATGTCGCCGACGACCGCACGGTCCACGCTGACGCCGTCGACGATGATGCCGAGGACCGAGGACTCCGCCTCGAGTGCGTCGTAGCCGAGGAACACGGTCTCGCCCGCGGCGCGGAAGGCGCTGTAGACGCTGAGGTCGGCGAGGGCGGTCTTCTTGCTCTTCGCGTCCGCCTTGGCGCGGGCGCGCTGCTCGGACATGAGCGTCTCGAAGGCACCGCGGTCCACCTGGACCCCGGCCTCCTCCGCCATCTCCATGGTGAGGTCGATCGGGAAGCCGAACGTGTCGTGGAGCAGGAACGCCGTGTCGCCGCCGATCGACGGGGCGCCGTCCTGCTTGGCGCGCTCGACCGCGACGTCGAGGATCGTCGTGCCCTGCGCGAGCGTGCGGAGGAAGGTCTCCTCCTCCGCGTAGACGATCCGGGCGATCCGGTCGTACTGCTCGGCGACCTCGGGGTACGCGCCCTGCATCGCGTCGCGGGAGGCGGGGAACAGCTCCGGGAAGGTGGCGCCCTCGACACCGAGCAGTCGCATCGCCCGGACGGTGCGCCGGAGCAGACGGCGGAGGATGTAGCCGCGGCCCTCGTTGGACGGGGTCACACCGTCGGCGACGAGCATGAGCGAGGACCGCACGTGGTCGGCGATCACCCGCATGCGGACGTCGTCCTCGTGCACGGCGCCGTACTCGCGACCCGAGATCGCCGCGGCGCGGTCGAGGACCGGACGGACCTGGTCGATCTCGTACATGTTGTCGACGCCCTGCTTGATGAACGCGACGCGCTCGAGCCCCATGCCGGTGTCGATGTTCTGGTTGGGCAGGTCGCCGGTGATGTCGAAGTCGACCTTCGACCGCACGTTCTGGATCTGGTACTGCATGAAGACCAGGTTCCAGATCTCCACGTAGCGGTCGTCGTCGGTCGCCGGGCCGCCGTCGATGCCGTACGCGGGGCCACGGTCGAAGAAGATCTCCGAGCAGGGGCCGGCGGGGCCGGGCTGTCCGGTGGACCAGTAGTTGGTGTCCTTGCCGAGGCGCTGGATGCGCTCGTCGGGGAGCGAGGAGTGCGCCTTCCAGAACGCGATCGCCTCGTCGTCGTCCTCGTACACGGTGACCCACAGGTCGTCGGGCGAGAACCCGAGTCCGCCGTCCGACTCGGGGGTGGTGAGGAGCTCCCAGGCGTACTGGATCGCCTGCTCCTTGAAGTAGTCACCGAACGAGAAGTTGCCGTTCATCTGGAAGAACGTGCCGTGCCGCGGGGTCTTGCCGACCTCTTCGATGTCGTTGGTGCGGATGCACTTCTGCACGCTGGTCGCCCGGGGGTACGGCGACGGGACGAGCCCGGTGAGGTACGGGATGAAGGGGACCATGCCGGCGACCGTGAAGAGGAGCGACGGGTCGTCGGAGACGAGGGACGCGGACGGGACGACGGTGTGTCCGCGGTCACCGAAGAACTGGAGCCAACGGCGGCGGATCTCTGCGGTCTGCATGGTGCTTCCTGATTCAGGTCGGCGGGAGTGCGTGGAGCGTGGGTGACGCGGTGGTCAGCTGTCGGTGCGGAGTTCGGCCTCGCGCGAGCGGTACCCGTCGGCGACCGCGCCGGTGAAGGCCTTCGTCCGGTCGTTGACGTCCGCGAAGAAGCGTGCCCCGCCCGGGGTGTTCGCGATCCGGTGCGCTGCGGCGAAGCCGATCACGATGCCGACGGCGACGAAGAACAGCTGCTTCACGGTGCCTCCCCTGCTCGCGCACGCTGGCGGTGCGTGCCCAGACGAGTGTAGTGGCGCGACGACTCCGGGAACGCGGAACGGCGGGCCGCCCTCCTGAGAGGACGACCCGCCGTTCGGGGTGATCGGACGATCAGCGAGCTGCGTAGTACTCGACGACGAGCTGCACTTCACAGGTCACGGGGACCTCGGCGCGCTTCGGGCGACGGACCAGGCGGGCCTGGAGCTTCTCGATCTCGACCTCGAGGTAGCCCGGGACCTTCGGCAGGACCTCGAGGTGACCACCGGCGGCGGCGACCTGGAGGGGCTCGAGGGACTCGGAGCGCTGCTTGACGTGGATCATCTGGCCCTCCTTCACGCGGAAGGAGGGGCGGTCGACGAGCTTGCCGTCGACCAGGATGTGACGGTGCACGATCAGCTGGCGCGCCTGCGCGGTGGTGCGGGCGAAGCCGGCACGGAGCACGAGGGCGTCGAGGCGCTGCTCGAGGAGCTCGACCAGGTTCTCACCGGTCAGGCCCTTCGTCTTGCGGGCCTCTTCGAAGACGATGCGGAGCTGCTTCTCGCGGATGCCGTACTGGGCGCGCAGACGCTGCTTCTCACGGAGACGGACGGCGTAGTCGCTGTCCGCACGACGGCGGGTGCGGCCGTGCTCACCGGGGCCGTAGGGGCGCTTCTCGAGGTAGCGGGCCGCCTTCGGCGTCAGCGGGATGCCGAGCGCGCGCGAGAGGCGGGTCTTGCTGCGGGTGCGTGACTTGGTAGACACAGGGTCCTTTTCTCTGTCTGAACTGAATGACTCGACGGGCACCGTGCGCACGAGTACGCGCGGTCCCGGCGACGGGATCCAGAGGGATGAGCCTGTGGGATCGGACGGCTACAGTCCGAACCTCTGCCCCCGTCCCACCGGAGTGGGACTGTGTCCTCGGCGCAGCCGCACACGAGGACCAGGACGTAGGCTCGGCAATGGTAGCAGGATCTCGGGTGGGGACCTACTCGCCGCGGGTGATCTTCCGGAGCCGCTCGACCCGCGGGCCGAGCTCGCGCTCGAAGCCGTTGCCGGTCGGGGCGTAGTACTCGGTGCCCTCGAGCACGTCGGGCAGGTACTGCTGCCGCGCCACGCCGTGCTCGGCGTCGTGCGAGTACACGTAGCCCTTGCCGTGGCCGAGGCGCTTGGCTCCCGGGTAGTGCGCGTCCCGCAGGTGCGTCGGCACCACGCCCATCCGCCCGGCACGGACGTCGGCGATCGCGGTGTTCACACCGTTGTACGCGGCGTTCGACTTCGGCGCCGTCGCCAGGTACACCACGGCCTCCGCCAGGGGGATGCGCCCCTCGGGCATCCCGATGAGCTGCACGGCCTGCGCCGCCGCGACCGCGATCGGCAGGGCCTGCGGATCGGCCATCCCGATGTCCTCCGACGCCGAGATGATGATCCGCCTCGCGATGAACCGCGGGTCCTCGCCGGCCTCGATCATGCGCGCGAGGTAGTGCAGCGCCGCGTCGACGTCGCTCCCCCGCACGGACTTGATGAACGCGCTGATGACGTCGTAGTGCTCGTCGCCCTGCCGGTCGTAGCGCAGCAGGGCGCGGTCCACGGCCGCGGCGACCGTGTCCGCGTCGACCAGCGGAACCGTCTCGACGCCGTCGAGCGGCGCGTCGCCGTCCTCGTCGTCCCCCTCCGGGTCGCCGGCGCGGGCGGCGACGGCCGACGACGCGGCGGCCTCGAGGGCGGTGAGTGCGCGTCGGGCGTCCCCGGAGGAGAGCCGGACGATCGCCGAGCGTGCGTCGTCGCCGAGCACCACGGACCCGCCGAGGCCGCGGGGGTCCTCGACCGCGCGGTCGACGAGCATGCCGAGGTCCTCGTCGGTCAGGGGCTGCAGGGTGAGCAGGAGCGAGCGGGACAGCAGCGGCGAGATGACGGAGAACGACGGGTTCTCGGTCGTCGCCGCGATGAGGATCACCCAGCCGTTCTCGACGCCCGGCAGCAGGGCGTCCTGCTGGGCCTTGCTGAAGCGGTGGATCTCGTCGAGGAAGAGCACCGTGGTCGACCCGTAGAGGTCGCGGTGGGTGAGTGCCTTCTCCATCACCTCGCGCACGTCCTTCACACCGGCGGTGACGGCGGAGAGCTCGACGAACTCGCGACCGGACTGCCGGGCGATGGCCTGCGCGAGCGTCGTCTTGCCGGTGCCGGGCGGTCCCCAGAGGATCACGGAGACCCCGCCGGGGTTCTCGCGCGTCCCCGTGGCGAGCTGCACGAGCGGACTCCCCCGGCCGAGCAGGTGCTGCTGCCCGGCGACCTCGTCGAGGCTGGTCGGACGCATCCGCACCGCGAGCGGGACGGAACCCTGCGCCAGCCCGGCGCGACCGCCGGTGGTGGGCGCACGCATGCCCGATCTGTCCGCTGCCATGTGTCGATCGTAGGCCGACCCACCGACCTGCCGCGTGCCTCCCGGCCGGGCGCACGACCGGTTCCGCTACGCTCGTCGGCACAGTCGACGAGAGGTCCGATCAGCACCGTGGCACCGAAGAACCAGGCGCGTGACAACCGTGAGGCGCGTGAGCGTCTCCGTCTGTACCAGGCCCGTCAGGGCCTGCACGAGCGGCAGCGTCGCCGTCGTCGGCGGGACGACGTGGTCGGGGTCGGTGTGCTCGTGCTGGTCGCCGCACTCGCGACCGGGTCGCAGTTGGCGTTCGCCGGTGCGCAGGCCCCCCGCGACACCGATGCGTCCGCGTCGGCCACCTCGACGCCCACGCCCTCCGCCAGCGCCACGGCCGGCAACATGGGAGAGGTGCCGAGCAAGGACATCGCCGATGGGAAGCGCTGGACCGGCACGCTCACCCTGAACGAGGACGTCCGACTGGGGATCGAGCTCGACGGCGCGGCGGCCCCGCAGGCGGCGAGCGTCGAGATCGACCTCATCCGCAAGCAGTTCTACCGGGACACCACCTGCCACCGGCTCGCCGACAGCAAGGGCTTCCGGTTCCTCCAGTGCGGCTCGGCGAACGGCGACGGCACGGGCGACGCCGGGTTCGAGTACGGGCCGCTCGAGAACGTGCCGAGCGACGGGGAGTACCCGGCGGGCACGCTGGCGATCGCCCGAGGCGCGTCGCCGTACTCGCAGTCCACCCAGTTCTTCATCGTCTACGGGGACACCACCCTCGACGGGTCGACCGGCGGGTACACCGTCGTCGGCAAGGTCACCAGCGGACTCGACGACCTCGAGTCGCGGATCACCTCGAAGGGCATCCGGTCGGCGGGCTCGGACGGCACCGGGGAGCCGGAGGTCGCGACCACGATCACCGGTGCGACCATCCGGAAGGCCGACTAGCGCCCCGGTCGTCGGCGCGTCGTCCACAGGCCGCACGCGCCGCTGGTCCCGACCGCCCTCCTGTGCAATAGGCTGACGACCTGACCGTGCCGACGGGGACGTCGGCGATGCACTACCACGATCGAGGCGAGACCTGTGGGACCTGACGAAGCAACGACCTGGGGCCGGGTCGACGAGAACGGGACGGTGTACGTCCGGTACGAGGACACCGAGAAGGCGGTCGGTGAGTACCCCGATGCCACCCCGGACGAGGCCCTCGCGTACTTCGCGCGCAAGTACGCCGACCTCGAGGGGCAGGTGAAGATCGCAGAGCAGCGTGTGCAGCGCGGCGCCTCGGCGAACGACGTCGCCCGCACCGTGGAGCACCTCCGCACGCAGGTGTCGGAGGCCCGCGTGGTCGGCGACCTGCAGTCGCTCGAGAAGCGCGTGGCCGCCCTGTCCGAGCAGCTCGGCTCGCTCACGCAGGAACAGGCCGCCCAGGCCCAGCAGGCGCTCACCGACGCGCTCGCGTACCGCGCGGCACTGGTGGACGAGGCCGAGTCCCTCGCCGCCGTCGACCCGGCGCGCGCGCAGTGGAAGCAGATCACCGCGCAACTCGACGACGTGTTCGCCCGCTGGCAGCAGCACCAGCACGACGGCCCGCGCCTCCCGAAGAACGAGGCGAACGAGCTCTGGAAGCGGTTCCGCGCGGCGCGTTCGACCGTCGACCAGCACCGCCGTGCGTTCTACTCGGAACTCGACGCGCAGCACCGCGACGCCCGCAACCGCAAGCAGGAGCTCGTCCAGCAGGCCGAGGCGCTGTCGACCCGTGGGTCCGACGGCATCCCCGCCTACCGGGAACTGCTCGACGACTGGAAGCGTGCCGGTCGCGCCGGCAAGCGCCACGACGACGCCCTCTGGGCCCGGTTCAAGGCCGCGGGTGACGTCCTCTTCGAACAGCGTCACGCCGAGGTCGCGGTGGAGAACGAGGAGTACTCCGCCAACCTCGTCGCGAAGCAGGCCCTCATCACCGAGGCGGAGCCGCTCCTGCAGCAGCGGGACCGGGTCGCTGCCCGTCGCACCCTGACGGACATCCAGCGTCGCTGGGACGAGATCGGGAAGGTCCCGCGTGGCGACGTCCGTCGCATCGAGGACCGGCTCCGCGCCGTCGAGGACCACGTGCGCAGCCTCGAGGACGAGCACTGGAAGGCATCCGACCCGGAGCGCAAGGCCCGGCAGACGGGGCTCGCGAGCCAGCTCGAGGACGCCATCGGCAAGCTGCAGTCGGAGCTCGAGGCCGCGCAGGCATCGGGCGACGCGCGCAAGATCAAGGAGGCGCAGGAAGCCCTCGACGCGCGCAAGATCTGGCTGGACGCGCTCGGCGGCTGATCGGGCACCAGCGCACGCGGTCCGATCCGCTCCCGCACGACCGAAGGCACCTGGCACCACGTGAACACGTGGCGCGAGGTGCCTTCCGTCGTGCGGCGGGTGCTACTGGACCGGCGCAGCCATCCCGAGCAGCAGCCGGATGTCCAGGTCGTCCTGCCGCATCTGCGCCGCGAGTTCGTCCATCGACGAGAAGGCCACCATGCCCCGGACGTACGAGACGAACAGCACCGAGATGGTGTCGTCGTACAGGTCGATGTCGACGTCGAGCAGGTGCGCCTCGATCTGCTTCGCCGGCACACCCTCGAACGTCGGGTTGTTGCCGACCGACACGGCAGCCGGGTAGACCGTGCCGTCGTGCAGCACCCGTGCGGCGTACACACCGTCGGCGGGGACGAACCCCTCGCACGCCGGGTCGAGGTTCGCCGTCGGGTACCCCATCGCCCGGCCGCGCTGGTTGCCGTGCACGACCGTGCTCCGCACCGCGTGCTCGCGACCGAGCAGTCGCGCGGCCTCGGCCACACGCCCGCCACCGAGGAGCTCGCGGATCCAGGTGGAGGACACCCGCCGTTCGTCGGCCGCCCGGACGTCGTCACGCAGGTCCACGTCGTCGATGAGCTCGACCCGGAAGCCGTGCTGCTCGCCCAGCTGCCGCAGCAGGGCGACGTCCCCGGCGCCGCGTGCACCGAAGCGGAAGTCGCTGCCGACGAACACGAGTTCGGCGTGCAGGGTGTCGACGAGGATCTCGGAGACGAACGCCTCGGGTGCCCGAGACTGCAGGTCCTGGTCGAAGCGCAGCAGCAGCATCGCGTCGACGCCGATGCCCTCGAGCAGCTCCCGCCGCTGCGCCGTGCTCGTGAGCGCCGGCGGCACGCGGTCCGGGTCGATGACGCTCAGCGGGTGCCGGTCGAAGGTCACGACGGTCGACACCAGGTCGTGTTCGCGGGCGGCCCGTTCGAGGTGCGCGATGACCGCACGGTGACCGACGTGCACACCGTCGAACTTGCCGATCGTCACCGCGCTCGGACCGAAGCCCTGCGCCACGTCGGCGATGTCGTCGTAGAACTGCACGGCCCCGCCCCTACTCGCCGGCCGTGACGGTGGCGTGCGTCGGCTCCGCGGCGGCAGCGCGGTGGTGCTTGCGCAGCCACCACAGGCCGGCGATCGGCAGCACGAGCGGCGCGAAGACGTACCCGAGGCCGTAGTACGACCAGACGGTGTCGTCCGGGAACAGCTGCCGGTCGACCAGGGACAGCGTGCCGACGACGAGGACCCCCGCCATCTCGAAGCCGATCGTCACGCAGGCCACGCGGTACCACGCCCGCCCGGGCACGATGAGCGCGATCATGGCGACGATGTAGACGACGGCCGCCACCGCGCTGAGCGTGTACGCGAACGGAGCGAACGAGAACTTCTCGATGATCTGGACGACGCTCCGCCCGGTCGCCGCCAGGGCGAGGATGCCGTACACGGCGATGAGGACCCGGCCGACGCCGGTCGCGAGGGAGGATCTGTTCGCCACGGCGTCGAGTCTACCGACGGCCGACGACGCCCGCGGACGCCGGTGTCGTCGCGGACGGACGGCCGGCAGCAGCCGTGGATCAGTTCAGGGCGAACCAGATCTGGTACATGCGGTAGACCATCACCGCGACGGTGAACGCCCCGGCGCCGAGGACCACCGTGCTCCACCGCGTGCGGTCGACGAGCGCCCACAGGATCGCGGCGGGCGGCACCAGGAGCACCGACACCGCGTACACGCCGAACTCGAGTCCGTTGCCCTGCGGCGGGCTGCCGACCGCGGGGAGGACGAGCGAGACCACGCCCTGTGCGACGAGCAGCAGCTCGATGAGCGCGAGCGATCCGACCGTGTAGTCGTTCGGCTTCCACCCGATCAGCCCGACGACCACGGCGAACAGCCCTGCCACCACGGCGACGGTGAGCTGCACCCACATGAACCACTCGATCACGCGTCTGTCCCTGCGCTCGGCCCCGGCACGGACGGCGCCGGGAAGTTGGTGATGACCCGGAGGAGTCCGCGTCGGACGGAGACGAGGCCCACGAGGCGGTCCCCGCCCCCGGCGATCGCGGCCACCGGACCGTCGCTGTCCGGGTGGTCGGCGGCGACCCGCTTGCCGTCGGTCAGGTCCTTCGCGGCCGCCGCGTCGAGCGTCACGACGTCGAACAGCCGTCGGGCGACGTCGGCCGGTCGCTGGAGCGCCCCGGCGACGTCGACGTCGTCGTCCTCGAGGTCGACCGCGTCCGTCACGTCGAACGGCCCGACGGCCGTGCGCCGGAGCGCGACGAGGTGGGCGCCGGTGCCGAGCGCGGCCCCGACGTCACGGGCGAGAGCGCGGACGTAGGTGCCCGACGAGCAGTCGACGACCACGTCGAGGTCGACCACGGTCACCTCGGTGCCGTCCACCGTGATCGTGTGGTCGGTCCGACCGGTGACGTCGAAGCGCGACACGGTCACCGTGCGCGAGCGCAGCACGACCTCCTCGCCCTTCCGCGCGAGGTCGTACGCCCGACGGCCGTCGACCTTGATCGCGCTGACGGTCGACGGCACCTGGTCGATGACGCCCCGCTGGGCGGCGACCGCCCGCTCGATCGCGTCCTCGGACACGTCGGCGTCGAGGACGCCCGTCACGGAGGTCGGCGTGCCGTCGGCGTCGTCCGAGTCCGTGCCGATGCCGAGCCGGATCGTCGCGGTGTAGGTCTTGCCGAGACCGACCAGGTGCGTGAGCAACCGGGTCGAGGGACCGGCGCCGAGGAGCAGGAGCCCCGTCGCCATCGGGTCGAGGGTGCCCGCGTGCCCGATCTTCTTCAGCCCGAGCCGCCGTCGTGCGATCGAGACGACCCGGTGGCTGGAGATGCCCTGCGGCTTGTCGACGAGGAGGATGCCGTCAGGCGCGGTAGCGAGCACCGGACGAGGGTACCAGCGCCGCCCGCACCGGAGCGGGCGCGGGAGACCGCGTCGGGACCTCCTGCGTCAGCAGGCGTCGTTCCACTCGCGACGGGGGTGCTCCGGGTCGGTGACGTCGAGCACCGCGGACGCGGCGATCTTCACGTCGGCACGACGCTCGAGACGGCCGGCCTCCTGCTCGACCCACAGCGACCAGCGCCAGAGGCCCCGGGCGCCCGCTGCGAGGAGCCCCTGTCCGTGCACGACCAGGACGCCCTCGCCCGCACCCGTCGTCCGGAACGGCGTGACGACGTCCGAGCGCAGGACGTCCGCATCGGGCGACGGAGCGGCCGCGGCCATCGCGGAGACGCCGTGCTGCTGGAAGCCCGTGACCAGTGCGGCGGCGACGCGCTCGAGGTCGGTGCCCTCCTGCCCGTCGATGCCGACGACGGTGCGGTTCGTCCCGACCTGCGCGATCACCTCGCCCGCGATCGCAGCCATCGTGTCGGTCTCCTGCGGTGCCCAGCGTGCCATGCACCCACCGTAGGCTGTCGTGGTGAACGCGAGCGCAGCCTCCCGGCCGTCTGTGGACGACGCGGCAGTCGTGGACGACACGGCAGTCGTGGACGACGCGACGACCGCCGACGACACGACGGGCGCGACCCGCCCCGACCTCGCCACCCCGCTCGTCGCCTGGTTCCGCGCCGAGGCGCGGGACCTCCCCTGGCGCCGCCCCGGCTTCCCCGCGTGGGGCACGCTGGTGAGCGAGATCATGCTGCAGCAGACGCAGGTGGCGCGGGTGGTCCCCCGACTGGAGGCGTGGCTCATCCGCTGGCCGACCCCTGCAGACCTCGCGGCGTCACCCCCGGCGGACGCGGTGCGCGCCTGGGACCGGCTCGGCTACCCGCGGCGCGCCCTCGCGCTCCACGCGGCCGCGACGGCGATCGCCGAGCGGCACGACAACGTCGTCCCGCGCGACGTCGACGCCCTGCTCGCACTCCCCGGGATCGGCGACTACACCGCGCGGGCGGTGGCGGTCTTCGCGTACGGCGACCGGCACCCGGTCGTCGACGTCAACGTCCGCCGGGTGCTCGCCCGCGCGGTCCTCGGCCAAGCCGAGCCGGGCCCCGCGAAGGCGAAGCAGGACCTGCCGCTCATGGAGTCGGTGCTGCCGGCGGACCGTGCCGACGCCGCCGCGACGAACGCCGCGGCGATGGAGCTCGGTGCGCTCGTCTGCGTCGCCCGCTCCCCCGCGTGCGACGCCTGCCCGATCGCCGACCGGTGCGCTTGGCGGGCGGCCGGCTACCCCGAGCACGACGGGCCGCGGGCCCCGAAGCAGGCGCGGTTCGCGGGGAGCGACCGGCAGGTGCGGGGCCTGATCATGGCCGAGCTGCGGTCGAGCGACGTGCCGGTTCTGCGCTCCGACATCGACCTCGTCTGGCCCGACGACGCACAGCGGGAGCGTGCACTCACCTCGCTGCTCCGCGACGGACTGGCCGTCGGCGACGATGCGGGTGGGTACACGCTCCCGAGTGCGTGAACGAGCGAGTGAGTGAGGACTAGGCGCGCGCCTCGTCCTCGTCGTCCTCGTCCTCGTCGTCGTGCTTGTACGGGTCGGCGTCGCCGGCGTACTGGGCGCCGGCCGAGGCGGCCCGCACCTGCGCGTCACGGACCTGGGCCTGCGCGAGCAGGTCCTCCATGTGCGCGGACGTCTCCGGCAGGGCGTCGGCGATGAACTCGAGCGACGGCGTGAGCCGGGCCGTGATGTTCTTGCCGACCTCGCTGCGGAGCATGCCCGTCGCGGCCTTCAGCGCCGCAGCGGAGTCGGCGCGCTCCTCGTCGGAGCCGTAGACGGTGTAGAACACCGACGCGTGCTGCAGGTCACCGGTGACACGGACGTCGGTGATGGTGACGAAGCCGAGACGCGGGTCACGCAGGCCCTTGTCGAGCCGTCGAGCGACGACTTCCTTGATGCGGTCCGCCATCTTGCGTGCGCGCTGCGGATCGGCCATGGGGGTCCTCCTGTGGAGATGAACGTCGTGCGTGGAACGGGGACGGGCCCCGGCCTCCCGTGAAGGAGGCCGGGGCCCAGGGTAACCGTGGAACTAGTCGCGCGGCTTCTCGACGAGCTCGGTGGTCTCGATCTCGTCACCGATCTGGATGTCGTTGTACTTGCCCAGACCGATACCGGCCTCGAAGTCCGTGCGGACCTCGGTGACGTCGTCCTTGAAGCGACGCAGCGACTCGATGGCCAGGCCGTCGGCGAGCACCACACCGTCACGGATGACGCGCGCCTTGGCGTTGCGCGTGATCGTGCCGGAGCGGACGATGACACCCGCGATGTTGCCGAACTTCGAGGAGCGGAACACCTCGCGGATCTCGGCGACACCCGACTGGACCTCTTCGTACTCGGGCTTGAGCATGCCCTTGAGGGACTGCTCGATGTCCTCGAGTGCGTTGTAGATGACCGAGTAGAAGCGCACGTCGATGCCCTCGCGGGCCGCACGCTCGCGGGCCTTGACGTCCGGACGGACGTTGAAGCCGACGACGATCGCGTTGTCGATCGTGGCCAGGTCGATGTCCGACTCCGTGATCGCGCCCACACCGCGGTGCAGGATGCGGAGCTGGACGCTGTCGTCGACCTCGATGTCCAGGAGCGACTGCTCGAGTGCCTCGACGGCACCGGAGACGTCACCCTTGATGATGAGGTTGAGCGAGTCGACCTTGCCCTCTTCGAGTGCGCGGGTGAAGTCCTCGAGCGAGATGCGCTTGCGGGCCTTGGCCAGCTGGGCGTTGCGCTCGGCGGCCTCACGCTTCTCGGCGATCTGGCGGGCCGTACGGTCCTCCTCGGTCACCAGGAAGGTGTCACCGGCGCGCGGCACCGACGACAGACCCTGCACCTGCACCGGACGGCTCGGCGTCGCGGCCTTGACCGCCACACCGTTCTCGTCGGTCATCGCACGGACCCGGCCGTAGGCCGTGCCCGCCACGATGGCGTCACCGACGTGCAGCGTGCCGGACTGGATGAGCACCGTGGCGACCGCACCGCGACCCTTGTCGAGTCGGGCCTCGATCGCGACACCGCGGGCGTCCTTGTCGGGGTTCGCACGCAGGTCGAGCCCCGCGTCCGCCGTGAGCAGCACCGCGTCCAGGAGGTCCTGGATACCGACGTTGTTGCGCGCCGACACGTCGACGAACATGACGTCGCCGCCGTACTCCTCGGCCACCAGGTTGTACTCGGTGAGCTGCTGCCGGACCTTCGCCGGGTTCGCGCCCTCCTTGTCGATCTTGTTCACCGCGACCACGATCGGCACACCGGCCGACTGGGCGTGGTTCAGCGCCTCGATCGTCTGGGGCATGATGCCGTCGTCCGCCGCGACCACGAGGATCGCGATGTCCGTCACCTGGGCACCACGGGCACGCATGGCCGTGAAGGCCTCGTGACCCGGGGTGTCGATGAACGTGATCGGACGCTCGATGCCCTCGTGCTCGGTGACGATCTGGTACGCACCGATGTGCTGCGTGATGCCGCCGGCCTCGCCCTCGACCACCTTCGAGTTGCGGATGGCGTCGAGCAGGCGGGTCTTGCCGTGGTCGACGTGACCCATGACGGTGACGACCGGGGGACGCTGCTGCAGGACGGAGTCGTCCTCGTCGGCGTACTCGGCGTCGATGTCGATGTCGAAGCCCTCGAGGAGCTCACGGTCCTCGTCCTCGGGCGAGACGATCTGGATCTTGTAGCCCAGCTCCTCGCCGAGGACCTCGAACGTGGCCTCGTCCAGCGACTCGGTCGCGGTCGCCATCTCACCGAGGTGGAAGAGCACCGTCACCAGGTTGCCGGGCATCGCGTCGATCTTGTCCGCGAAGTCCGAGATGCTCGCACCGCGACGCAGACGGACGACCGTGTTGCCGTCGCCGCGCGGGACCTGCACACCGCCGAGCGACGGCGCCTGCCGCATCTCGTACTCGGCGCGCTTCGTCCGCTTCGACTTGCGGGCACGGCTCTTGCCGCCACCGCGACCGAACGCACCGGCGGTACCACCACCGGGGCCACGGCCACGGCCGCCGCCACCGGCGGGACGCGGGCCGCTGAAGGCCGGACGGGGGAAGCCGCCACCGGCACCCGGGGCACCGCCCGGACGACCGCCGGGGCCGCCACGACCGCCACCCTGGCCCGGGCGCTGCCCGAAGCCGTTGGGACGGTTCGCCTGGCCGGGGCCACCGGGACGCGGCGCACCGGGACGCGGGACGCCCGGGCGCGGCGGGGCCGGACGCGGGATGCCGTTGCCACCACCGGCACCGCCGGCGGGACGCTGACCCATGCCCTGGTTGGACGCGAACGGGTTGTTGCCCGGACGCGGCGGGCGCGAGCCCATGCCCTGGCTCGACGCGTAGGGGTTGTTGCCGGGACGGGCGCCCGGCTTCGGGCCACCCGGCTTCGGACCGGCGGCGGAACCCGGCTTCGGGGCACCGCCGGGCTTGACGGCGTCACCCTTCGGCGCGGACGCCTCGGCGGCCTTCTCGACCTCGGCTGCCTTGCGGGCGGCCTCGGCCTCGGCCTGCCGCTGCGCGACCGACTTCGGGGCGGCCGGCGCGGGCACGTCGGCGGCGGGTGCCGCCTGGACCTCGGGCTCGGCCTGGGGTGCGGGCGCCGGGCGCGCCGGACCCGGGCGGGGACCGCCGGGCTTCGGGGCGCTGGACCGGGGGGTGCCGGACTTCGGGGCACCGGACGCCGCAGCGGCGCTCGGGGCCGCCGGAGCGGCGGGCTTCGACGCCGTCGAGGCGCCGGACGCCTGCAGCGCAGCACGGAGCTTGCGCGCGACGGGGGGTTCCACACTGGAGCTCGGGCCCTTGACGAACTCGCCGAGCTCCTTGAGCTTCTCCATTGCGGTCTTGCTGTCGACACCGAGTTCGGATGCGATCTCGTGTACGCGTGGTTTTGCCACTGTTCTCCTTCACGGGTCCCACCCCGCGAAGGGGGCAGGACTCACTGGATGACGGGTCTCACTTCGAGCCGCTCATCAGTTGTCCATAAGCCGTTCAGCCTGTTCTGTCGTGTCCTGGTGTCCGCCCGACTGCTCGGCTGCGAGGCCGTGCAGGTGGTCGAGCACTGCGGACGTGTCGGGTTCGCGATCCAGCCGGAGCGCCCGGCGGAAGGCCCGGCGCTTGACGGCCAGTTCGTAGGCTTCGACGGTCGGGGTGAGCCACGCCCCCCTGCCCGGCATGACTGCCTTCGGATCCGCCACGACACGACCGTCGCTCAGGGCGACGACACGGAGGAGGGAGGATCGGGGAGCACGGCGACGACTGCCGATGCACGTTCTGACGGGAACCACCATACTCCTTGCCTCCGACGACCGCGATCCGGCGCGCCCGGTCGGGTCACGCCACCAGCGGAACACGTCGGGCGGCGGCCACCGCCCGACGTGCTCCGGTGCCCGCCCCTCAGTCGTCCCCGTCGAGGATGCTGTCGGGCTGGATGTCGATGCGCGCGCCGGTGAGCTTGGCGGCGAGACGGGCGTTCTGCCCCTCCTTGCCGATGGCGAGCGACAGCTGGTAGTCCGGCACGAGGGCGCGGACGGCCTTCGTCGAGGCGTCGAGCACGAACGCGCTCGTGACCTTCGCCGGCGACAGCGCGCTCGCGACGAACGACGACAGGTCCGACGACCAGTCGACGATGTCGATCTTCTCGGTGCCGAGCTCCGTCGTCACCGCGCGGACGCGGGCGCCGAGCTCACCGATGCAGGCACCCTTGGCGTTGACGCCGGGCTCGTTGGCCTTCACCGCGAGCTTCGTGCGGTGCCCAGCCTCGCGGGCGATCGAGGTGATCTCGACGACGCCCGAGGCGATCTCCGGGACCTCGAGCGCGAAGAGCTTCCGGACCAGGCCCGGGTGCGTGCGCGAGACCGTGATCTGCGGGCCCTTCGGTCCGCGGCCGACGCTCGTGACGTACACGCGGATGCGGTTGCCGTGCTTGTACTCCTCGCCCGGCACCTGCTCCTCGGGCGGCAGGATCGCCTCGACCGTGCCGAGGTCGACGTGCACCATCTTCGGGTTCGGACCCTGCTGGATCACGCCCGCGACGATGTCGCCCTCCTTGCCGCGGAACTGACCGAGGATCTTGTCGTCGCCGATGTCCCGCAGCCGCTGGTTGATGACCTGCTTGGCGGCGAAGGCGGCGATGCGGCCGAAGTCGCTCGGCTGGTCGACGGCCTCGCCGACGACGTTGTCGTCCTCGTCACGCTCGGGCACGTACACCGAGACCTCACCGGACTTGCGGTCGAGCTCGACGCGCGCCTGCGGGTCGACGTGCTCGTCGTTCTCGGTGCGGTGCTTCTGGTACGCCGTCAGGATGGCCTGTTCGATGATCCGGACGAGTTCGTCGAACGGGATCTCCCGTTCACGCTCCATGAGTCGCAGGACTGCGAGATCGATCTTCACCGAGGTGCCTCCGTTATTCAGCTGAGTCGCTCCTGCGGGTGGAACTGCGCAGAAGTCGGCCACAAGCGTACCCCAGAACCACGAGACGGACGGGAGGCGCGGTGCCAGCTGGCGCCGCGCCTCCAGTCCGTCAGGGGGTCGCGATCAGATCGCGCGGACCGCCTCGAGCAGTTCGGCGACCGGCACGTCGCGCCGCTCGCCCGAGCGGCGGTCCCACAGCTCGACGACGCCGTCGGCGGCGTTCCGCCCGGCCACGACGACCACGGGGACACCGAGCAGCTCGGCGTCGCGGAGCTTCACCCCCGGCGAGACCTTCGGACGGTCGTCGTACACGACGTCGTACCGCTCGCCCTCGAGGGTGTCGATGAGCGTCGTGGCGAGGTCGTAGGCGACCTGGTCCTTGCCGGTCGCGACGACGTGGACGTCGAACGGGGCGACCTCCTTGGGCCAGGCGAGGCCCTTGTCGTCGTTGTGCGCCTCGGCGAGGATCGCGAGGATGCGCGTCACGCCGATGCCGTACGAGCCCATCGTGACGGTCGCGAGCTTGCCGTTCTCGTCCTGCACCTTCAGGTCGAGCGCCTCGGCGTACTTGCGACCGAGCTGGAACACGTGCCCGATCTCCATGCCGCGAGCGGTCTCGAGCGGGCCGGAGCCGTCGGGCGCGGGGTCGCCCGCGCGGACGTCGGAGACCTCGGCGACGCCGTCGGCGGTGAAGTCACGGCCCATCACGAGCCCGGTGACGTGCACCCCGCGCTCGTTCGCACCGGTGACCCACGCCGTGCCCTCGACGACGCGGGGGTCGACGAGGTACCGGATGCCCGAGTCGCTCTCGGCGCCCAGGACCTGCGGGCCGATGTAGCCCTTGACGAAGACGCCCGGGTGCCGCTTGAAGTCGTCGTCGCCGGCGGCCTCGACCTCGGCCGGGGCGAACGCCACCTCGGCGCGCTTGAGGTCGACCTCGCGGTCGCCGGGGAGCCCGACGACGACGACCTCGCGGGTGCCGTCGAGGTGCGTCAGCGCGAGCACGACGTTCTTCAGGGTGTCGGCGGCGGTCCACGGGGCGCCGTCGCGCGGCGCGACCGCGTTGGCGTGCGCGACGAGCGTGTCGATCGTGGGGGTGTCCGCGGACGGCAGCGTCACGGGCTCCGGCTGGCCGTCGATCGGCAGCGCGTCCGGCACCGGCGTGACGTACGCCTCGACGTTGGCCGCGTAGCCGCCGGCACTGCGGACGAAGGTGTCCTCGCCGACACCGATCGGGTGCAGGAACTCCTCGGACTTCGAGCCGCCCATCGCGCCGGCGTCGGCCTTGACGATGACGTACTCGAGGCCCAGGCGGGCGAAGATCCGCTCGTAGGCGTCGCGCATCACCTGGTAGCTGCGCTCGAGCCCCTCATCGGTGAGGTCGAACGAGTACGCGTCCTTCATGGTGAACTCGCGGCCGCGCAGGAGTCCGGCGCGGGGTCGGGCCTCGTCGCGGTACTTGTCCTGGATCTGGAAGAGCGTGACGGGCAGGTCCTTGTACGAGCCGTACAGGTCCTTCACGAGCAGCGCGAACATCTCCTCGTGCGTCGGCGCGAGCAGGTAGTCGGAGCCCTTGCGGTCCTGCAGGCGGAACATGCCGTCGCCGTACTCGGTCCACCGGTTCGTCGCCTCGTAGGGCTCGCGGGGCAGGAGTGCGGGCAGCAGGACCTCCTGCGCGCCGGCCGCGACCATCTCCTCGCGGATGATGTCCTCGATCTTGTGGCGGACCCGGAGGCCGAGCGGCAGCCACGCGAAGATGCCCGGCGACTGGCGACGGACGTACCCGGCGCGGACGAGCAGCTTGTGGCTCGTCACCTCGGCGTCGGAGGGGTCGTCGCGGAGCGTGCGGAGGAACAGATGGGAGAGCCGTGTGACCACGGACGCAAGCCTAGCGGCGGTGGTCGCGGGACGACGACGGACGGGAGGCACGTGGCGGGGCAGCCAGGCGCCTCCCGTCCGGAAGGGGGTCGGCCCTAGGCCGTGGTGACCACCTGCGGCGTGCCCGGCGCGGCGTCCGGGCCCATCTCGTCCGCGATGCGGTTCGCCTCGGCGATCAGGGTCCGGACGATCTCGTGCTCGGGGACGGTCTTGACGACCTCGCCCTTGACGAAGATCTGCCCCTTGCCGTTGCCGGAGGCGACGCCGAGGTCGGCCTCGCGGGCCTCTCCCGGGCCGTTCACGACGCAGCCCATGACGGCGACGCGGAGGGGCACGGTCATGCCCTCGAGCCCCTTCGTCACGTCGTTCGCGAGCTGGTAGACGTCGACCTGTGCACGGCCGCAGCTCGGGCAGGAGACGATCTCGAGCTTGCGCTCGCGGAGGTTGAGCGACTGCAGGATCTGCAGGCCGACCTTCACCTCCTGCGCGGGCGGGGCGGAGAGCGAGACGCGGATGGTGTCGCCGATGCCCTCGGCGAGCAGGATGCCGAACGCCGTGGCGCTCTTGATCGTGCCCTGGAACTCGGGGCCGGCCTCGGTGACGCCGAGGTGCAGCGGCCAGTCCCCCGCCGCGGCGAGCTGGCGGTAGGCCTGCACCATGACGATCGGGTCGTTGTGCTTGACCGAGATCTTGAAGTCGTGGAAGTCGTGCTCCTCGAACAGGCTCGCCTCCCAGACCGCGGACTCGACGAGTGCCTCCGGGGTCGCCTTGCCGTACTTCTGCAGCAGGCTCGGCTCGAGGGAGCCGGCGTTCACCCCGATGCGCAGGCTCACCCCGGCGTCCTTCGCGGCGCGGGCGATGGCGCCGACCTGGTCGTCGAACTTGCGGATGTTGCCCGGGTTGACCCGGACCGCCGCGCACCCGGCGTCGATCGCCTGGAAGACGTACTTCGGCTGGAAGTGGATGTCGGCGATGACCGGGATCTGCGACTTCTTCGCGATGATCGGCAGCGCGTCCGCGTCGTCCTGGCTGGGGACCGCGACGCGGACGATGTCACAGCCGGACGCGGTGAGCTCGGCGATCTGCTGCAGTGTCGCGTTGATGTTCGTCGTCGGCGTCGTCGTCATCGACTGCACGGAGACCGGGGCGTCGCCGCCCACGAGGACCTTCCCGACCCGGATCTGCCGCGACTTCCGGCGCGGGCTCAGGGTTGCGGGGACTTTCGGCAGACCGAGGTTCACTGCTGGCACGGGCGTCACTCTACGCCGTGCCGGTGACCTCACCCGGTGCTGGTGACCAGGTCGGCGCCGCGGTCGACGACGGTGATCAGCGGGGCGTACAGGCGCATCGCTGCCAGGGCCCGTTCGTGGTCGACGTCGCTCGCGCCGGCGCACGCGTCGGCGACGACCGTCACGGTCGCTCCGGCGTCGGCCGCGGCCAGCGCCGTGCTGAGCACGCAGCAGTCCGTGGAGACCCCGGTGAGCACGAGGTGCGGGTGGTCGCCCACGACGGCCCGGAGGCTCGTCCCCCACTTGCCGAACGTCGGTTCCGTCACGACGGGGACGTCCCGGTGCGCGGCGAACGGCTCGGTCAGCGCGTACAGCGGGTCCGCGTCGGGCACGAGCGCGAACGGCCAGTCACGGTAGTACGGCGCCCAGGCGCCCTGCGGCCGCTCGGGTGCGACGAAGCGGGTGAGCACCGTCCGCCCGACGAACCGGGGCAGCAGCCGCGCGGTGCCGGCCGCCGCGTCGTCGTACCGCGGTGCCGCCCAGGGGCTGTCGCCGGAGAAGACGCGCTGCAGGTCGATCGCGACGAGCCAGGCCTCCGCGGGCACCGTCACGGTCACGCGCCCGCCTCCTGGCGGCGCACGGAGCCGCGTGCGCCGAGCACCGTGCCGACGAAGCCGACGACGAGCGCCACGAGGACACCGAGGTTCGCGTAGGCCCAGGCACCGGTGCGGCCGCCGAGACCGAACGGTCCGAGCAGGTACCCCTGCCAGTTGAGCCAGGCGGGCACCCCGTAGGTGTTCGTCACGAGCCCCCACCCGAGCGCGGTCCCCAGCACCACGAGCCCGATGGCCGACCAGCGGACGTCGCCGTAGCGACCGCGGACGTCGTCGAGCTCGGTGTCGGCGTACGCGCGACGACGCAGCAACACGTCGGCCATGAACACCCCGGCCCATGCGGCGACCGGCACGCCGAGGGTGACCAGGAACGCCTGGAAGGGGCTGACGAAGTCCTTCGCGAAGAACACCACGTAGACCGCGCCCGCGACCATGAACACCCCGTCGACGCCAGCAGCGACGGGCCGCGGGATGCGGACGCCGGCGCTCAGCAGCGCGAGCCCGGACGAGTAGATGTCGAGCACGGCGCCACCCACGAGCCCGAGGATCGCGACGAGGGCGAAGGGGATCAGGAACCAGACCGGCAGGATCGTCGTCAGCGCACCGATCGGGTCGATGCGGATCGCGGCGTCCAGGTCCTTCGACGACCCGGCCAGCAGGACCCCGACGACGACGAGCACGGCCGGGGCGAGCGCTCCGCCGAACGTCGTCCACCAGACCACCCCGCCCGTCGACGACGACCGCGGGAGGTACCGGGAGTAGTCCGCGGCGGCGTTCACCCAGCCGAGGCCGAACCCGGTCATCACGAGGACGAGCGCGCCGACGACGTTCTGCGTGCTGCCGGCCGGCAGCGCCCCGAGGGCACCGGGGTCGATCGACGGCACGGCGAGCACGACGTACACGACCGTCAGCACCGCGGTGACGACGGTGATGACCGTCTGCAGGCGCATGATGACGTCGAAGCCGGCGATGCCCGCACCGACGACGAGCGCGGCCACGACCAGCAGCGCCACGAGCTTCGTCACGACGCCGTCGTCCCAGCCGAGCTCACGGAAGACCGTCGACGTCGCCAGCACGGCGAGCGACGCGAGCGCCGTCTCCCACCCGACGGTGAGGACCCAGCTGAGGAAGGACGGCAGCCGGTTGCCGCGGACCCCGAACGCCGCGCGGCTCAGCACCATCGTCGGCGCCGAGCCCCGCTTGCCGGCGATCGCCACGATCCCGCAGAGCAGGAACGAGAACGCCACCCCGACGACCGACACGACGGTGGCCTGCAGGAGCGAGGTGCCGAAGCCGAGCACGAACGAGCCGTAGCTCAGGCCGAGCACGAACGAGCCGTAGCTCAGGCCGAGCACGGACACGTTCGCGGCGAACCACGGCCAGAACAGGCCCCTCGGTGTGCCCTTGCGGTCGGACTCGGCGATGACGTCGGTCCCCTGCCGCTCCACGGTGCGGACGTCGGGCGCTGTGCTCATTCGCCGAGCGTAGTGCTACCCGAACAGGTTCACCGGTCGCACGATGTCGGCGTAGATCAGGAGCGCGCTCATGCCGGCCAGCAGCACGACGACGACCATCGTCAGGGGCATCGACTTCGCCAGGTCGATCGCGCCCGGGTCCGGCTTGCCGACCAGCACGTACGCCCGGCGCTTCACGGCCTCCCAGAGGGCACCGGCGATGTGCCCGCCGTCGAGCGGCAGCAGCGGCACCATGTTGAGCACGAACAGGCCGATGTTCAGCGACGCCAGCAGGCCGAGGATCGTGTACGCCTTGTCGACCACGGGCACCCCGCTCATCGACGAGACCTCCCCGATCGCACGTCCGACACCGACCACCGACACGGGGCTGTCCTGCGACCGCTCCTGCGCGCCGAACGCGGCGTTCCACACGGCGACCAGGCGCTGCGGCAGGTCGATGATCAGGTGCGCCGACGCCGCGATCTGCGCGCCGGTCGCCGGCAGGACGGCCGCGGGCGACTGCCGCACCAGCGACTGCCCGATGCTCACGCCGACGACGCCGACCCGCTGGGTCTTCGTCGTGCCGTCGGCGTTCTTCGCCGCCGTGCCCTGCTCCGTGACGACGTCGCGCGTGGCGAGCTGCGGGGTGACCTCGAGCGTCCGCCGGACGCCGTCGCGTTCGACCACGACCGTCACGGCCTCGCCGGCCGACCGCTGGAACACCCGGGAGACCTCGGCGATCGTCGGGTCCTGTCGCCCGTCGACCGCGACCACGACGTCGCCGTCGCGGATGCCCGCCTGCTTCGCGGGCGACTCGGCGTCACCGGGTGCGCAGGCCGTCGAGCTGCTCGTCGGCAGGACGCAGTCCACGCTCGACGTGAAGGTCGTGGTCGGGGCGCCGAAGCCGCACAGCAGGACCCCGAACAGCACGATGCCGATCACCAGGTTCATCGCCGGACCCGCGACCATCACGATGATGCGCTTCCACGGGGTGAGCCGGTAGAACGCCCGGGAGTCGTCCCCGCCGGAGTCCGCGATCTGCTCGGCACTCGCCTGGCGGGCGTCCTGCACGAACGCCCCGTACATCCCGGTGTTCGTGATCGCGCTCGGGCGGCCCGACGCGCGGGGCTTGAGCATGCCGACCATCGAGATGTACCCGCCGAGCAGGATCGGACGGATGCCGTACTCGGTCTCGCCCCGTCGGAACGACCAGATCGCCTTGCCGAAGCCGAGCGAGTACTGCGTCACCTTGACGTTGAAGAGCTTCGCGAACGACAGGTGCCCCAGCTCGTGGAGTCCTATCGAGACCAGCAGGCCGACGATGAAGACGACCACGCCGAGGACGAAGAGGAGCACGGATTCGACGGTCACCGCAGCAGGGTACGGGACCCTGCCCATGACGGAGCCGAGCGCGCCCTGAGAGGTCTGCCGTGCCTCCCGACCCCCAGGAGGCACGGATCTCCGCCGGCGCGTCCGTCACCGGACCGCGTGGCGGGGTCGCGACCCTGCCCGCGCCCGCTGGTTGCGTCAGCGGGCCAGCAGGCGGTCCGCGGCGGCGCGCGCCCAGCGCTCGGCGGCGAGGACGCCGTCGAGCGACGGCTCCCCCGCGGTGTGCTCGTCGACCACGCGACGGACGGTGTCGACGATGTCGAGGAACCCGATCGCGCCCGCGTGGAACGCGGCGACGGCCTGCTCGTTCGCGGCGTTGAACACCGCCGGGAAGGTGCCGCCGAGGACCCCGACGTGCTTGGCGAGGTCGACGGCGCCGAACGCCTCGGCGTCGAGCGGCTCGAAGGTCCACGTGCTCGCACGCGTCCAGTCGAGCGGGACCCCGACGCCGGGCACCCGGTCCGGCCACGCGAGCCCGAGGGCGATCGGGAGTCGCATGTCCGGGGGCGACGCCTGCGCGATCGTCGAACCGTCGACGAACTCGACCATCGAGTGGACGATCGACTGCGCGTGCACGGTCACGTCGATGCGGTCGTACGGGATGCCGAAGAGGAGGTGGGCCTCGATCACCTCGAGGCCCTTGTTGACGAGGGTCGCCGAGTTCGTCGTGACGACCAGGCCCATGTCCCACGTCGGGTGCGCCAACGCCTGGGCCGGGGTGACGTCCCGCAGGTCCTGCCGGGAGCGACCGCGGAACGGGCCGCCGCTCGCCGTGAGGACGAGCCGGCGGACCTCCGTGTCCGCGCCGGACCGGAGCGCCTGGGCGATCGCGGAGTGCTCGCTGTCCACCGGCACGATCTGTCCGGGGGCAGCCGCCCGCTGCACCAGCGGGCCGCCGACGATCAGGCTCTCCTTGTTGGCGAGGGCGAGGGTCGCGCCGGTCTCGAGGGCCGCGAGGGTCGGTCCGAGCCCGACCGAGCCGGTGATGCCGTTGAGGACCACGTCCGCCGCGACGCCGCGGACGAGGCGCTCGGCGTCCGCGGCGCCGAACGCGGTGTCGCGGACCCCGAAGCGCGCGGCCTGCTCGGCGACGAGGTCCCGGTTCGAGCCGGCGGTCAGCCCGACGACCTCGAACCGGTCGGGGTTGCGGGCGACGACGTCGAGGGCCTGCGTGCCGATCGACCCGGTGCTGCCGAGGACGACGATACGGCGCCGTGCCGGGGTCTGCTGCGCGGTGGGTCCCGGCCCGGCGCCGTCCGTCACGGTCAGCCCTTGGCGAGGATGTCGACGACGAAGACGAGCGAGGCGTCCTTCGGGATGCCGGAGCCCTCCGGCGGGTTCGACCCGTAGGCGTCCTCCGGCGTGGTCACGATGAGGACCTGCGAGCCGACCTTCTGCCCGACGAGTCCGGTGACGAAGCCCTTGATGAGCGAGCCCTCGGAGACGGTGAACGTGGTCGGGGCGCCCTTCGACCACGAGGAGTCGAACTCCTTGCCGCCGTCGAGCTGCACGCCCTTGTACTGCACCAGGGCGGTGTCGCCGTTCGCGATGGTGTCGCCCGTGCCCTGCTTGAGGACCTCGACCTCGGTCTTCGACGGGGCCTTCGCACCCGACGGGATCGTGATCTCGGGCTCGCCGTCGGCCTTGTCCTCGACCGTCGGCAGCGCCGGGTCCTGGGGCTGCGGTGCGCCGGTCGCCTTCGTCGGGGTCTGCGCGACGACGTCGGCGACGACGACGATGTCACCGCCGGTGTTGAAGCCGAGGGCCGCCGACTGGCCGACGACCGCCACCCGCTCACCGACCTTCGTGCAGGCGAGGAGGGCACCGAAGCCGGTCCCGCCGACCGAGAGCACCTGCGGGTTGCCCTGGTCGAACCCGACCGCGCCGAGCTTCGAGGCGTCGGACGCCTTGTAGACGACGTAGGAGACCTGGGCGAACTCGCCGTCCCGCAGGGCCTTGCCCGACCCCTTCACCACGGTGGTGGCCTGCGGCGTCGAGGCGCTCAGCCCCTTCTCGAACGCGACACCCGGGGCGGAGTCACCGCCCACCGCGGCACCGCTGACCTTGATGCCGTCCGAGGCGGACCCCGGCTCGGGGCACGACGAGATGGGCGTCGCGGAGGCGCTCGACGACGCACTGGGCGAGGCCGAGGCGTCACCCGAGCCGTTCCCGGAGCAGGCGGCGAGTCCCAGCACGACGGCGGGGACGAGGGCGATCGGGAGCAGACGGAGACGCTTCACGGGGACCTATCCTGCCGCACGGACCTTGGTGACGGGCGTGTGGTGGACGGGGAACGCCACGGAGCGCGCGACGAAGCACAGGCGGCCTGCCTCCGCGTGCGCCGCCTCGGCGTCCTCGACGCGGTCGGCCTCGAGGATCGTGACGACCGGGCGCAGGGTCGCTCCGGTCAGCTCCCCCGTGCCGTCGCGGTGCACGTCGAGCGACGTCGACGCCGAGTCCTGGTAGTCGACCACCGTGAAGCCCCGCTGCACGGCGACGTACAGGTAGCTCATCATGTGGCACTGCGCGAGCGCGGCGAGGACGAGCTCCTCCGGGTTCCAGCGGTCGCGGTCACCGCGGAACGCGGGGTCGGCCGACCCGGCGACGTCCTGCTTGCCCGCCGCGGAGATCGTGTGGTCGCGGCCGTAGTCGCGGTAGCCGCTCGTCCCGGTGCCCCGGTCGCCGGTCCAACGGACGGCTACCTCGTAGGAGTGGTCGGTCACGGTGCGCTCCTTCGTGCGTGGTGGTCGAGCACCGACCGTCCCGCGCTCGGTGCGTGCGACGTCGCGGCGTGCCCGCTCACTACGATGACGGCATGACGGTGATCCCCGACGTCCGCACAGACCGCCATCCTCTCACCGCCGAGGGCTCCGTCGAGCTCGCGGTGCTCGACCGGAACGGCTTCGACGAGAGCCGGCACGTCGGTGCCGGTGTCGTCGTCGCGGCGGACGGCACCGTGCTCGACGTCGTCGGCGACGCCGGAGCGAGCATCTACCCGCGCTCGACGATGAAGCCGTTCCAGGCGCTCGCGATCCGCCGCGCCGGTGCCACGTTCAGCGACGAGGAACTGGTGCTGACGACCGCCAGCCACGCCGGCACCGCGGCGCACCAGGCACTCGCGCTGCACATGCTCGAGTCGTTCGACCACGAGGAGTCCGACCTCGGGTGCCCGCCCGACCTGCCGTTCGACCGGGCGACCGCGCGGACGATGCCCGGCCCGCGTCGCCTCGCGATGAACTGCTCAGGGAAGCACGCCGGCATGCTCGCCGCCTGCCGCGTCAACGGCTGGGACGAGGCCACCTACCTCGAGACGGCGCACCCGCTGCAGCAGCGCGTCCGGGAGACCGTCGAGGAGTACACGGGCGAGACCGTCGACGTCGTCGGGACCGACGGCTGCGGCGCCCCGGTCTTCCCTCTCACCCTGCGCGGCCTCGCCCGCGGCTTCGCCGGGGTCGTCGCGCGACGGGACGCGGACACGGCGGCCCTCGTCGACGCGGTGCTCGACCACCCGTGGGTCATCGACGGCGTCGGACGGGCGAACACCGTGACCATCGAACGACTGCAGGTCCTGGCGAAGTTCGGCGCCGAGGGCGTCATGGTCATGGGTCTCCCGGGTGGCGCGGCCGTCGCGGTGAAGACGCTCGACGGATCGCAGCGCGCGGGCACCGTCGCGGCGCTGACGCTGCTCGAACGCAACGGTCTGGTCGACGCCGCGGGCGTGGCGGACGTCCTGGCGGCGACGAGCGAGCAGGTGCTCGGCGGTGGGGTCCCCGTCGGACGGGTCCGACCGGGGGCCGGTCTGCGCTGAGCCGGTCTGCGCTGAGCCGGGCGTCACGGCGTCGCGCTCCCCGGGACCAGCAGGGGCAGCACGGGGTCGATCGGCGTCGGGCCGTCGTCGTGGTGGTGGTCCTGCGTGCGACAGCCGTGGCGGGTCACCTCGACGAGGTGGTCCCAGCGGCGCGGGAGCAGGTGCAGTCCGGGCACGAGGACGACGGTCGTCCGCGGCCGGCCGCCGCCGTCGAGCCGGACCGCGACGGCGGTCCCCGGGGGCAGCGGGGTGCTCGGTGGTCCGGGGACCCCCGCACCGGAGGCTGCGCGGACGACGTTGTCGGGCGCGCTCCCGGTGGCCGCGCCGTCGTCGAGCTGGGCGCGGAGCGCGGTGAACACGCCCTCGGCGAGTGCGCCGGTGCCCACCACCACGACATGGCACGGGGCGGCCGGGTCGGTGGCGACACGCACCGCGTGACCGTCGTCACGGCGGCCGAGCAGGATGCCGGGGCCGGGTGCGGGGTTGGGGTCGGGTACCGAGCCGCCGTGGTCCCGGACGCCGCTGCCCTCCGACGGCTCCGTGACCGGGTCGACGAGCACCACCGGCGGACCCGTCGACGCGCGTCGGTCGGACCGGACGACGACGACATCCAGCAGGGCGCACCACCCGCCGGCCACGAGGAGCGCCGCACGGCCAGAGCCCGGCAGGTCCGCGACCACGCCGACGAGGGCGAGCACGCCCGCGGTACCGACGAGGCACGAGCGGGCGACGGCGAGGGACACGGTCCGAGCGAACCGCCTCCGACCCGTCGCCGAGAACGGCGGGACGCCGGCTGGGGAGCGGGCGAGCGGGTCGGCCTCCTGTGCAGGAGAGTCAGGTCGGCGGGGAACCGCCGACCGTCACTGCACGAGGAAGAACTGCTCGCCGATGTCCACCCGGGCACCACGCTCGACACGGTACCGCCGGCCCGGCTCGCAGCGACGGATCGTGCCGTCGATGTGCCGGACGACCGTGCCGTTGCCCGAGAACCGGTCCGCGACCCACAGGTCGTCCCCGTCGCGGCCGAGCTCGAGGTGCGTCTTCGACACCGACTTCCCGGGGTCGTGCACGGTGAGGAGCTCATCGAAGCGTTCGCCGGGCTGCGGGCGGGGAAGACGCCCGAGCAGGCCGGTCCCCTGCACGGCGGTGCGCTCTCCCGTGCTGAAGTGCAGCACGAACGGCGCGGCGCTCGTGTTCCGGTCGACGATGCGGGTCTCCTCGACGTCCTCGGCATCGGACCCGTCGTCCGCACTCGAGGGCACGGCCGCCGAGGCCACGGAGGGCAGCACCGGCCCGGTCGCACCGGGCACCGGCGGCAGCGGCGCCGCGGTGGGGACGGGCGGGACGCCGTCGAGGGGCGGCACCGAGACGGAGGCGGTCGGGACGGTCGGCGATGCCGGAGCGGGCGGCACCGTCACCGGTGCACCCGGGACCGCGTCGGGCGCGGCGTGCGCGCCGCGGGTCCGGAGGGGCGTCCTCGGGGTGTCCTCGGGCGCTGCCGATCCTGATGCGTCCGGTCCGGGCGCGTCAGTGCGGGGCTCGGGCAGGTCGCTCGGAGGTGCGTCGTCGAAGGTGTCAGCGTGCTCGGGCTCCGAGGGAGCGTCCGCGACTTCCGACGACACGTCCACGTGTTCCGAGGACCCGTCCGCCGGTTCCGACCGCGACTCCGGCTCGGCGTCGTCCACGGGCAGGTGCTCGGCGGCCCAGTCGGGACGGGCCAGCGGCAGCGGCACGACGGGGCCGGTGAAGGCGGCCGTGACCGTCGGTCGGACGGCGCCACACTCGGCGCAGAAGATGTCGTCGGGCTCGAGCGTGTGTCCGCAGACCGGGCACGTCGCCGGTCCGCTGCTCGGGGTGACGAGCGGGGTCGGGGTCCGACGTTCGACGAGCGGCTCGACCACGGCGGTGTCACCGGGCTGCGGACCGTCGTCGTCCCGCGGCTCCTCGGCCACGGGAGGCTCGGGTGCCGCCGAGCCGCGACCGACCCACCAGGACGGGCGCGACGGAGCGGGTGGCTGCGGTGCGGCGGGCGCCCAGACCGGAGCGGCAGCCCGGTCGTCGGCGCCCGCGCGGTCCGCGTCCGCCTCGGTGGTGTCCGCCGCGGTCGCCCCCGCTCCGGGCGTCTGTGCTGCGTGTGTCCGAGCGACGGTGTCGTCCGCCGGCCGGGTCTCGTCGGCGACCGGGTACGCGGCCGGATCGAGCGGCGGTTCCGCGTCCGGTGCGACACCCTGCGTCGGGGTCGGCGCGGGCGGTGCCGCGGGTCGGTCGTCGGGGCGGGGGGCTGGCTGCCGGTCCTCGCCGGTCAGCCAGGCACGGGTGGCCGGGTCGAGGGTGGCCTCGGGCAGCCAGGCCTCGGTGGCCGGGTCCGGGTGCCGACCGTGCTGGTCCGGTTGGCGGAGGGGCGGCGGCGGGGTCTCGTCGAGGGGCGCGGCCTGGACGGGCCGACGGTTCGCCGAGACGGTCACCGAGCGCCCGCACTCACCGCAGAAGATCGCGCCGTCCGGCAGCATCGATCCGCAGTGCTCGCATCTGATCACGGTTCGCCTCTGTCCTCACTCGGCCGTCCACGACGCTCGCCGGCCTTCGGACCATCGTAGTCACGACCTCCGCGACGATCCTGGCCGTCCCCACCGAGCCCGGCACCGACCTCCGGCGTCTCCGGGCGCAGCCGGTCCGCTGCCCGTGCGCCGTGGCGACGGACCGCGGGGCGACGCAGGGACCGGAGGGACACCGCGGCACGCCAGCGCTCGCGTCGGGTGCGCCCCGCTCGGAGGCTCGTGATCGCCTCGTCCGTGGCCGACCACATGCGGTCGGCGGTCCCCGGTTCGACCTCACCGGGCCCGAAGACGCTCCGGTCGGCCAGCGCCGCGAGCCCGATGCCGCCCTCCCCCGGTGCGCCCGCGACGGCCTCGCGCCTCGTGGCCGCCATCACGACGTCGTGCCCGCGGTCGACCAGTGCGTCGCGGTACTCGTCCCAGGCACCGACGACCCGCGCGCGTGGTGTGGGCCCCCGTCGGCGTCGACGACGTCGCAGCCGCTTGCAGAGGACGACGACGGCGAACGGCAGGAGCACGAGTGCCACGAAGCCGAGCGTGGCGAGCACCCACGGCAGGGCGGCGAGGAGGATCTGCAACCAGAGCGGTTGCACGGGAGGCGTGTCCCGGTCGCTCTGGGGCGGGGCCTGCTGGTCCTGGTCCTGCTGCTCGACGGGCGGCGGTGGGACGACGGTCTCCGGCCGCGTGACCGGCTGCGGCGTCTGGTCCTGCTCGTCGGGGATGTCGCGGACGACCGGGTTGGGGTCGACCATCACCCACCCCCACTGCTCGGTGTCCACCTCGACGCGCGCCGTGACGTCCGACCCACGGAACGTGGTCGTCCCGTCGGTGCCGGAGGACGTCGCGACTCCCGAGTCGCCGCCGGCGGTGAAGCCCATCACGACCCGGGACGGGAACCCGAGTTGCCGTGCCATGAGCGCGGCGGCGACGGCGTACTGCTCCTGGTCGCCGATCATGACCGGCGCGGTGAGGAGTTCCTCGATCCGGTCGGCACCGTGTCCCGACCGGCTGGCCCGGTCGTCGCCGACGCCGTGGCTCACGTAGCCCGTCCGCTTGAGCGACTCGATCGCCGCGACGAGCCTGGCACCGTCCGAGCCGCCGTCGGCGGACGTCGCCTCGACCCGCTCCCGCACCGCGTCCGGCACACCGGTCGGGCTCGGCACGGTGGCCGTGCCCGGACGCGCCGACGCGAGCTGGTCGTCGGTCGGCTGGTCCGGCAGCACCGCCCGCAGGTCGTACCGGGTGTCCGCGTCGACGCCACCCACCACGACGGCCGTCCCGGTGGTGCGGTTGTAGGAGAAGGCGCCGCGGTCCCGGTCGGCGTCCGACCCGCGGAAGGTCACCGTCTCGAGGTCGCCGACGGTGGGCAGCCACACGCCGCGGTACCCCTCGACGGCGACAGCGACGTCGAGGTCGGTGCCCCGGACACCGCGCACGTCGACCGAGGTCGGGACGCGCTCGAAAGTGCCCGAGGCGGAGGCTCCGTCGTCGCCCCCCACGCGGTAGACCACACCGTCGTACGTGTCGAGGGTGGCGATCCGCACGAAGCCACCCTGCGGCAGGCCCGTCACCCGCAGCTGGGCGGCGTCCGCCTGGCCGGGCTCCTCGTAGGACCGGAACGCGCTGAGCGGGCTGAGCTCGTCACGCGGGTCGAACGGCTTGACCACGTCGGTCCGCGCGACCGTCCGCCCCACCGACGGCGGAGCCACCAGGCCGAGGCCCGTCGCGACGACCGCGGCCGCCACGATGGTGCCCGTCCCGACGAGGGCGGGTCGCAGCACGGACCGCCACACGGGCACGCGCGCCCCGACCGTCGTCGCCACCGAGACGGCGCGACGCACGTGCCGTGCGGTGAGGGCCCAGACCAGGGCGATGCCGCCGAGCACGACGGCCGTCGCCAGGGCGACGTCCAGTCGGCTGGGTCCGACCACGACCGCGGCAGCGAACAGCACCAGTCCCGGGATGCTCGCGAGCTCCGGACGGGAGGCACGGGTCGCCACGCTCACGCCGACCACCGTGGCGACGAGCGTCGTCACGAAGTACGGCACCAGCAGGGACTCGTAGGACCCGACCGGCAGGCTGACCGTCACGAGTCGCTTCCAGTCGAGCGCCACACCGGCGAACAGGTCGACGAGCCCGGCACCGGTGGGCAGGATCCCGACGGAACGGTCCGGCACCGCCGCCGGGACGCCGGTGAGCGCGAACACCGCGACGGTGAGCGCGCCGACCACCGCGGCGGGCAGGCGGGCGAGGGCGCCGACGAGGGCGACGGCCGTCCCGGCGAGGACCGCGGTCACGCCGGCCGTCACCATCGAGGCGTCGCGGTGGACCGGCCACCAGGCGGTGCTCGCCACCGCGAGCACGAGCCAGGTGGCGAGGGTGCCCCCCGCGGTGCGCAGGGCACCGCGCCGACGCTCGGCCCGACGATCGCCCCGGCGGTCGGTCCGCCGCGTCCGCAGACGCGGAGCGTCCTCGGTCGCCGCGCTCACGCCGCTGCCGATCGGTGGAGGGCCTGCCGGAGGTCGTCGAGGTAGCCGATCGTCACGACCGTCAGCCCGGCGACCCGGAGGAAGCGGGGTTGCGCCTCGGGCTCGCAGGTCACCGCGACGACCTCGACCCCGACGGGGAAGCGCGTGGCGGCGAGCCGGAGCGCCGGGAGCCCGACCTCGGAGCCGACCACGAGGAACGCCACCGAGATGCCGGCGGTGTCGGCGCCGACGATCCGCGCGACCTCGGCGACGGGGAGGCACGAGTCGGAGAGGCCGACCGTGGCGAACTCGTCGAGCAGGCGGGTGGGCGTCACGGTGGGCAGGCGGTGCACGGCGTAGACCGGCCGCTTGGCGTACTCCGGCGTCCGTTCGGAGACGACGACCGACACCTCGCGCCCGTCCCGGACGGCGCGGGTGCCGAGCGACGCCGCGGCGCTCACCGCCAGCTCGAACTCGTCGTCGTCCGCGAACTCGCCGCGGCCGGTCGCCAGGGCCACCACCAGGTGCGATCGCCGGGTGTCCTCGAACTGTCGCACCATCAGCGCGCCCGACTTCGCCGTCGACTTCCAGTGGATCGTGCGCGGGTCGTCGCCCGGCTGGTACTCGCGGACCGCGTGGAACGCGATGTCCGACGGCGACAGGTCGGTCGTCGCCTGGCCCTCGAGGTCGCGGACCAACCCGGTGCTCGTCGACGGGATGGCGATGGTGCGCGGGTGGACGATGACCTGTTCCCGCGCCGTCCAGACGACCTCGCGCCGGACGATGCCGACCGGGTCCGCCCGCACACCCGTGACCGGACCGACGTCGAGCACACCGCGACGCACAGTCGGGACCGGCACCTGCTGCTCGAAGACACCGTCCGGAGCGACCGAGGGGATCGCCACGTCGACCAGGCCGGTGCCGACGGGCACCTCCACCGTGGTCGGGACCGACGGCAGCCGCGCCGGGTTCTCGGCCGTGACGACGACGCCCGCGTCATCGCCCACCGCCACCCGGTGCTGCGGCAGGCGCATGCGGATGAGCAGACGGGACCGTCCGAGCAGCGCGAGCACCGCCACCACGACGAGGACCGTCCCGGCGAAGCCCACCACGACGACCTCGCGCAGTCCGAAGCGGTAGCCCGCGACGAAGGCGACGAGCGTGACGGCGGTCACCGTCCAGCCCAGGCCGGTGACGACGGACGAGACCTCGGCCCACCCGCGGCGGACGAGCCTCCAGGCCGCGGTCCACGCCTTCGCGACCCCGACGACCGCGTCGGCGGCGACCCCGTCCCGGTCCCCCACCAGGCGGGTGCGGACGTTCGTCAGGCCGGCGACCGTGCCGGTCCGCTCGGACACGGCGGAGCTGCGCCGTGAGCGGGTGGCGTCTCGGCGCGAGCGGGTGGCAGCGGGGCGGCGGTCGGTCACGACACCGCTCGGTCGGCGGGCGGCGGGGTCTCGACGAGGAGCTGGGAGACGACGCTGGTCGCGCTGACGCCGTCGAACTCCGCCTCCGCGTCGAGCACCAGGCGGTGCGCGAGCACCGGCACCGCCAGTGCCTTGACGTCGTCGGGGGTCACGTAGTGGCGGCCGAGCACCGCCGCGTGCACGCGAGCAGCACGGATCAGGCCCATCGCGCCGCGGACGCTCACACCGAGGCGGACCTCGCTCGCCCCACGCGTCGCCTCGACCAGGCGGGCGACGTAGTCGGCGATGGTCGGGTCGACGTGCACGGTCCGCGCGAGCGCCGCCATCTCCGTGACCGTCGCTGCGGGGACGACGCTCGCGAGCGGGACCGCGGCGGACGGTGCCGCGGAGGTCTCGAGGAGTCGGACCGTGGCGGCGTGGTCGGGGTAGCCGATCGACGTGCGCATCAGGAACCGGTCGAGCTGCGCCTCCGGCAGGCGGTACGTGCCGGCCTGCTCGACGGGGTTCTGCGTCGCGATGACCATGAACGGTGCCGCCAGGGTGTGGCGTGTGCCGTCGATGGTGACCGCGGACTCCTCCATCGCCTCGAGCAGCGCCGACTGGGTCTTCGGGCTGGCCCGGTTGATCTCGTCGGCGAGCACGATGTTCGCGAACACAGGACCGCGGTGGAAGTCGAACTCCTGCGTGCGCTGGTCGTAGACGCTGATGCCCGTGATGTCCCCGGGCAGCAGGTCCGGCGTGAACTGGATGCGGTTGGTGCTCCCCTGCACGCTCTGCGCCATCGCGCGCGCGAGGCTCGTCTTGCCCGTCCCGGGGACGTCCTCGAGCAGCAGGTGGCCCTCGCTCAGCATGGCCGTGACGGCCAGGCGGATGACGAACGTCTTGCCCAGGAGGACCTGCTCGACGTTCGTCACGATGCGACCGGCGACGTCGGCGAACCAGGCGGCCTGCTCGGGGGTCATGCTCATGCGGGAGGGTCCTCGTTCTCGAAGGGCGCGGGTGGGGCTGCGGGTCCGGCGGCCGGCTAACCGGCGGGCGGGTCGGACGGGCTCGGGTCCGGGGCCGGGTCGGACGGGGCGGACTGGCCCGTGACGTCGCGGACGGCGCCGACCGGGTCCTGGGAACCCCTGACGGTGGCCTTGACCCGGATGGAGGTGTAGCCGTCGGGCACGGCGTCGGTGGTCGCCCACGGAGCACCGGTGTCCGGATTCGTGTCGGAGCAGACCTGGAGGAGGATCGTCCGGCAGTAGGACACCTGGTAGCCGTCCGGTGCGATCCGTCCGTTGTTGTCCGGAGCGTTGATCACGGGCGCCTGTCCCACGACGGCGCTGGCGATGCTCGCACGGGTCGTGTAGGCCGTGGCGCGGACCGCCTCGCCGGACGCGCAGTAGGCACCATCGGTGGCGCAGGAGGTGAAGACGACCGACGTCTCGAGACCGTAGCCACTGCCGGCGCCGATCGACGCGGAGCCGGAGAACCGCACGGGGGTCCCGCCGTTCACCGAGTAGTACAGGAACGGTGACGTCGCGGTCGCGGTCGCACGGAGACCCCAGGTCGGCGCGGTGGCCCCGTCCTGGACCGTGTCGACACTCCCGCTGGGCGCTGTCGGGGTCTGGTAGCCCTGGACGCTCGCGGGCTGCGACGGCGTGCAGAACAGGCCGTTGTCGGCCAGCGCGACGTACCGGTACTGGCTGGTGATGCGGTCGCTCGCCGACGCGCCGGTGAACACCTGCTCTGCGCCCGCCGTCGAGCAGCCGGAGGGGACGGGCGTCGAGCTCGCGTACTTCACGATCCGCCAACCCGCGCTCCCGCCGGCCCAGTCGGACTCCGACGCGCGCAGCGTCACGGCGGTCGCCGACCCGTCCGGCTGCCCGGTGGCGCTCAACTGCGGCGTCGCCGGAGCACCGACGGCGGACCCCGTCGCCGATGCCTCGTTCCACTGCACGGGGCTGCCGTCACGATCGGCCGCGTTCCGGGCCGAGACCCGGACCGTGTACTCGGCACCGCTCTGCGCACCGGTGAACGAGACGCTGGTCGCCGTACCGGCGTTCCGCGTGGTCGAGAGGCCGGGGCCCTGCACGGAGACGACGTAGTTCGACACCGCGGAGCCGCCGCTCGGCGCTCCGACCGCGTTCCAGGACACGTCGAGCTGGTTCGGCGTCGTGCTGCTCGGTTCGACCCGCAGGCCCTTCGGCGGGGCCGGCACGAAGTCGGCGCTGATCGACGCGGAGGTCGCGGACGGTACCGAGTCCCCCACGGCGTTCTGCGCGACGACCGAGAACCGGTACGACGCCGCGGGGTCGAGGCCGGTCACCGTGCACACCGTCGAGGTACCGCAGTCCTTCGCCACACCGCCCGTGCCCTGGAGCCGGTAGCCCGTGATCGGCGAGTTGTTCGACTGCGGGGTCGCCCAGGTCAGGGTCGCCTGGCCGCCCTGGAACGTGCCCGTCCGGGTCGGCGCTCCCGGCGCGTCCGGGACGTCCTGCACCGAGATCGTCACGTCGCCCCAGACGTACCGGGCGGCGTCGTCCGTCGCGTCGGCGACCTGGTACTGCAGGTGGGCGTCGACGGGTGCGGCGGAGTCGGACACGGACACCTGCAGGCGCGACCGGTCGGCGCTCGGCGACACGCTCACCCCGGCGGGCAGGCCGCCGGAGAGACCACGGATCGCCACGACGCGGAGCCGCTCGTCGGGGAACGGGTTCGTCGGCTGGTCGTTGGTCAGGACGTCGATCGTGGACGACTTCCCGCGCTCGACGACCGCGCGGTCCGCACCGGGCTGCACCAGCGGGCGGGTCGAGCCGACGATCCCCACCTGCACGACACCGGCGCGTCCCGCGTTGGCGTCGTCCGCGACGCCGATGCCGATCGACGCGGTGGTGTCCTTCGACGCGGTGTCGGCGACGCTGATCCGGAGCTGCTGGCCCTGGATCGTCGCGGTGGTGCCCGCACCGGGTCGGCTGACGACGGAGTAGCGGAGCTCGCCGAGGTCGTCCGGGTACGGGTAGTCCGTCAGCTTGGCGAGGTCGATCGTGCGGGAGTCCCCGGGCTGCATGTCGATGTTCGAGCCCGAGAACGACGGCGGCTGGTTGGTGCGCGGGGTCACCTTGATGGGCAGCACGAGCGTCGCCACGCGACCCTTGCCTCCGTTGGCACCCGAGCCGTCGGTGACCTCGAACGAGATGGACGCGTTGCCGTAGTAGAGCTTCGACGACGTGAACTGCAGCGTCGACCGGTCGACCACCAGGTCCTTGCCGTCGGCGTGGGTCGCCTTGACCGTGCCACGGTCGGTGAGCTGGGCGGTCCGGCCGTTCGCGGTGACGACGTACCGGTCGAGCGGGATCCGGACCGTGGCCTCGCTCCGGACCGTCACCGGACCCGCGCTGCGGTCGACCTGCGGCAGTGCGTCGTCGAACCCGGGGACGTGGATGAAGCCGTACGACACGACGTCCGGGTGGTCCGACCGCGCGACCGAGAACGGGATGACCTGCGATGCGTCGGTGAGCTGCACGGTGATGCGTCGGTCGCTCGTCACCCGGGCGGTGTCGCCGTACCCGTCGACGACGCCGACGACGAGCCGCGAGGTCGAGCCCTCGGCGAAGAAGACGTTGCGGAGCACGTCGACGGTGACGCTCTGGCGGCGCAGGATGTCCTGCAGGTCGAGGGTCGTGTCCTCGACCTCCGGACGGAGCGGCGGGGCGTCGCGGTCGACGGTCACGGTGAGGAACGCCGTGCTCGACCCACCGCTCGGGTTCGTCACCGTGTAGAGCACGGCGAAGTCGCCCTCGGTCGCTGACTTCGGCGGTGTCACGCGGACCTGGGTGCCCTGCAGCACCCGCGCGGTCACCCCGGCGGCGGTCGGCTCGGCGGTCGTCACCGTCAGCTGCCCGCCCTGCGGGTCCGAGTCGTTCTGGAGCACCCGCACGGTCACCGTGCCGCCGGGTCGGATCGTCACGTGGTCGGCCTGCGCGACCGGGTCCGACGCCTGCTCCGCGCGCGGACTGATGCCGACCCGGACGGTCCCGGTCGCACGTGCCCCGAGGGCGTCGACGACCGTGTAGGTGAACTCGTCCGTCCCCGCGGAGTAGTCCCCCGCCTCGTAGGTGAGCGCGTCGGACGTGACGTCACTCACGGACCCCTTGTCCGGGTTGTCGGCCACGCCCACCAGCTGCACCGAGTCGCCGTCGGGGTCGATGCCGTTCAGCGGCACGGTGACCCGCACCGACTGGCCGGCGACCACGCGGGCCGTGACGGTCTCCGGCACGGGCGGGTTGTTGGTCGCGGCGTCGCGCTCGCGGACCGAGATCGAGACGGTCGCGTCGGCGTACTGCCCGTCCGGTCCGGAGACGCGGTAGACGGCCGTGTGGTTGCCCGGCGTGTCCGGCGCGAGGTACCGCAGCCGGTCGCCGGCGACGAAGAGCAGGCCACCGTCGCCCGGCACGTTCTGCACGAGCTCGGGCTGCAGCGTCAGGGGCTCGCCCTCGGGCTGTGAGTCGTTCGCGAGGACGTCGATCTCCGCGACGTCCCCGACCCGGACGGTCGCGGAGTCCGCCTGCGCGACGGGCGGTTGGATGCGGTCCGGCCGCGGGATCTCGACGACCGTGATCGTGCCCGTCGCGGTGGCCAGCCCGTTGGACTCGGTGTACCGGAACGAGACCGGTCCGTCGAGGGGCGCGGTGAGCGTGACCCGGACGACGTGCTGGTCGAGGATGCTCGCCTGGACACCGGCGTCCCGGGGCAGCCCGTCGAGTGCGGTCACCATGAGCACCCCGCCCGCCGGGTCCGTGTCGGTCGCGGTGACGTCGGTGTCCTTGGTCGACAGCGTGTTCACGAAGACCGTCTTGGGGGTCGTGATCGGCGGCGTCGACGCGTCGGGCGGTGCGAGCACGGTCACGCGCGCGATGCCGCTCGCGGTCTTCGTGCCGTCGGTGACGGTGTACTCGAGCTGGTGGTCACCGGGTCCCGCGCCCTCGACGCGGAAGGTCCCGGCGTCGTACGACGGGGTGACGGTCAGCCCGGACGACGACGACACGCTCGTGAGCGTCACGGTCCCGTTCCCGCCGCGGACGTGCTCGAGCGGGTCGACGGTGAACGCCTTGCCCGCGTAGCCCTGCACGGCGAACGGGTCCGCGAGCAGCGGGACGTTCCCCGCCTTCGCGACACGGACCGTGACCGACCCGCGTCCGCGGTCACGCCCGTCGCTCACGACGACCTGCACGGTCCGGTCGCCGGTCTTCCCGCTCGCGTTGCGGTAGTCGAGCATGCCGTCGGGCGTCGTGGAGACCTGGTCCCCCTCCGCCGACGCGGACTCGAGGTACACCGGGTCGCCGTCGGGGTCGACCCAGTCCGAGAGCACGTCGGTGACCACGTGTCCGTTCTGGACGACGTCGGCCGAGGTGCTGCGGACCTGTCGAGGCGGTTCGTTCTCGGAGTCCGGCCGGACCGTCACCCGGACCGTGGCACTGTCCGAGCCGCCGTTGCCGTCCGTGATCGTGTACGGGAACGAGACCGTGCCCTTCGCGTCGGCCGCGAGGGTGATCTGCAGCCGCTGGCCGTCGCCGACGATCGCCACGCTGCCGACCGCGTCGTCGACGCTGCCGACCTCGCTGATCACGAGCGGGTCGCCGTTGGGGTCGTGGTCGTTCAGCAGCACGGGCAGGCTCGTGGTCCGGCCGGGACGCGCCCCGAGGTCGTCGTCGACCGCGACGGGCGGCTTCTGGTCCTTGTCGACCTGCGGGTCGTCGTCCGACACCCGCTCCTGCTGCTGCTGGTCGTCCTGCTCGACCAGGTCCGACCAGTTGTCGATCAGCTGGCCGCTGCGGTCGATCGCCCAGGACCGGCCGCTGCGGGGGTCGTTCGCCACGACGGTGCGTCCGTTGTGCACGATCTGCAGGTCGTCCGCGCCGGCGGTCTGCGCGAGCCGCTGCAGTCCGGTGCCCTGGCACGAGTCGGTCGCCTGCCCACCGGCCCAGGCGGCGTAGGTGCAGGAGCCGACGACCGCGGGCCGTGCCGGGCGTCCGGAGACCCCGAGCGCGGTCCGGTCGACGGTACCGGACGCCGAGACGCGCACCATCCCGGCGGACCCCGCGACCACGACGTCCGTCGACGAGTCCGAGGAGTGCTGGAGGGCCGGGGCACCACCGATCGCGTCACCGAGGTCGACGACGTCCCCGTCGACGGCGAGCTGACCCGAGGTGCGGTCGAGGACGGCGACGTGGTCGCCGAAGGAGGCGACCTGGAACTCGTGGGCGCGGTCGAAGCGGACGTCCCACCGGCGGTCGACCGTCAGGTCCGCGCCGACGTCGACGAGCGCCGCACGGCCCGTCCGCGGTGAGTAGACGGCGACGTGTCGGTCGGACGCGTCGAACACGGCGTCCGCGCCGAGGGTCAGGTCCGCCCGGGTCGAGGCGTCGAAGTCGGCGAGGTCGGCAGCCGGCGTCGCCCAGAGCTCACCGGTGTCCCCGTTGCCCACCACGGCGGTGTCCCCGGCGAGGAAGACCTGCGGTGAACCGGCCGGCAGCGTGACGGCGTCGCCGACCGTGGCCGCCGCGACGTCGACCCGCGACACGGTCCCCTTGGTGCCGTCGACGCTGTAGACGTCGGCGCCGCGCTGCAGGACGGACAGGTCGTCGCTCGGCGACTCCACCGCGGTGTTGAGCTCGAGCACCGCGGTGTTGGCCCGACCCACGGCGCCGTACTGCGCCGACGGCACCCACACGGTGCCGTCCCCGAGGTCGACGCGCTGCGTGTGGTAGCCGGTCGACACGACGGCCGCGGTCGCGACGACGGCACCGACGAGCACGGAGGCCCCGACGGACACGGCGGCCGAGCGGTGCTTCGCCAGGAACGCGCGGATCACCCGGCGCCGCCGATCGTGCCGCACTGCTCGGCGCTCGCTGCGCCGGTCTTGCCGTCGCGGTTCACCGCGACCGTGATGCACTCCTCGGCACCGGACTCGCCGGAGACGACGAAGGTCGTGCCGGTCTGCTGGCTCGACACCCCGTCCGAGGAGATCACGTACGTGTCGCCCGAGCGGAGTCCCGGGTCCTGCCAGCTGAAGGACACCGAGTCCGCCGTCGCCGCGGCGCGGACGTCCGTCACGGCGGGGATCGAACCGGTGCCGATCCGCGTGACGAGGAGCACGGTGACCACCGCGAGGGCAGCGACCACGACGACACCGGCGGAGCCGGCCCACAGCAGCGTCGACCGGCTGCGTCGGCGGACCCGTGTCGCGGACCCGGTGCGGTGCACGGTCCCCACGCTCTGCACGCCGACGTCCGACCCGCCCTGCAGGGACCGCCGGTTCCGTCGACGAGCACCGACACGCGACGGCGCCTGCAGCTCCCGCACGACGGTGCGGTCACCGTCGGTCGACGGCGTCGTGACGGCCCACGCCTCGACCGCGACGTCTGCGGCGGTCTGCGGGATCCCGAGCTCGGCCTCGACCTGCTGCAGACCGCGGACGAACTCGATCACGGTCGCCGGACGCAACGACACCTTGCGCGACATCGCCGTCGCCAGCAGGCGCTCGAGCGACGGCGGGACGTCCGCCCGCCCGGTCGGGCGCACGCCGCCGCGCTCGATGCGGTCCATGAGGTCGGCGGCACCGTTCTTGCCGCCACGGACCTCGAAGGGGCTGCGGCCCGCGAGGAGGGAGTAGACGGTCGCGGCGAGCGAGTAGACCTCGGACTGGATCGTGCCGCGGGACTCGTCGCCGAGGACCTCGGGCGCCGACCACGGGATCGACATGCCGACCGGTTCGTCGGGGTCGGCGCTGCCGATGGTCGCCGCGATGCCGAAGTCGGAGAGCACGGGGTTGCCGTAGGCGGTCCGCAGGATGTTCGACGGCTTCACGTCGCGGTGCAGGACGCCCTCGCGGTGCGCCGTCTCGAGGGCCGCCCCGATCCGGATGCCGATCGCGAGGACCTCGGACACGGGTACCGGCTCACGGCGGTAGCGCTCGCTGAGCGACGAGGAGCACAGCTCCATCACGAGGTAGGGGCGTCCGTCTGCGGCGATGCTGGCCTGGAAGACGGTGAGGATCGAGGGGTGCGTGCTCAGCCGCGCCATGAGGTTCGCCTCGGCCTGGAACATCTGTCGCACCCGGTCGTCCACGACCTCGTCGAGCAGGACCTTGACCGCGACCTGGCGTCGGGGCATGTCCTGCTCGTACAGGAAGACGTCGGCGAACCCACCGGAGCCGAGGACGTGCACCGGGGTGAAGCCGGCGATGACGGGCGGGTCGGACGGCAGGCGTCGTGCCATGGGTGTCCTTCCCTTCCCCGGCCCGTGGTCGGCCGTGTCGATCGTCGCGGCCAGGCCATTCTACGAAGCGAGTCCGACGCCCCGGGGCGGCCCTGACGCCCTGTGGAGGGCGACCATCCCCCACTTCAGGGGGCACGGACGGCGCGCCGGCCCTCAGTGACGGGGCAGGGTGTCCTCGACGTCGCTGTCCTCGGGAGCCGCGTCGACCTGCACGACGACCACGGTCACGTTGTCGCGCCCACCGGCGACGACGGCGTCGCCGACGAGCCGCTCGGCCAGTGCCTGTGCTCCCGGCACCCGGGCGGCGATCCGTGCGATCCCCGCGTCTCCGAGCTCCTTGGTGAGTCCGTCGGAGCAGATCAGGTACCGGTCGCCGGCACGCAGTGGCAGCGTCCACCAGTCCGGCTCCGGCGGCTCGCCGAAGCCCACCGCCCGCGTGATGACGTTGCTGTCCGGGTGCTGCTCGGCGTCCTCGGCGCGCAGGAGCCCGGCGTCCACCATCTCCTGCACGACCGAGTGGTCCACGGTCACCCGGCGGAGGACACCGCCCTCGATGCGGTAGGTCCGCGAGTCGCCGACGTTGAAGACGAGCGCGGCGGGCTGCCCCTGGGCGGCGACGAGGGCCACGCCCGTCACGGTGGTCCCCGCACCGAGCGCGTTGCCACCGGCGGCACGTTCGATGTCGGCGGTGGCGAGCAGCAGGGCCCGCTGGATCGCCTGCCGCGAGGTGAACGCGCCCTCGACGACCTGGTCGAGCCGCCGGACCACCGCGTCGCTCGCACGGTCGCCGGCGAGGTGCCCGCCCATGCCGTCGGCGACGACGAAGAACGGCGCCCCGACCAGGTAGCTGTCCTCGTTGTGGTCGCGTCGCCGCCCGACGTCCGTCGCGGCGCCCCACGACAGCGTGAGGGTGGCGCCCGCGGCACCGGGGACGTCGATGGCGTGCTCGGTGGCTGCTCGGCCGAGTTCGGTCACGGTGTGTGGGTCGCTCTCTGGTGGGGACGGGCCGGTTGCTCGGTCTTCACGGGACCGACGGGAACGGTGGGAGGCCGTCGTCGGGTCCGACCCGGAGGTGCGGCGACAGGACCTCGATGACGTTGCCGTCACCGATCTCGACGAGCGTACCGGTCAGGACGACGATCGAGGCACCCGACGCCATCCGGAACGGCGCGGACCCCGGCGGGCGCACCACGGTGCCGTTCGTGGACCGGAGGTCGTCGACCACGGCGGCCTCCCCGGCCGCGTGCACGAGCAGGTGCGAGGACGAGACCTGGGTGGTCGGCGACGGCACCGTCACCAGCTCGGGTCCGGCTCCGTGCACCACGCGGGGCGCGGCGGGACGCCGGCCCACCACGACCGGGCGGTCGAGGCGCACGACACGAACGCCGACCCGGATCGACGGCACGCGCGGGGGCGCGACGGGGCCGGACGGGAGGCGCGTGGGGACCCCGACGGACGGGTCGGCGTCCGGTGAGTGCACCGGCTCGAGCCGCGCCTCCGGGCCCGGGACGCGGTCGCCACTCCGGGGTGCCGACGCATGGCCGTCGCGACGCGGACGGACGACCGTGTCGTCGGGCGACGGCACGGCGGGCGGGCGGACCCCGACCGCAGGACGGATCACGGTGTCACCGAGCGGGTCGTCGTCCACCGCGCGGGCCTCGTCGACCGCGCCGGCCTCGACGTCGGTCCGGCGCGGCCGCAGCACCGTGTCCGCCACCGCGGCGGCCGCCCGGTCGTCGCCCTCCTGCGGGGCGTGCGCGCGCAGCACCGTGTCGTCGTCGTCCCCGCGTGCCGGCTCACCCACCATGGTCAGTCCACCGTAGACGATCCCGTCCGCCCCGTGGCGCTCCCCCACCACGCCGGCTCGTGTCCGGACCGCACGGCGCGGAGCACCAGCCAGGCGAAGGGGTCGTCCGGTCGGGTGTCGAGCGCGTGCCGCGCGCGGACCTCGGCGCGGGCGGAGGACCCGACCGCCCAGGCGCACCACGCTCCGAGCGCGAGCGCGCCCGCTGCACCGATCCCCACGTCGCCTCCGACGGCGCCGTCCGCACGCCACGTCCGCCAGGCCGAGGCACAGCGCGCACCCGCCACCCGCAGGCGCGCACGATCGGGCACCGGGCCACCACCCCCGAGCGCCGGTGGTGTCGGATCGCGGAACGGATCGAAGGGGACGACCGTGCGCGGGTCCGGGTCGTCGCACGCCGCGAGGAACCCGACCAGGGCGAACCGCGTGGCGAGGGCGCCGCACGCCGTCGTCACCACGACCGCACGCCGACGGTCGAGCTCCTGGTCGAGCTCGTGGTCGACCAGCCCGTCCCGACCAGCCGGTCCGCCCGTGGCGGGCGCGACCAGCGAGGCGCAGGCCGCGCGGAGGGTCACCGCCGCCGCGATCTCGCGGGGCCAGCGCACGTGGGTGGAGGAGTGTCCGTCTCTCGTCGAGGTCATGCACGAGATCGTGACGGAGGACGGGCCTCCCGGCTGGCTGCGCTCGTCCACCTGTGGAAGGGGACCACGCCCGCCGGTCCTGTGCAGGATCAGGCCCGCACGGGCTCCAGGCTCTCGGCGACGAGGTCCCAGCCGTTCACGGTGCGTTCCAGCACCACGTCGTGGGCGCGCGCCCAGGCGACGAGCGCGTCGACGTCGTCGACGTCCTCCGCGGTGCGGCCGAGCAGCGCCACCAGGCGCCCCTTGGCGGTCTTGTTCCAGTGGTTGAGCGCCTTCCGACGCCCACCGGCGTCGACGCTCACGACGCGCAGGGCCAGCGCCCCGGCCACGGGTCCGAGGGCTCGGTACCCCTCCGACCGCAGGTCGAGGACCAGGCCGTCGCCCCGGGTGCCGAGCGCACGCGTCGATGCCTCCGGCCAGTGCTTCGCGAGGCGCAGGGCGCCGAGCCGGGAGTCGTGGGACAACCGGTACGCGGGGATCGCGTCGCCGGCACCGATCGGGCCGAACATCGCCGACTGCACGACGACGTGGTCCGACCACCACCCCCGCGTCCGATCGTCCGCGGCGGACGCGTCCAGCGGGTCGTACAGCACCCCCGTGTACCGCTCGATCGCCGGCATCGTCGGCGCGGTGTCGAGCTCGAGGTTCCGGAGGCGCTCCTCGACCGACCGCGGACCGAGCTTCAGGGCCGTCCGCGCGGTGGACTCCTCGGAACTGACGGAGCGGGCCGCGGTGATCACCGCGGCCCGCTCGTCGGACAGTTCCGGGAAGGACAGCGCACCCAGGTCGAGGGCGCGTGCCGGGTCCCCGCCCTCCCGCTTCGTCTCGGACGGCGGGAGGAGGACGGTCAGTCCGGTCAGGACGCCAGCGCGGCCTGGCGCGCGACGATCGTGACCGTGTCGTGCTCGACCGACAGGAAGCCGTCCTCGGCGTCCGCCGTCACCGTCGAGCCGTCGGCCCGGGTGATGCGGACCTGGCCCTGCGCGAGGGTGGCGAGCAGCGGCTCGTGCCCCGCGAGGATGCCGATCTGGCCCTCCGTCGTACGTGCGACGACCATGGTGGCGTCGCCCGACCAGACCTCCCGGTCGGCCGAGACGACGCTCACGGTGAGTGCCGCCATGTCAGCGGTTCTCCTTCTGGATCTGCGACCACTTCTCTTCGACGTCGTTGATGCCACCGACGTTGAAGAAGGCCTGCGTCGCCACGTGGTCGAACTCGCCGTCGGCGATCGCGCGGAAGGACTCGATCGTGTCCTTGAGCGGGACCGTCGAACCCTCGACACCCGTGAACTTCTTCGCCATGTACGTGTTCTGCGAGAGGAACTGCTGGATGCGACGTGCGCGCTCCACCGTGATCTTGTCCTCTTCGGAGAGCTCGTCGACACCGAGGATCGCGATGATCTCCTGCAGTTCCTTGTTCTTCTGCAGGATCTGCTTGACGCGCGTCGCGGTCTCGTAGTGGTCGGCGCCCAGGTACCGGGGGTCCATGATCCGCGACGTGGAGGTCAGCGGGTCGATGGCCGGGTACAGACCCTGCGACGCGATCTCACGCGAGAGCTCGGTCGTGGCGTCGAGGTGCGCGAACGTGGTCGCCGGAGCCGGGTCGGTGTAGTCGTCGGCCGGCACGTAGATCGCCTGCAGCGAGGTGATCGAGTGACCACGCGTGGAGGTGATGCGCTCCTGGAGCACACCCATCTCGTCGGCGAGGTTCGGCTGGTAGCCCACCGCGGACGGCATGCGACCGAGCAGCGTGGAGACCTCGGAACCGGCCTGCGTGAAGCGGAAGATGTTGTCGATGAAGAGGAGCACGTCCTGCTTCTGGACGTCGCGGAAGTACTCCGCCATCGTCAGCGCCGACAGGGCCACGCGGAGACGCGTTCCCGGCGGCTCGTCCATCTGGCCGAACACGAGGGCCGTCTTGTCGAAGACCCCCGCCTCCTCCATCTCGCCGATGAGGTCGTTGCCCTCACGGGTGCGCTCACCGACACCGGCGAACACCGAGACACCGCCGTGGTCCTGCGCGACGCGCTGGATCATCTCCTGGATGAGGACGGTCTTGCCGACGCCCGCACCACCGAAGAGGCCGATCTTGCCACCCTGCACGTACGGGGTGAGGAGGTCGATCGACTTGATGCCGGTCTCGAACATGGTGGTCTTCGACTCGAGCTGGTCGAAGGCCGGCGCCTTGCGGTGGATCGGCCAACGCTCGGTGATCTCGAGCTTCTCGTCGGTGTTGAGCACGTTGCCCAGCACGTCGAAGACCTTGCCCTTGGTGACGTCGCCGACGGGGACCGAGATCGGGGCGCCCGAGTCACGGACCTCCTGACCACGGACCAGGCCGTCGGTCGGCTTCAGCGAGATGGCGCGGATCAGGTCGTCGCCGAGGTGCTGCGCGACCTCGAGGCCGATCTCCTGCGACGAGTCACCGATGGTGATCGTCGTGTACAGGAGGTTGTACATCTCCGGGATCGCGTCGTGCGGGAACTCGATGTCGACGACGGGACCCGTGACACGGGCGATCCGGCCGACACCGGGCGCCGACGACGTCTCGACCGCGGTGGTGGCGGTGTCGGTCATGGCTGGTGCCTTCCTGAGGGGTTCTGTCCGCGAGCTTCGCGGACCACTACTTCTTCTTCGACGAGAGGGCGTCGGCGCCGCCGACGATCTCGGAGATCTGCTGGGTGATCTCGGCCTGACGCGCGTTGTTCGCGAGACGGGTGAACTCGCTGATGAGCGAGTCGGCGTTGTCACTGGCGGACTTCATGGCCTTCTGCCGGGCGGCGTGCTCGGAAGCGGCCGACTGCAGCATGGCGTTGAAGATGCGGCTCTCGATGTAGACCGGGAGCAGCGCGTCGAGGACGGCGTCGGCATCGGGCTCGAACTCGTAGAGCGGCAGGGGCTCGCCGTTCGACGGCTCCTCCACACCCTCGACGACCTCGAGCGGGAGCAGGCGCACGACCTGCGGCTCCTGGGTCGCCAGGCTGATGAACCGGTTGAAGACGATGTGGATCTCGTCCACGCCGCCCTCCGCCGTGTCCTGGAGGAACTTCGACACGACCGCGTCGCCGATCTCCTTCGCCGTCGAGAACTCGGGCTGGTCCGTCCCGCCGATCCACTGCCGCTCGGAGGGACGCTCGCGGAACGCGAAGTACCCGACCGACTTGCGACCGACGAGGTAGAACACGACGTCCTTGCCCTCGCTGCGGAGCAGGGAGGCGAGCTCCTCGCCCTGCTTGAGGACGTTCGAGCTGAACGCGCCGTTCAGGCCGCGGTCCGAGGTGAACAGCACCACGGCTGCACGGGTCGACGACTCGGGCTCGGTGGTCAGCACGTGGTCGACGTTCGAGAACGTCGCCACGGCCGACACGGCACGCGTCACGGCCCGCGAGTACGGACCGGACGCGGCCATGCGCGCCTGTGCCTTCTGGATCCGCGACGCCGAGATCAGCTCCATCGCGCGGGTGACCTTCTTCGTGGTCTTCGCCGACTTGATGCGCTGGCGGTAGACCCGGACCTGTGCCGCCATCTAGCGACGACCCTTGACGATCTGCTCCTGGTCGACGTCCTCGGCCTGGGCCGCGTCGAACGACTCCGAGCCGAGCGTCTTGCCGTCGCTCGTCTGGAAGCCCTTCGTGAAGGCGTCGATCTCACGGTCCATCGCGGCGACGGTCTCGTCGCTGAGCTGGTTCGTCTCACGGAGGGTGGTCAGGACGTCGGAGTTGCGACGCAGGTGCTCGAGCAGCTCGGCCTCGAAGCGGAGCACGTCGGGGACGGGCACCTCGTCGAGCTTGCCGTTCGTGCCGGCCCAGATCGAGACGACCTGCTCCTCGACCGGGTACGGCGAGTACTGCGGCTGCTTGAGGAGCTCGGTCAGGCGGGCACCACGGTCCAGCTGACGACGCGACGCCTGGTCGAGGTCGGACGCGAACATCGCGAACGCCTCGAGCGAGCGGTACTGCGCCAGCTCGAGCTTGAGCGTGCCGGAGACCTTCTTGATCGACTTGACCTGAGCGTCACCACCGACGCGCGACACCGAGATGCCCACGTCGACGGCCGGACGCTGGTTCGCGTTGAACAGGTCCGACTGCAGGAAGATCTGGCCGTCAGTGATCGAGATCACGTTGGTCGGGATGTACGCCGACACGTCGTTCGCCTTGGTCTCGATGATGGGCAGACCCGTCATCGACCCGGCGCCGAGGTCGTCGGACAGCTTCGCGCAACGCTCCAGCAGACGGGAGTGCAGGTAGAAGACGTCGCCCGGGTACGCCTCGCGGCCCGGCGGACGACGCAGGAGGAGCGACACCGCACGGTAGGCCTCGGCCTGCTTCGACAGGTCGTCGAAGATGATGAGGACGTGCTTGCCGCCGTACATCCAGTGCTGGCCGATGGCCGAACCGGTGTAGGGGGCGAGGTACTTGAAGCCGGCCGGGTCGGAGGCCGGGGCGGCGACGATGGTGGTGTACTCCATCGCACCGGCGTCCTCGAGCGCGCCCTTGACGGAGGCGATCGTGGAGCCCTTCTGGCCGATGGCGACGTAGATGCAGCGGACCTGCTTGTCCTCGTCGCCCGACTCCCAGTTGGCCTTCTGGTTGATGATCGTGTCGATCGCGATGGCCGTCTTGCCGGTCTGGCGGTCGCCGATGATCAGCTGACGCTGACCGCGGCCGACGGGGATCATCGCGTCGATGGCCTTGATCCCGGTCTGCAGCGGCTCGTGGACCGACTTGCGGGACATGACGCCCGGGGCCTGGAGCTCGAGGGCACGACGGCCCTCGGCCTGGATCTCGCCGAGACCGTCGATCGGGTTGCCGAGCGGGTCGACCACGCGACCGAGGAAGCCGTCGCCGACCGGGGCCGAGAGGACCTCGCCGGTGCGGGTGACCTCCTGGCCCTCCTCGATGCCGCCGAACTCGCCGAGCACGATGGCGCCGATCTCGTCCTCGTCGAGGTTCTGCGCGAGACCGAGGGTCCCGTCCTCGAAGCGGATGAGCTCGTTCGCCATGACGCCGGGCAGGCCCTCGACGTGCGCGATGCCGTCGCCCGCGTCGGTGACGTGCCCGACCTCGGCCGTGGAGGCCTTCGTCGGCTCGTAGTTCGAGACGAAGTCCTTCAGGGCATCACGGATCTCATCGGGGCTGATGGTGATGTCTGCCATGGGATTTTCCTTGTAGGTTTCCGGGGCCCTGCGGCTCCGAGAGGGTGATGCTGCCCGGTGAGGGACAGTTCCCGTTGTGGACTTGGAGGGGTCGGCTTCGACGGTACGCTCAGCCGGCCAGCTGGAGCCGGAGCTCCGACAGGCGCGTGGACACCGTGCCGTCGATGACGTCGCCACCGACCTGCACGCGCATCCCGCCGACGACCGCGGGGTCGACGACCTGGTTGACGCTGACGTCCTTGCCGTACCGCTCGCTGATGCCGCGGGCGACGCGAGCCGCCTGACCGTCCGAGAGCGGGGCCGCGGTGGTCACCGTGGCGACGAGCTTGCCGGCCTGGTCGGCCACGATGCGCGAGGCGTCGCGGACGATCTCACCGATGCGGCGGCCGCGGGGCTGCTGCACGAGGTGCTCCAGGATCGCGGTGGTCTGCGCCGAGACCTTCGAGCCGACGAGCCGCTGCACGAGCGCACCCTTCTCCGACGGGCTGCCGAGCTTGGTGCCCAGCGCCAGTTCGAGGGCCGCGTCCGAGCGGACGGCGGTCTCGAAGGAGAACAGCTCGGCCTCGATCGACGTCTCCGACGACGCGGTGCCGGCGACGGCGCGGATGCCCGCGTCCTCGACACCCGCGAGCAGGTCCGACGGCGAGGACCAGCGTGAGCCGGCCACCGCGGTCAGCACCGCACGCGTCGCCTCGGACTGGCCGGCGAAGACGCGGTCGATGACGACCTTCTTGCCGACGACGTCCGCGGTCGGGTCCGCCAGCAGGCCGAGCAGCTGGGAGGAACCGGCGATCGCACGCCCGGCGGAGAGGATCTCGGTGCCCGTGGCGAGGTCGACCGACCCGCCGAGGTCAGCGAGGACCGCCCGCGTGGACGAGAGTGCGGACCGCGTGGCGCTCCGCATGCTCAGCGCTCCCCGGCCGGCTGGCCCTGGGACGCCTCGAGGTCGGCGATGAAGCGGTCGACGACCGCAGCCGACTTCGCGTCGTCCCGGAGGGACTCGCCGATCACACCGGAGGCGAGGTCGAGGGCGAGGGTGCCCACCTCGCTCCGCAGCGACTGGAGCGCGCTCTGCCGCTCGGCCTCGATCTGCGCCTGGGCGTTGGCGGTGATGCGTGCTGCATCGGCCTGCGCCTGCTCGCGGACCTCGTTGCCGATCGCGGTCGCGTCGGCACGGGCCTGCTCACGGATGCGCGAGGCCTCGGCACGCGCGTCGGCGAGCTGCTTGTTGTACTCGTCGAGTGCAGCGGCGGCCTGCTCCTGAGCGGCCTCCGCCTTCTTGATGCCACCCTCGATGGCCTCGGTGCGCTCATCGAGCATCTTCGTGATGCGCGGCGTCACGACGCGCCACATCACGAGGAAGATGATGACGAAGGCCACCGCGGACCACACGATGTCGTACACCGGTGGGATCAGCGGATTGTGGGTCTCCTCCGCCGCGATGATGAGTGCAGTCTGCATCGAGAAGCCTTAGTTGGTGAAGATGAAGTACGTCGCGATACCGATGAAGGCCAGGGCCTCCGTGAAGGCGATACCGATGTACATGAGGGTCGTCAGACGGCCCTGGAGCTCGGGCTGGCGAGCGACGGACTCGATCGTCTTGCCGACGACGATGCCGACGCCGATGGCCGGGCCGATCGCAGCGAGGCCGTAGCCAACCGTCGCGATGTTGCCGTTGATCTCCGCGAGAACGGTCGTTGCGTCCACGTGTTTTCCTTTCGAGTGCGGCCCGACGGATGTCGTGCCGTATGGGGGTCAGAAGGGGTCGGTCAGTGCTCGTCGGCCAGCGCGAGCTGGATGTACACCGCGGTCAGGAGCATGAAGACGTACGCCTGGAGCAGTGCGACGAGGATCTCGAAGAAGCTGAACGCGATGCCGAACGCCAGGGTCCCGATGCCGAACAGCTTGAAGAGGCTGTCGGCGTCGAAGAAGAAGAACCAGGTGGCGGAGAAGAACAGCACCAGCAGGAGGTGGCCGACGACCATGTTCATGAGGAGTCGCAGCGTCAGCGTCACCGGACGGAGCACGAAGGTCGAGACCAGCTCGATCGGCGTCACGATGATGTAGAGGTACCACGGCACACCGGGCGGGAAGAGCGCGTTCCGGAGGAACGTACCCGGGTGCTTGCGGAGGCCCGCGTAGATGAACGCGACGTAGGCGACGACCGCGAGGATCAACGGCATGGCGATGCGGCTCGTGCCGGCGATGTTCATGAACGGGATCAGACCCGTCAGGTTCATGAACAGCACGCCGAAGAAGATCGTCGCCAGGAGCGGCAGGAAGCGCTTGCCGTCCTTCTCGCCCAGGTTGTCGAAGGTGTTGCGACGGACGACGTCGAACGCGTACTCGATGAAGGCCTGTCCGCGGTTCGGGACCAGCTTCAGCGCGCGCGTCCCGACGAACGCGAAGACGAGCAGCACGGCCACCGCGAACAGGCGGATGAGGACGATGCGGTCCATCTCGATCGGGGTCCCGGCGAAGAAGATCGGGTCCGGGAAGAACTCGTTGATCGACGGACCATGGAATTCGGCGGCCTTGCTGCTCCCCGCCGCCACGGCGTTACCCGCGGCGGTGAGGGACAGGGGAAGAGCGTGGGATAGCAGCGCTGTCTCCTGTGTCGGCGCGCGCAGACGTTGCACGCGATGGTGGACGTTGTGGAGGCTCGTCCGCCCCGAGCAAGGCTCCGGACGCGGACGACCAGAAGCCTATCAGGTGCGAGAGCCTTCTCGGGCTCTCAGGCCCGGGGGGTGTCGTTCCCAGCGGCGCCGGAGCCGCTCGGCGCGGACGGGTCCGGGTCGCCGGGCAGGCTGACCCCGATCGGGATGCGGGCCTTCGCCACCGCGACGACGTCGATCACGAGCGACCCGACGACACCGGCGATGATGACGACCGCGAGCACCGGGAAGTCGACCCACGTGCGGTCGCGCAGGGCGATGAGCACCACGAGGAAGAGCACGAACTTCAGCAGCCAGGTGCCCATCACGATGCCGAAGAAGGCGCCCGAGATCATCTGGCCCTTCGACACCCGGAGGGCCACGAGCACGGACACCGCGGTCAGGCCGAGGAACACCACGCTGAGGACGGCGCCGAGCAGGCCGCCGGCGAGGCCGGGCGTGCCCGCGAGGACGAGCCCGACGACTCCCCCGACGACCGCCAGCGCGACGGCCAGGACGGCCGCCCAGACGAGGATCCGGCGGAACACGGGCCGCACGTGGTCGAGGGCGTTCGGTGCGGTCACGAGGGGTCTCCAGGGATCGTACGGTCGTTGGCGGCGCGGTCGAGGGGGTCGAGGCTGGCGTCGACCACGGTGTTCGAGCGGGTGGCCGCCTGCGCGGCGAACTCGGCGCGCTTGCGGCCCAGCGGGGCGAAGGTCGCGACGGCACAGACGGTGAACCCGACGGCGACGACCGTCACGACCCAGTACCACTCGACGAAGAGGAACAGCAGGCAGCCGACCGCGACGGTGGCGGTCCAGGCGTAGAAGACGAGCACCGCGTGGAAGTGCGAGTGCCCCATGTCGAGCAACCGGTGGTGCAGGTGCTTCCGGTCCGCGGAGAACGGCGACTTGCCGGCGCTGAGGCGCCGGGTGACGGCGAGGCCGAAGTCGAGGATCGGCACGATGAGGATCGCGAACGGCAGCAGGATCGGGATGAACGCCGGCAGGAGCGCCTGGCGGCTCTGGATCACGGCCGGGTCGATGTTGCCCGTGACCGACACCGCGCTCGTAGCCATGAGGAAGCCGACGAGCAGCGCGCCCGCGTCGCCCATGAAGAGCTTCGCCGGGTGCCAGTTCAGGACGAGGAAGCCGCAGCAGGCCCCGACGAGCACCGCCGTCAGGAGCGAGGGCAGGTTGAAGAAGAACTCGGTCTGCACGACCACGCGGTTGATGAAGAACGTGTAGAGGAAGAACACCCCGCCCGCGATGATCGCGACGCCGGCGACCAGGCCGTCGAGGCCGTCGATGAAGTTCACCGCGTTCATCACGAGCACCACCGCGAGCACGGTGAAGATCAGGCTCATGTACGACGACCCGACGCCCAGCGTGTTGCCGATCGGGAGCGAGACGATCGCCACGCCCTGCCAGGCGAGGATGCCCGCGGCGATGATCTGCCCGGCGAGCTTGGTCATCCAGTCGAGGTCCCAGATGTCGTCCGCGACCCCCAGGACGACGATGATCGTTGCCCCGGCGAGCACGGCCAGCACCCGCCCCGGTTCGGAGAACACCAGGCGGAAGTAGTCGGTGCCGGCGATCGAGGGGAAGAGGAACCAGGCCGCGAGCAACGAGACGATCACGCCGAGGTACATCGCGATCCCGCCGAGCCGCGGCGTCGGGGTCCGGTGCACGTCGCGCTCACGGACCTTCGGGTACCAGCCGTACCGCAGGCCGAGCTTCCACACCGCCCAGCTGCACACGAAGCTCACGACGGCCGCGATGGCCCCCGCGAGCAGGTAGTACTTCACGTGACGAGGTCGGCTCCGACGACCCGGACGACGTCCTCGTCGGCGATCACCCCGTGCCGGACGATGCGGAGCTTCCCGCCCGTCGACAGCCCGGTGGCGTCGACGATCGTGGAACCGGTGGACGCCGCGTGGCCGTCGTGCAGTCGGAGCGGGCCGCCGTCGAGGTAGACGGACACGCTGTCGCCGAGCATGGCCTCCGCCTGGTCGACGTCCATCGCCGCGGGGTCGCCCGTCGAGTTGGCGGACGACACCGCGAGCGGGCCGACCTCCTGCAGGAGTTCGAGCGCGATCCGCGAGTCGGGCATCCGGAGCGCCACGGTGCCCCGGGTCTCCCCCAGGTCCCAGTCGAGCGACGGCTGGGCGCGCAGGATCACGGTCAGCCCGCCCGGCCAGAACTCGTCGACGAGGTCGCGGACCTGCTGCGGGATGTCCGTCGCCAGCGCCTCGAGCGTCGGCGGGCCCGGGATGAGCACGGGCGGCGGCGACTGCCGCGTGCGGCCCTTCGCGTCGAGCAGCCGCTGGACGGCGCTCGCGCTGAAGGCGTCCGCGGCGACGCCGTAGACGGTGTCGGTGGGGACGACGACGAGCTCGCCCCGTCCGAGTGCGGCACGAGCGAGCCGCATCCCGGTCAGGAGCCCGTCGGGGTCGGTGCAGTCGTATCGGGAGGCCATGACTCGACGATGATAGTGCGCCACAATGGGTGGCATCGTGAACGAGACGCCCGCGCCCCGACTCCTGTTCCTCTTCGACATGGACGACGTGCTCGTCCGCTACGACTGGCGGGTGCGGATGACCGCCCTCGCCGAGTACACCGGGCACTCGTTCGAGGAGATCCGGCGTCGGTGGTGGGACCGCGGCGACGAGGCGCGTGCGGAGGCGGGCCACTTCCCCGACGGCGACGCCTACCTCGCGGCCTTCACCGAGGCGATGGGGTGCGCGGTGCCGGAGGCCGACTGGGCCCGCATCCGCGGCGCCGCGATGACGGAGCTGCCCGAGCGGATCGAAGCGGTGCGCATCGCCGCCGACCACGGTCGGGTCGGTCTGCTCACGAACAACGGACCGCTCGCCGGCCGGTGGATCGGTCGCTGGGCCCCGTCGCTGCCCCCGCTCTTCGGCGAGCACCTCGACACCACGAGCAACTTCGGTGCGCGCAAGCCCGAGCCCGCGGTGTTCGAGCGGGCGCTCGCGCACCACGGCGTGCCGGCCGAGCGTGCGTTCTTCGCCGACGACATGCCCGTCAACGTCGAGGCGGCCAGGAGCGTCGGCATCCACGCGGTCCTCGTCGAGGAGCACACCGACCTGCGCCGGGCGGTGCGTGCCTTCGTCACGGCCCAGGAGCGCGTCACCACCGCCTGAGCGGCACGGGCAGGCCGGACGGGAGGCCCGTCGAGCGTCCGCCTAGCGGGTCGCGGTGGTCGTGCGGTCGCGTCCCGTCAGGTCGACGTGCGTCTCCGGGGACCGGAACCCCCGGCGCGCCAGCACCGCGCGCACGCCGGCACCCTGCTGCTCTGCGTGCTCGATCACGAGCAGGCCGCCCGGCACGAGCAGCCGCCGGGCCGTCTCGGTGAGGGCCCGCACGGCGTCGAGGCCGTCCGCTCCCCCGTACAGCGCGAGCGCCGGGTCGTGGTCGCGGACCTCCGGGTCCACGGGCACCATGTCGTCCGGCACGTACGGCGGGTTCGACACGACGACCGACACCGTGCCGTCGAGCTCGGGCAGCGCGTCCGCGAGGTCGCCCTCGACGAGTCGAACGGTCCCACCGTGGGCGTCCACGTTGCGCCGCGTCCACGGCAGTGCCTCGGGCGACCGCTCGACCGCGTACACCACGGCGTTCGGCACCTCGGTGTCCATCGCGATCGCGATCGCCCCGCTGCCGGAGCCGAGGTCGACGGCCACGGGCGACGGCACCGCGGTCGCGCGGAGCGCGTCGATGCCGAACTGCACGACGCCCTCGGTCTCGGGCCGGGGCACGAAGACGCCCGGTCCGACCGCCAGGGTCAGCGCGCGGAAGTACGCCTGCCCCGTGATGTGCTGGAGCGGTTCACGGGTGACGCGTCGGGCGACCGCGTGGCGGAAGCGCTCGACGTGCTCCGGGGCGATCGCTCCCCCGGTCATCGCCCGGGCCTGCACCGCGCCCCGGGAGGTGTCCGTCGCCCACGCGAGCAGCAGCTCGGCGTCCACTCGTGGGGTCGGGACGCCGGACGCGACGAGCGCCGCGGTCGCCTGTTCGAGCAGGCGATCCGCGGCGGCCGGGACGGGCGTGTCGGACGTGATGCGTGCCTCCAGGCCGGCAGTCAGGCGTCCTGGTCGCCGATGGCGGCGAGCCGAGCCTCTTCGTCCGCCGAGATGGCGGACTGCACGACGGGCTCGAGCGCACCGTTCATCACGCGGTCCAGGTCGTACGCCTTGTACCCGGTGCGGTGGTCCGCGATCCGGTTCTCCGGGAAGTTGTACGTGCGGATGCGCTCCGAACGGTCCATGCCGCGGATCTGCGACTTGCGCGCGTCCGAGGCGATGGCGTCGAGCTCCTCCTGCTGCCGCGCGAGGATGCGGGCCCGGAGGACGCGCATGCCGGCCTCACGGTTCTGCAGCTGCGACTTCTCGTTCTGCATCGCCACCGTGATGCCCGTGGGCAGGTGGGTGATGCGCACGGCGGAGTCGGTCGTGTTGACCGACTGCCCGCCCGGACCGGAGGACCGGTAGACGTCGATCTTGAGGTCGTTCTGGTTGATCTGGACCTCCTCGGGCTCGTCCACCTCGGGGAACACCAGCACGCCGGTGGTCGAGGTGTGGATGCGCCCCTGCGACTCGGTGGCCGGCACGCGCTGCACGCGGTGCACGCCGCCCTCGTACTTCAGGTGCGCCCAGACGCCCTGGGACGGGTCGGTCGCGTTCGACTTGATCGCGACCTGCACGTCCTTGTAGCCGCCGAGGTCGCTCTCGGTCCGCTCGAGGAGCTCGACCTTCCAGCCCTTCGTCTCGGCGTAGTGCGAGTACATGCGCAGGAGGTCGGCCGCGAAGAGTGCGGACTCCTCGCCGCCCTCACCGCCCTTGATCTCCATGATGACGTCGCGGCCGTCGTCCGGGTCCCGCGGGATGAGCAGTCGACGGAGACGCTCCTGGCGCTCCGACAGCTGCTCCTGGAGTGCCGGGACCTCGTCCGCGAACGCCTCGTCCTCGCGGGCGAGCTCCTGGGCGGCGGCGAGGTCGTCCCCCGCCGCCTGCCAGGCCTCGTACGCGGCCTTGATCTGGTTGAGCTCGGCGTACCGCCGGTTCACCTTCTTCGCGCGGGCCGCATCGGCGTGGAGCGCGGGGTCCGACAGCTGCTGCGTCAGGTCCTCGTGTTCCGCCAGCAGCCCTGCCACCGACTCGAACACGCGTTACTCCTGGTGGCCGTTGCCGTGGTGACCGTTGGTCGCCGGCACCGACTTCTGGATCTGGACCAGGAACTCGACGTTCGACTGCGTCTCCTTGAGGTTGCGGAGGACGACGTCGAGCGCCTGCTGCGGGTCGAGCCCCGCGAGTGCCCGGCGCAGGCGCCAGGTGATCGCGACCTCGTCCGCGGAGAGCAGCTGCTCCTCGCGCCGGGTACCGGAGGCGTTGATGTCCACGGCCGGGAAGATCCGCTTGTCAGCGAGGTGCCGGTTGAGGCGGAGCTCCATGTTGCCGGTGCCCTTGAACTCCTCGAAGATCACCTCGTCCATCTTCGACCCGGTCTCGACGAGCGCGGTGGCGAGGATGGTCAGCGAGCCGCCGTCCTCGATGTTGCGCGCGGCGCCGAAGAAGCGCTTCGGCGGGTACAGCGCCGCCGAGTCCACGCCGCCGGAGAGCACGCGGCCCGAGGCCGGGGTCGCCAGGTTGTATGCGCGGCCCAGACGGGTGATCGAGTCGAGGAGCACGACGACGTCGTGTCCGAGCTCGACGAGGCGCTTCGCACGCTCGATGGCGAGCTCCGCGACCGTCGTGTGGTCCTCGGCCGGACGGTCGAAGGTCGAGGCGATGACCTCGCCCTTCACCGAGCGCTGCATGTCGGTGACCTCTTCGGGCCGCTCGTCCACGAGCACGACCATGAGGTGCGCCTCGGGGTTGTTCTTCGCGATGGCGTTCGCGATCGCCTGCAGCACGACGGTCTTGCCGGCCTTGGGGGGCGACACGATGAGACCACGCTGGCCCTTGCCGATCGGCGACACGAGGTCGATGATGCGGGTCGACAGCTTCTGCGGCTCGGTCTCGAGGCGCAGGCGCTCGTTCGGGTACAGCGGGGTGAGGTCCTGGAAGTCGACGCGCGCGGCGGCCTCCTCGGCGGTCTGGCCGTTCACGGTGTCGACCTTGACCAGGGCGTTGTACTTCTGGCGGCCCTGCTGCTCGTCGTTCCGCGGCTGCTTGATCGACCCGACGACCGCGTCGCCCTTGCGCAGGTGGTACTTCTTCACCTGGCCGAGCGAGACGTAGACGTCGCTCGGGCCCGGCAGATACCCGGTGGTGCGCACGAAGGCGTAGTTGTCGAGCACGTCGAGGATGCCCGCGATCGGGATGAGGACGTCGTCCTCGGTGATCTCCGGCTCGAACTCGTCGTTCTGGCCACCACGACCGCGCTTGCGGTCGCGCTGACGACGGCCCCGACCGGTGTCGGCCTCGTCCTGCTGCTGACCGTTCTGCTTCTGCTGGCCGTTCTGCTGCTGACCGTTCTGCTGGCCGTTCTGCTGGCCGTTCTGCTTCTGCTGACCGTTCTGCTGGCGGTCGTCCTGCTTGGCGTCGCCGGAGCGCTGGTCGTCCTGCTTGCCGTTCTGCTTCTGCTGGGCAGCCTGCTGCTGCCCGCCCTGCTGGTCACCGTTCTGCTGCTCGGTGCCGTCGGCGTTCTGCCCGCGACCACGACCGCGACCCCGGCTGCGACGACCGCGGCGGGAGCCGCCCTCGCCCTGCTGGTCGGACTGGTCGCCCTGGTCGCCCTGCTCCGGGGCGGAGGTGGGCTGCTCGGCGGAGGCGACACGGGCCTCCTGGCCGGCGTCCTGCTGCTGCGCGTCGTCCTGCTGCTGCTCGGGCGCCTGCTGGGCCGCGTCCTGTCCGCCGCGACGGCCGCGACGACGGCCGTTCTGCGCCGCCTCGGCCGCGTCCTTCTCGGCACGGACCTGGTCGAGGCCCGCGAGCAGGTCCTCGGTACCGGTGTGGCCGTGGTTGGTGTGCTCGGCGGCCGACGTCGGCTCCGCGGTGACGGTGCCGCTCGACGAGGCACGGCGCGACCGGCGGCCGCGCGCAGGCTGCTCGGCCTGCTCGGTGCCGGGCTGCTGGGCGTCGTGCTGCTGGGCGTCGGGCTGCTGCTCGGCGGCGGGCTGCGCCGTCTCGACCGGCTGTGCGGAGGCGTCCTCAGCAGCCGGCGACGTCGCCGGGGCGGCCAGCGTCGGCTGCTCCGTGGCGGCGGGCGCTTCGGCTGCCCCGGGGGCCGCTGCCTCGTCGCCTGCCGGGCGCTTGTCCTCGATCGCCGCGATGAGGTCGCCCTTGCGGAGCTTCGAGAGCCCGGTGATGCCGAGCGAGGATGCGATGCGCTGGAGCTCCGGCAGGCGGAGTGCGCGCAGGTCGCTGGGGATCTCCACCGCGGTGGAGTCGTTGACGTTCGTCAAGGTCGGTGTTTCCTTTCGGACCGCAGAACGCGGAGAGTTTCCACCGTCACGGCGCTGGGATGCGCTGCGTCCGTCGTTCAGACGACGGACCGGGATTCGGTGTTCTGAAAGAGAGTGCCCCCGCGCACCGGACCCTGCGCCAGCAGCGGATCAGTCCAGGGCGGATGATTCCTTGCGCCTACGCGGGATCGGCTTCGAGCGCCGAGTGCGGCACCACTGTAGCACCACCGAGGTCCACGGCCAGCATGAGCGCCCGCCAGTCCCCCTGCGCGTGTCGCTGCACGAGGTCGGCGGCCGTCAGGCGCTGCGACGGGTCGCTGCCGAGCACGAGCAGGCTCGGTCCGGCGCCGGACACCACCGCGGCGAGCCCGTGCTGACGGAGGAGGGCGATCAGGGCGTCGGTCTCCGGCATCGCGCTCGCGCGGTACGACTGGTGCAGCCGGTCCTCGGTCGCCGCGAGCAGGAGCTCGGGGCTCTGGATGAGCGCCGCGACGAGGAGGGCCGAGCGGGACACGTTGAACGCGGCGTCCTCGTGCGGCACGCTCGCGGGCTGCAGTGAGCGGGCGAGCTTCGTCGACAGCGTCGAGGCGGGGACGAACACGACGGGCGACACACCGCGGTGGACGAGCAGTCGCTTGACGGCGGGCCCGTCGGCCGTCATCCAGGCGATGGTGAGGCCACCGAAGAGCGCCGGCGCGACGTTGTCCGGGTGCCCCTCCATCTCGGTGGCCAGGGTGAGGAGCGTCGAGGCGTCGAGGTCGACGATCCCCTCGAGCAGGCCGCGCGCCGCCATCAGGCCGGCGACGATGGCCGCCGCGGACGAACCCATCCCGCGGCCGTGCGCGATGGCGTTCACGGCGTGCAGGTCGAGCCCGGGCTGCTCCACCCCGGCGTGTGCGAGCCCGCGACGGACCGCCTGGACGACCAGGTTGGTGTCGTCCGTGGCGACCTCGCCGGCGCCGACGCCCTCGACGGTCACCGTCGCGCCGGGCTCCGGCCGGACGCGCACGACGACCTCGTCGTACACGGAGAGCGCGAGGCCGAGCGAGTCGAACCCGGGGCCGAGGTTCGCCGAGGTCGCCGGGACGCGCACGCGGACCGCCCGTCCGGCCGGTACAGCACTGCGGGCGGTCATGCCCTCCCCCGGTCCGGACGAGCGGTCGGTGCTCACGCGGGGCCGACCAGTCCGAGGACCTCCGCCACCGACTTCGTGTCCACCGGGACGCTCGTCGGGGCGACCTCGCCGCCGTCCGCCGTGCGGAGGGCCCACTGCGGGTCCTTCAGGCCGTGACCGGTCACCGTGATGACGACCTTCGCCCCCTTCGGCACGACACCGGCGTCCGCGCGCTCGAGCAGCCCGGCGACACCGATGGCCGACGCCGGCTCGACGAAGACGCCGACCTCGGCCGACAGGATCCGGTGTGCGGCGAGGATGCCCTCGTCGGTGATCGCGCCGAAGTAGCCGTCGGTCTCCTCGCGGGCGTCGAGGGCGTACTGCCACGAGGCCGGGTTGCCGATCCGGATCGCCGAGGCGATGGTGTCCGGGTGGCGGACGACCTCGCCGGAGACGATCGGCGCGGACCCGGCGGCCTGGAAGCCGAACATGCGGGGCATCCGGGTCGACCGGCCCGCGGCGACGTCCTCGCGGTACCCGCGGGAGTACGCGGTGTAGTTGCCCGCGTTGCCGACCGGCAGGAAGTGGAAGTCCGGCGCGTCACCGAGCACGTCGACGACCTCGAACGCGGCGGTCTTCTGGCCCTCGATGCGGTCGTTGTTCACCGAGTTGACGAGGTGCACCGGGTAGTTCGCCGCGAGATCACGGGCGATGTCGAGGCAGTCGTCGAAGTTGCCCTGGACCTGCAGCAGCTGCGCGTCGTGCGCGACGGCCTGGCTGAGCTTGCCCATCGCGATCTTGCCCTCGGGCACGAGCACCGCCGCGGTGATGCCCGCGTGCGTGGCGTAGGCGGCGGCCGAGGCGCTCGTGTTGCCGGTCGAGGCGCAGATGACGGCCTTCGCGCCGTGCTCGACGGCCTTCGAGATAGCCATCGTCATGCCGCGGTCCTTGAACGACCCGGTCGGGTTCATGCCCTCGAACTTGACGTACACGTCCGCGCCGGTGCGCTCCGACAGGCGTCGCGCCGGGATGAGCGGCGTCCCGCCCTCGCCGAGGGTGACGACGGGCGTCGCCTCGGTGACGTCGAGACGGTCGGCGTACTCGCGCAGGACTCCCTGCCACTGGTGGGCCATCAGGCTCTCCTTGTTCGGTGTGTTGCTCGGGCTCCGCGGACCGGGGCTCAGGCCCCGACGACCCGCAGGACGCTGGTGGTCTCGACGACGACGTCCTCGTTCCGGAGCGCGACGACCGTGGCGGCCAGGTCGGACTCGCGGGCGAGGTGCGTGCCGATGACGAGGGTGGCGGTGCCGGGCGTGCCGTCGCCCGGGTCGGTCGCGGCGGACTGCTCGACGGTCTGCACGCTCACGCCGTGCTTCGCCAGCACGCCCGCGACCGTGGAGAGCACGCCGGGGGCGTCCGCCACGTGGAGCGTGATCTGGTAGCGGGTCCGCACGGTGCCGATCGGGAAGACGGGCAGTGCGGACTGGGTCGACTCCGCGATGCCGGGGCCGCCGATGACGTGCCGACGCGCGGCGGACACCAGGTCGCCCAGCACGGCCGACGCCGTCTCGACGCCGCCGGCACCCGCGCCGTAGAACATGAGGTCGCCGGCCGCCTCGGCCTCGACGAAGACGGCGTTCTTCGCGCCGTGCACGCTCGCCAGCGGGTGCGACTCGGGCACGAGCGCCGGGTACACGCGGGCGCTGACGCCCTCGACGCCGTCCGCGTCGGTCAGGCGCTCGGCGGTCGCGAGGATCTTCACGACGTAGCCGGCCTTGCGCGCGGCACGCACCTGCTCGATCGTCACGTCGGTGATGCCCTCGCGGTGCACGGCGGCCAGCGGCACCGAGGTGTGGAACGCGAGCGAGGCCAGGATGGCCGCCTTCTGCGCGGCGTCGTAGCCCTCGACGTCGGCGGTCGGGTTGGCCTCGGCGTACCCGAGCTCCGTCGCGGTCGCCAGGGCCGCCTCGAAGGTCGAGCCCTCGCGGTCCATCAGGTCGAGGATGAAGTTCGTGGTGCCGTTGACGATGCCCATGATGCGCTCGATGCGGTCACCCGCGAGCGAGTCGTGCAGCGGCCGGATGATCGGGATCGCACCGGCGACGGCGGCCTCGTAGTAGAGCTGCGCGCCGACCTGCTCCGCCGCGGCGAAGAGCTCGGGGCCGTGCGTGGCGAGGAGCGCCTTGTTGCCGGTGACGACGTCCGCGCCGGACTGCAGCGCCTGCAGCACGAGGGTGCGAGCGGGCTCTATGCCACCGATGAGCTCGACGACGATGTCGGCCCCGAGGATGAGCGACTGCGCGTCCGTCGTGAAGAGGTCCTTCGGCAGGTCCACGTCGCGCGGGGCGTCCAGGTCGCGGACCGCGATGCCGACGAGCTCGAGCCCTGCGCCCGCACGGGATGCCAGCTCGTCACCGTGCTCGAGGAGCAGGCGGGCCACCTGGGAACCGACGGAACCGGCTCCGAGCAGCGCGACGCGGACGTTGCGGTATTCGATCATGTGGTGCGCATTCCTGTGGGTCGGGTGTCAGCCCGGTTCGGTCGGGGTCAGCGGCCGGAGCCGGCGACGACCCCCGTGTCGCGGGCGAGCAGGTCGTCGATGGACTCGCCACGGACGAGGATACGGGCTGTGCCGTCGGCGACCGCGACGACCGGCGGGCGACCGACGTGGTTGTAGTTGCTGGAGAGCGACCAGCAGTAGGCCCCGGTCGCGGCCACGGCGAGCAGGTCACCGCGGTGCACGTCACCCGGCAGGTACTCGTCGTGCACGACGACGTCCCCGGACTCGCAGTGCTTGCCGACCACGCGGGTGAGGATCGGTGCGGCGTCCGACGTCCGCGCCAGTCGCGCCGTGTAGTCCGCGCCGTAGAGGGCGGGGCGTGCGTTGTCGCTCATGCCGCCGTCGACCGAGACGTACGTGCGTGTGGCCGACACCCCGTCGTCCGACTCGAGGGCCACCGGCTTGATCGTGCCGACGCGGTAGAGCGTGATCCCGGCCGGGCCGACGATGTAGCGACCGGGCTCCACGGCGACCTCGGGGACGGGGATCCCCCGCTCCGCGCAGGCCTCCGCGACGATGCTCGCGAGGGCCTCGGCGACGTCCTCGGGCGCGAACGCGGAGTCCCCCTCGGTGTAGTCGATGCCCCAGCCGCCGCCGAGGTTGAGCTCCGGCACCGGACCGGACGCCACGAGTTCGGCGTGCACGTCCATCAGGCGTCGCGCTGCCTCGCGGAAGCCGGACTCGTCGAAGATCTGCGACCCGATGTGCGAGTGCAGCCCGACGAAGGCCAGCGAGGGCTCGGCGCGCACCGCGGCGGCCGCGTCGACCGCCTCGGAGAGCGGGATGCCGAACTTCTGGTCCTCGCGCGCGGTGGCGAGGTACTCGTGGGTGCTCGCGTGCACGCCGCTGTTGATGCGGATCCGCACGCGCTGGACCGTGCCGGCCTCGGCGGCGGCACGGGCGACGCGGCCGATCTCCTCGTGACTGTCGAGCACGATCGTGCCGAGTCCGACCTCGACGGCACGCGCGATCTCGGCGTCGGACTTGTCGTTGCCGTGGAAGCCGAGCATCGCCGGGTCGGCACCGCCGGCGAGGGCGACCGCGAGCTCACCGGCCGTGCAGACGTCGAGCCGCAGCCCCGCTTCCGTCATCCAGGCGGCGACCTGCGTCGTGAAGAAGGCCTTCGCCGCGTAGTACACGTGTGCCCGCGTGCCGATGCGCTCGAACGCCTCGGTGAAGGCGGTGCGCACGCGGGCCGCGCGGCCCTGCACGTCGCGCTCGTCGACGACGTAGAGCGGCGAGCCGAACTGCTCGACGAGGGCGGACGCGGTGTTGCCGCCGACCACGAGCTCGCCGTCGTCGGTCCGCGTCGCGGAGGCCGGCCAGATCCGCGCTGTCAGCGCGGAGGCGTCGTCCGGCGTCCGCAGCCGCGGCGGGGCAAGGGGGTTGGCGCTCACGGGACCCGATCCTAGCGAGCCGGGACGAGCCTCCCGGCCGGTGTTACGCCCGCCGGTCAGCCGCAGCTGCCCACGGTCCGGAGGCCCTGCTCGGTGAGCGGCAGCGTGCCGGCCGTGACGCGCACGGTCGCCTGCCGGGCGGTGATGTCGAGCGAGCGGATGCGCAGCTGCTCCGGCAGGAACCGCGCGGTGCAGACCTGGACCGGCACGTCGGTGACCCCGGGGATCGAGTCGACGCCGAGCCCGAGGTCCGGGTTGGTGATGCGGACGTTCCGCGGGGTGATCGTGACGCCGCGGCCGTCGGACTGCGTGGTGACGGCGCCGGTCGCCGCGTAGGAGATGTCGTACCCGAGCACCGCGGTCGACCCGGACAGCTCGACGCCGTCGTCCACCAGGCGGAGTCGCTGGAACAGCGGGCTGTACTTCGCCAGGTCCTTCACGCTCGTCGCGGCGAGGGTCACGTGCCCGTCGACGTCGTGCACGTCCCCCTGCCCGTCGACCGGCACGTCGCGCGCGGTGACGTCGGCGGCGAGCGGCACACCGTCCACCGTCAGGCGGTCGGAGGTGATGTGCACGTCCGCCAGGGTCCCGGCGAGCAGCTGCGGGATGACGATGCCGTCCGCGTGCGCGGTGACCTCGCCGGTCGCACCCTCGGGCAGCGACTGCTCGACCTGGTCCGCGATGATCCGGTCGACGACGCCGCGCAGGACGAACTCGGCGACCACCGCGAGGACGGCGAGCACGAGCACCACGACGACGAGGACGACGGGCCAGCGACGGCGCTTCCGGGTGGGCTCGGTGGCTGCGGACATGCGTCCCACCCTGCCAGGTGCTCCCCGCGGCCCGGCTGGGGGCGGGGTGGGCGCCCGGTGGGCGCGGGCGCGGCGGCGCGGGGTGCGGACGCGACGCTGCTCCGGCCTGGAGGCGCGGGACGGGACCGCCACGCGCCTCCCGTCCGACCGTTCCTTCCCATGACGCGCGCGATGCCTGGCGGGATCGGGCGTACCGGGTCGTGCGGAACCGCCGGGTACGCCCGGAACCACTCGGTACGCCCGGAAGTACCCGGAAGGCCGCCGCGGCGCGGGGCGCGACCCTGCCCCGGCCTGGAGGCGCGGGTGCGGCCCGCCCCGCACGTCACGGCCGCCGCAGGGTCGCGTCCCCGCGACGTGGCGCGTGCCGCCCGCGAACAACGGGAAGCGCGTCGCGCCACGCAATTCCGTGGCGCGACGCGCTCGTCGTTGTGCAGGCGCAGCGGGCGCCGCGCCGCGCTACATGCGCTCGGGTGCGGTGACCCCGAGGAGGGTCAGGCCGTTGCGGACGACCTGCCCGGTGGCGTCGTTCAGCCAGAGGCGCGTGCGGTGCAGGTCCGTCACGGCCTCGTCGCCGAGCGGGGTCACGCGGCAGGCGTCGTACCAGCGGTGGTACAGCCCGGCGAGCTGCTCGATGTACCGCGCGATGCGGTGCGGCTCGCGGAGCTCGGCAGCCTGGCGCACCACCCGCGGGTACTCCGCAAGGGCGCCGAGCAGCGCGCCCTCGGTGTCGTGCGTGAGCAGCGACGCGTCGAACGCCGAACGGTCCACGCCCGAGGCGGCGGCGTTGCGTGCGACCGACTGCGTGCGGGCGTGGGCGTACTGCACGTAGAAGACCGGGTTGTCGTTGGTCCGCTTCGTGAGCAGGTCGAGGTCGATGTCGATCGCGGTGTCGCTGGCGAACCGGACGAGGGCGTACCGGCCGGCGTCCACACCCACGGCGTCGACGAGGTCCTCCATCGTGACGATCGTGCCGTTGCGCTTCGACATGCGCATCGGCTCGCCGTCCTTGAGCAGGTTGACCATCTGCCCGATGAGGATCTCGAGGTTCGTGCCCGGCTCGTCGCCGAACGCCGCGCACATCGCCATCATGCGGCCGACGTAGCCGTGGTGGTCGGCGCCGAGCATGATGAGGTTCCGCTCGAAGCCGCGCTCGCGCTTGTCCAGGTAGTACGCCAGGTCACCGGCGATGTACGCGGGCTGCCCGTCGGACTTGATCACGACCCGGTCGCGGTCGTCGCCGAAGTCGGTCGTGCGGAGCCAGAGCGCGCCCTCGGCCTCGTACATCTTGCCGAGGGACTGCAGCCGCTCGATGGCGCGCTCGACGGCCTTGGACTCGTGCAGCGAGTTCTCGTGGAAGAACACGTCGAAGTCGACGCCGAAGTCGTGCAACGACGACTTGATGTCCGCGAACATGAAGTCGACGCCCTCGCGGCGGAACAGCTCCTGCGCCTCGTCCCGCGGCAGGTCCGTGACGTCGGTGCCGGCCGGCAGCGTCGCGATCACCCGCGCGGCGATCTCGGCGATGTAGGCGCCGCCGTAGCCGTCCTCCGGGGTGGGCTCGCCGAGCGCGGAGGCGACCAGCGACCGGGCGAAGCGGTCGATCTGCGCGCCGTGGTCGTTGAAGTAGTACTCGCGGGTGACGAGGCCGCCTTGCGCCTCGAACACGCGGGCGAGGCTGTCGCCCACGGCCGCCCAGCGCACGCCACCCATGTGGATCGGGCCGGTCGGGTTCGCGGAGACGAACTCGAGGTCGATGCGGACGCCGTCGTAGAGGTCGCCACGCCCGAACGCCTGCGCCTGGTCGACGATCGTGCGGGCGATCTCGCCGGCCGCGGCGGCTTCGAGCGTGATGTTGATGAAGCCGGGACCGGCCACGTCGACCGAGGCGACGCCGTCGAGCTCGGTCAGCTCGCCCGCGATCTCGGTCGCGAGCTCACGCGGGTTCGTGCCGAGGCGCTTGGCGAGCTGCATGGCCGCGTTCGACGCCCAGTCGCCGTGCGCGCGGTTCTTCGGACGCTCGAGGGCCACGTGGGACTCCCCGATCGTCACGGTGTCGGACGCGCCTCGTCGCTCGACGATCCCGGTCAGGATCGACAGGTACGCGGCGGAGAGTTCGGCAGGAGTCACGAGGGTCGAGTCTACCGGGACACCCAGGTGCCTCGCGGGCCGGTGCCGGTCGCCGTGCAGCATCATGTCCGGATGACCACCCGCAGCCGTGCCCGGGCGATCACCGTCGCCGCCCTCACCGTCGCCGCGTCCGCCCTCCTGTCGGGCTGCACCGGCGCCCGCGACACGGCCCCGAGCGCCACGGCGACGCCCATCGGCACGGCCGTGCGGCAGTCCTGCGCCGACCTGCTGCCCGCCGAGGCGCTGGCCGTGTACGGGAAGACCTTCCGGCAGGACACCGACTGGCGTCCGGGGAAGGGCACGCCCGCGGCCACGATCGAGCGCCAGCGCGGGCGGGTCTGCCGCTTCGTCGCCACCGACGACCCGGGCACCACCGTCACGCTCGCGGTCGCGCACCTGCCTGAGAAGTCGCTCACCACCCTGAAGGACGCCCTGTACGACCGCGGCGGCTCCGTCCCGACCTACCGCGTCGAGGGGTACTACGCCCTCGCCGACGGGGTCGGCCGCGCGGACGCCTTCCCCGACCCGTACTGGATCACCACCGAGTCGACGCTCTTCACGGAGCCGGGCGGGGCGCAGCCCGTCGTCGACGCGGTCCGCGCCGTCCTGCAGCCGACCGCCTCGGCGAGCCCGACGGGCTGAGCCGGCCACCGCCGGACGGGAGGCGCGGCGCGACCCCGCCCCGCGCCTCCCGTCCGGCGGTCCGCGCGACACGGGCGCGACACGCGCTGTCGGGACCGGGTCACCGGACCTGCTACGGTTGGTGTCACCCACGAGCCCCCATAGCTCAGGGGATAGAGCACTGCCCTCCGGAGGCAGGGGCGGAGGTTCGAATCCTCCTGGGGGCACAGGAAACTCCCGCGCAGGACGAGGTCCTCGCTGCGCTCGGTCCGCGTCGCGCGACGTCGCGTGCGGCGACCCTCCCCCGTGGTCGAGCCCGGCTCCTGCGTCCCGATCGGCCGCGCGCGATGTCGCCTGCGGCGACCGTCACCCGTCGTCGAGCCCGGCTCCTGCGTCCCGATCGGCCGCGCGCGACGTGTTTCCGTGCGCGACACCCGGCGTCAGTAGGATCCGCGCGATGAGCACCGGCACCACCGACACCCAGGCGGAACTCGCGCGCGGCGAGCACGCCCCGGCACCGCGCACCCTGCTGGACGTCCTCGAGGCGACCGCGGCCGCGCACCCCGACGCCCTCGCGCTCGAGGACCCGGCCGGGACGATCGACACCGTGACGCTCCTCCGGCTCGTCCGGGAGCAGGCCGACGACCTCGCCACGCGCGGCGTCCGTCGGGGCGACCGGGTCGGCGTGCGGATCCCCTCGGGCGGCCGCGACCTGTACCTGTCCATCCTGGCCGTGCTCGCCGCCGGCGCCGCCTACGTGCCGGTCGACGCGGACGACCCCGAGGAGCGCGCCGCCCTCGTCTTCGGCGAGGCCGGCGTGGTCGGCGTGATCGGTGCCGGCGGCGTCCTGCGGCAGGACGGCACACCGGACGCGGCGCCCTCGCCGGTCGTCGACCCCGCCGCACGCGCCGAGGCCCCGACGACCGAGGACGACGCCTGGATCATCTTCACCTCCGGCTCGACGGGTGTGCCGAAGGGCGTCGCGGTGACGCACCGGTCCGCCGCCGCGTTCGTCGACGCCGAGGCACGCATGTTCCTGCAGGACGCGCCGATCGGCCCCGGCGACCGGGTGCTCGCCGGCCTGAGCGTCGCGTTCGACGCCTCGTGCGAGGAGATGTGGCTCGCGTGGGGCCACGGCGCGTGCCTCGTGCCGGCACCGCGCTCGCTCGTCCGGACCGGCGTCGACCTCGGTCCGTGGCTCATCGCGCACGGCATCACGGTCGTCTCCACGGTCCCGACGCTCGCGGCCCTGTGGCCGGACGACGCCCTCGAGCAGGTCCGCCTGGTGATCTTCGGCGGCGAGGCCTGCCCGCCCGAGCTCGCGGCCCGCATCGCCTCGCGCGACCGCGAGCTCTGGAACACGTACGGTCCGACCGAGGCCACGGTCGTCGCGTGCGGTGCCCTGATGGACGGCAGCCAGCCGGTGCGCATCGGGCTGCCGCTCGACGGCTGGGACCTGGCGGTCGTCGACGACCGGGGGCAGCGGGTGGCCCCCGGTGGCGTCGGCGAACTCGTGATCGGCGGTGTCGGCCTCGGACGCTACGTCGACCCGGCGAAGGACGCCGAGAAGTACGCCCCCTTCCCCGAGCTCGGCTGGGAGCGGGCGTACCGGAGCGGCGACCTCGTCCGGTACGACCCCGAGGGCCTGGTCTTCCAGGGTCGCGCGGACGACCAGGTCAAGCTCGGCGGCCGCCGCATCGAGCTCGGCGAGGTCGACGCGGCCCTGCAGGGCCTCGACGACGTCGCCGGCGGCGCGGCCGTCGTGCAGCGGACGCCGGCCGGCAACCAGGTCCTCGTCGGGTACGTCGCCCCGGTCGCCGGCGCGACGATCGACACGACCGCCGCGAACGCCCGACTCCGCGAGGAACTGCCGGCGGCCCTCGTGCCGCTGCTCGCCGTGGTGGAGTCGCTGCCGACCCGGACGTCCGGCAAGGTCGACCGGGCCGCGCTCCCCTGGCCGCTGCCCGGAGCCTCCGACACCGCACTGCTGCCGGACACCGTCGCGTGGATCGCCGAGCGCTGGTCCGCGATCCTCGGCGTGCCGGTGACGAGCGTCGACGACGACTTCTTCGCGCACGGCGGAGGCTCGCTGACCGCGGCGCAGCTCGTGTCCGCGATCCGCGAGCGCTTCCCCACGACGACCGTCGCCGACGTCTACGACCACCCGCGGATCGGTGCGCTGGCCGCCGCGCTCGACGACGCCGGCCCGACCGCCGCCGCACGGCGACCGGTCCGCCCGGTGCCGCCGACCACCGGGCTGCTGCTCACCCTGCTCGGCCTGCCGGTCCAGGTGCTCCGGGGCCTGCGGGTGCTGACCTGGACGGCGCTCGTCGCCGCGGTGCTGCACGCGACGACCCTGCCCGTCCTGCCGGTGCTGCCGTGGTGGGCGCTCGTGGTGGCCCTGCTGCTCTTCGTCACACCGATCGGCAAGATGGCCGTCACGGTCGTCCTCGCCCGCCTGCTGCTCGCCGGTGTGCGTCCGGGCGACCACCCCCGCGGCGGGTCCGTGCACGTGCGCGTCTGGCTCGCGGAGCGCATCGCCGAGGCCGTCGACGGTCCGTCCACCGCGGGAGCGCCGTGGATCAGCTACTACGCGCGGGCGCTGGGTGCCCGGATCGGCCGCGACGTCGACCTGCACACCCTGCCGCCGGTCACCGGCATGCTCACCGTCGGCAAGCGCGCGTCGGTCGAGCCCGAGGTCGACCTCGTCGGGCACTGGGTCGACGGCGACCTGTTCCGGCTCGGCCACGTCCGGGTCGACGCGGACGCCGTCGTGCACAGCCGCTCGACGCTCCTGCCCGGGGCGCACGTCGGCGAGGGCGCCGAGGTCGAGGCCGGGTCCGCCGTCACCGGCAGGGTGCCCGACGGGGAGCGCTGGGCCGGTTCCCCCGCGGAACGCGTGGGGTCGGCGCGTCACGGCCGGGAGGCGCGTCCCCCGGCCCGTCGTCGCTGGCTCGCCGCGTACGGGGTCGCGTCGGTCGTCGTGGCCGGCCTGCCCGTCGCGGGCGTCGCGGCGGGCCTGGCGGTCGCCGTCGTGCTCGTCGGGCCGGCCGGCACGCTCGGCACCGCGGTGCTGCGCGGGCTCGCGGCCGTCCCGCTCGCGACGCTCGTCGCGGGCACGGTCTACGCGGTCCTGGTGGTCGCTGCGGTCCGGCTGCTCGCCCTCGGCCTGCACGAGGGCCGGCACCCCGTGCGGTCGCGTCCGGGCTGGCAGGCGTGGTGCACCGAGCGCGTGCTCGACGCGGCGCGCACGCTCCTGTTCCCGCTCTACGCCTCGCTGGTGACACCGCTGTGGTTGCGGGTGCTCGGTGCGCGCGTCGGACGGGACACCGAGATCTCGACGGTGCTCCTCATCCCCTCGCTGACGCAGATCGCCTCGGGCGCGTTCCTCGCCGACGACACGATGGTCGCGACGTACGAACTCGGCGGCGGCTTCGTGCGCATCGGCCGCTCCAAGGTCGGACGACGGGCGTTCCTCGGCAACTCGGGCATGACCGGGGCCGGGCGCTCGGTGCCGCGCGAGGCGCTCGTCGCCGTGCTGTCCGCCGTCCCGAAGAAGGCCAAGCGCGGGTCCTCGTGGCTCGGGTCGCCCCCGGTCCGCCTGCGCCGTGCGACCACCGAGTTCGACGAGGAACGCACCTTCCGCCCGCCGCGCCGGCTCAAGGTCGCCCGCGGGTGCTGGGAGCTCCTCCGCCTGGTCGCGCCGATGGTCTCCGCGGCGATCGCCCTCGGCGTCGCCGGTGCCCTCCTCGCGCTGTGGTCCACGGTCGGCATCGGGTGGACCGTGCTCCTCGCCGGGCCCGTGCTCATCGTCGCCGGCGCCGTCGCGGCGGCCGTGTCGACGCTCGCGAAGTGGGTGTTCGTCGGCCGGATCGAGGCACGCGAGCACCCGCTCTGGTCGTCGTTCGTGTGGCGCAACGAGGTGCAGGACACCTTCGTCGAGACGGTCGCGCGCCCGTGGTTCGCCGAGCAGGCGACCGGCACCCCGGCGCTGGCGGCGTGGCTGCGGAGCCTCGGCGCCCGCATCGGGCGCGGGACCTGGATCGAGACCTACTGGCTCCCCGAGGCAGACCTCGTGGCCATCGGCCACGGGGCGGCGGTCGCGCGCGGCACGGTCGTGCAGACGCACCTGTTCCACGACCGGGTGATGCAGCTCGACACGGTCCGGCTCGACGACGGCGCGACCCTCGGACCGCACAGCGTCGCGCTGCCGGCGGCGGGGATCGGTGCCGGTGCCACGGTCGGACCGGCGTCGCTCGTGATGCGCGGCGAGCAGGTCCCCGGGGGCACGCAGTGGGCGGGCAACCCCATCGCACCGTGGGCGTCCGCGCCGCCGGTGCCGGTCGCGGAACGCACCACCGCCGCCCAGGACGACGGCGTCGTGGCAGACTCGACGGCACCGTGAAGCCGAACCCCGACGCCGACCCGTACACCCCGCACAGCGGCGACCGGCGGTGGAGCGCCCGGCACTACGAGCTCCGCCTCGGCTACCGCGTCGCGACGAACCGCCTCGACGCCACCGCCACCGTGCACGGCCGTGCCGTCGAGCAGCTGGACCGGATCGTCCTCGACCTGCACGGGCTGCGGGTCGACCGGGTCGACGTCGACGGCACCCGCGCGACCAAGGTGTCGACGTCCACGCACAAGCTCACGGTGACGCCCGCGGAGCCGGTCGCCGCCGGGGCGGACTTCTCGGTGCACGTCCGGTACCGGGGCGCGCCGCACCCCCTGCGGAGCCCCTGGGGCCAGATCGGCTGGGAGGAACTGACCGACGGCGTCATCGTCGCCGCGCAGCCGACCGGCGCCCCGTCGTGGTTCCCCTGCAACGACCGCCCCGACGACAAGGCGACCTACCGGATCGAGATCACCGCGGAGACGGGCTACGACGTGGTCGCGAACGGCGACCTCCTCGGGCGCGAGCGCGGTCGGGCGGGCACCACCTGGACCTGGGCGGTGACCGAGCCGATGGCGACGTACCTGGCGACGGTGCAGATCGGGCGGTACCGCACGACCGCGCTCCGCCGTCCCTCCGGCGACGCGCTGCCCGACGTGACCGTGCACCACCCGGCGGACCTCGCGGCCGCCGTGCGGACGGACTTCGGGCGCGTGCCCGACATGCTCGCGCTCTACGCGGACGTCTTCGGTCCGTACCCGTTCTCGTCGTACGGCGTCGTGGTGACCGACGACGAGCTCGAGATCCCGCTCGAGGCCCACGGCCTCGCGGTGTTCGGGCGGAACCACGTCGACGGCGAGCACGGCACCGACCGGCTGATCGCGCACGAGCTCGCGCACCAGTGGTTCGGCAACTCCGTGACCGCGGCGCGCTGGCGCGACATCTGGTTGCACGAGGGCTTCGCCTGCTACGCCGAGTGGCTGTGGTCGGAGCACCGCGGGGGCGACTCCGCGGACACGCTCGCCGACCGGTACCGCGACGGGCTGCTCGCCGGGCCGCAGGACCTCGTGGTCGCGGACCCGGGCGCGGCCGACATGTTCGACGACCGCGTCTACAAGCGCGGTGCCCTCGCGCTGCACGCGGTGCGTCGGACCTTCGGCGACACCGCGTTCACCACGGGTCTCCGCGCGATCACCGCGGAGCACCGGCACGGCTCGGTGGCGCCGACGGACGTGTTCGCGGCGTTCGCTGCGGCGGCGGGCGTGACGGAGCTCGCGGTGCGTCGGGTCACGGGTCCGTGGCTCGACGAGCCGGGCGTGCCCGCACTGCCGACCGGCGGCTCGGCCTAGCGACGGGCGGACCCGGCCGCCGGCGCCCTCGCGGGACGGGCAGGCCGGACCGTCCCACCGCCGGACGGAGCGGGCTGGACCTCGGCCCAGAGGGCGTCGAGGGACAGCCCGACGACCCCGGCCAGCGCGGCGATCGTCGCGAACGACGGGGTCGCGATCCGGCCGGTCTCGATCTTCCGGAGGGTCTCGGGCGAGACGCCGGCGGCGAGGGCGACGTCGAGCATCGACCGGTCCGCACGCGCCGAGCGGAGCAGCGCACCGAGCCGGCGGCCGCGTTCGAGCTCGTCGGGACTGAGCGGGAGTCGGACCATGCTCCGATGATAGTACCGGCCGGACAGTACCGGTACGATCATCCCGTGATCGAGATCCTCTCCCCCGCCGAGGTCGACCGCGCACGCCGGACCGGTGCGCTCGTCGGCACGATCCTGCAGACCCTCCGTGCGCGCACGGGCGTGGGCACGAACCTGCTCGAGATCGACCGGTGGACCCGGACGATGATCGAGGACGCCGGTGCCGAGTCCTGCTACGTCGACTACGCGCCGTCCTTCGGACGCGGGCCGTTCGGGCACCACGTCTGCACCGCCGTCAACGACGCCGTGCTCCACGGGCTCCCCCACGACCGGGACCTCGCGGACGGCGACCTGCTCACGCTCGACCTCGCGGTGTCGCTCGACGGCATCGCCGCGGACGCCGCCGTCAGCTTCGTCGTCGGCACGGCCGACCCGGCGGACACCGCGATGATCGAGACGACCGAACGCGCCCTCTCCGCCGGCATCGCCGCGGCCCGACCGGGTGCACGGACCGGTGACCTGTCCCACGCGATCGGTAGCGTCCTCGCTGCCGCCGGCCACCCGGTCAACACCGAGTTCGGCGGCCACGGCATCGGGTCGACGATGCACCAGGACCCGCACGTGTCGAACGCCGGACGACCGGGCCGCGGCTACACCCTGCGCCCGGGGCTGCTCCTCGCGCTGGAGCCGTGGGTGATGGCGGACACCGACGAGCTCGTCACCGACCCGGACGGCTGGACCCTCCGGAGCGCCACGGGGGCCCGCACCGCCCACACCGAGCACACGATCGCGATCACCGAGGACGGCGCCGAGGTGCTCACCCGACCGGGGGTGTGACGCGGTCCTCGACCTCGACCGGCAGCCCGCCGGCCGCCACCGCGAGCACGGTGCCCGGCGCGGGCCACAGCACGGTGACCGGCTGCACGCGTCCCGCGAAGCGTGCGACCGAGCGCTCGAGGTCGACCGCCACCGCGGTGGGGTCGACACGCAGGCCCCGGCCGTCCCGCTTCAGCACGGCCTCCTTCACGGCCCAGGCAGCGGCTCGGTCGGCGTCCCCGCCGAGCCCTCGTCGTTCGGCCGGCCCGAAGGCGTCCAGCGGCGCGGCCGCGACACGGGCGACCTGCTCGAGGTCGATGCCGAGCGCCACGTCGGTGACGGCGGTCCCGCGGACGACGGCGAGGGCGGTCGCGCCGCCCGTCCGCGCGGTGCTCACGGGCACGGCGCGTCCGGCGGCGGTGGCCCAGGGTCGGCCGTGGTCGGTCGACCCGCAGTGCGGACAGGTGCGCCCCGCGTGCACGGCGGCCACGTCGACGGCCGCAGCGGACGCGACGGCGGCGAGCAGGGCCTCCCGGTCGTCGCCGGACGGGACGATCGTCACCAGGACGGCGGGGGTCGGACGGGCCACGCGGCGAGCGTAGCGGGCGGCCCCGCCGCCGGCGGTCAGGCGTGCGTCAGTGCGATCAGCGCGACGTTCATGGTGCTGTAGGCGCCCTCGGACCGGGTGGCCTGGCGGACGCGACCCCGCAGGACCTCGTAGCGGCCGTCCTGCTCCCGGACGAACCCGATGACGCCGCTCGCCGGCGTCGAGACGCGGTGGTAGCCGTCCTCCAGTGGGACGACCTCTGTGCTCGTCGTGCGCTCCATGGTGCTTCCTTCCGCTCGTCGTCGAACGATGGCCTCCACCATACCCCGGTCCGGGGTACAAGCCCTCCACAAGTCGCCCATCACCGGGGGTTCTCGGAGCATCCACCCGTTGTGTGCGTCGCCTGGATAGCATCGGGGCCACGGCTCCCCCGCGGGGCCGCACCGAGGGTGCCGACGGCGCCCCCGCCGACGGACGGAGGACGGATGCGAGCGGTCCACGACGGATCGAGCACGGACGACACCGGAGCGGACCGGTCACCCCGGCGACCGAGGCCGCGCGCTCGGGGCGGGCGGGCCGCACGGCTCGCCGCCCGCCTCGGGAGCCTGCTCCTCGCCGCCGGACTCGTGCTCGCACCCGCCGCAGCCGCGCACGCCACCGACCCGGTCGACCTGGGCGGTGCGTACGTCGTCGACGAGGCCGGCGTGCTCAGCAGCAGCCAGCGGAGCGAGGTCGAGCGGGCCGTCTCCGACCTGTACGACCGCACGCAGACGCAGCTCTACGTGGTCTACGTCCCGACCTTCACGAACCCGAGCGACCACACCGCCTGGGGCGACGCCCTCATGGAGCGCAACCAGATCGACTCGGACGCCATCGTCCTGTCCGTGGCGGTCGACGACCGGATCGCGGACATCCAGCAGACGAACGAGACCGCGCTGTCCCGCGGGGACGTCGAGTCGGCGTACCAGGACGACGCCGTCCCGCAGCTGCGGAACGGCGACTGGGCGGGGGCCGCGGTGGCCCTCGCCGACGGACTCGTGCAGACCCAGGCACCGGCGGACCTCACGTGGCTCTGGGTCCTGCTCCTCGTGGTCGTCGTCGGTCTCGTGGTCGTCGTGCTGGTCGTCCGCACCCGCAACAAGCGCCGGACGGCCGAGGCCGAGCGGGCGCAACAGGCCTCGCTCGCCGGGCTCGAGCGGAAGGCCGGCGGCGCACTCGTGACGATCGACGACGAGCTCCGCACGGCCGAGCAGGAGGTCGGGTTCGCCAGCGCGCAGTTCGGCGAGGACGCCGCGAAGCCCTTCGCCGAAGCGGTGGCCGCCGCGAAGCGCTCGGTGCGGCAGGCCTTCTCGTACCAGCAGCAGCTCGACGACGAGGTGCCGGACTCCCCGCAGCAGCGGGCGCAGTGGGCGAACGACATCATCGCGATCTGCGAGCGGGCGCACGCGTCGATCGAGGAGCAGACCGAGGCGTTCGACCGGCTCCGCGCGCTCGAGGACGGCGTGGAGGACGCCGCGACGGCGCTCGCGTCGGCGGTGGCCGCGGCGCCGGCCGACCTCGACGCGGCCCGTCGCGCACTCGAACGGGTCCGTGGGCAGTACACCGGCAGGACCCTCGCCACGGTCTCCGACAACGTCGCCCAGGCGGACCAGGTGCTCGGCTTCGCCACCGAACGTTCGCAGGCGGCGACCGCGGCCATCGCCGCGGGCGACAAGGGCGAGGCGGTGATCGCGGTCCGGGACGCCCAGCACGCCCTCGCGCAGGTGCAGCAGCTGACCACCAGCGCGACCGGAGCGGAGCGCACCTTCTCCGAGGCGTCGGCGCGGGCCGAGGCGATGCGCGTCGACATCGAGGGCGACGTCGCCGCGGCGCGTGCGATGCGCTCGGCCGACCCGGCGCTGGCGGGAGCCGTGACCCGCGCCGACACCGTGCTGCGGCAGGGCCTCGACCCGCGCGACCCGATCGCCGCGGTCGACGTCCTGACGCGAGCGAACACGGACATCGACGCCGCGCTGGCCGCGGCACGCGGTGCGCAGGAGCAGCGCCAGCGGGCGCAGCGGGCCCTCGACGACGCCCTGCGCGACGCACGAGCGCGCATCAGCCAGGCGCGGGACTTCATCTCGGTCCGACGGGGCGGTGTCGGGACGACCGCACGGACCCGGCTGTCCGAGGCGGAACGGGCACTCGACGACGCGGTGGACCTCGCGACGACCGATCCCGCCAGTGCCGTCCAGGCAGCGCGTGCCGCGGAGCAGTACGCGGCGGCTGCGATGGACGCGGCGAACGACGACATGGGCGGGTGGCCCGGCCAGGGCGGGGGCGGCGGCAACGGCGCACAGCTCGGCGGACTGGTCACCGGCATCGTGCTCGGCGGCCTGCTCGGCGGCCGCGGCGGCAGCTTCGGCGGCGGCAGCTTCGGCGGCGGGTCCTTCGGCGGGGGCGGCTTCGGCGGCGGAGACGGCGGCGGTGGCGGGGGCGGCGGCTTCTCGGGCGGCGGCCGCTTCTGAACGCCGTTCCACCGACCGCCGCGGCCTGACCCGGCCAGCGGCGCAGCACGACCGAACCAGCACCACAACGGACCTTCCACGAAAGGGAAAGCAATGGCAAAGCAGACCATCTTCGGCCGGATCTCCTCGCTCATCCGGGCGAACGTGAACCAGATCATCGACGACGCCGAGGACCCGCAGAAGATGCTGGACCAGCTCGTGCGCGACTACTCGAACAACATCGCGGACGCCAAGACCGCGATCGCGCAGACGATCGGCAACCTCCGCCTGCTCGAGCAGGACCACGAGGAGGACAAGCGCGCCGCGACCGAGTGGGGGCAGAAGGCCGCGAACGCCTCCGCCGCTGCCGACAAGTACCGCGCGGAGGGCAAGACGGCGGACGCCGACAAGTTCGACAACCTCGCGAAGATCGCCATCGGTAAGCAGCTCGCCGCCGAGCAGGAGGTCAAGGACAACGAGGGACCGCTCGCCACGCAGAACGAGCAGGTCGAGAAGCTGAAGTCCGGGCTCGCGGGCATGGAGCAGAAGCTCGAGCAGCTCAAGGCCAAGCGCGACACCCTCGTCGCACGGCAGAAGACCGCCGAGGCGCAGTCGAAGGTGAACGACGCCATCGGCAACATCGACATCACCGACCCGACGAGCGACCTGAACCGCTTCGAGGAGAAGGTCCGTCGCGAGGAGGCGAAGGTGCTCGGCCAGCAGGAACTGCAGGCGTCGAGCCTCGACGCGCAGTTCGAGAGCCTCGAGGACGTCGGCCGTGACGCCGAGGTGGAAGCCCGGCTCGCCGCGCTGAAGAACGGCGGATCCAGCTCGATCTGAGCCGGTTCCCCGGACGACGCCGGACCGTGCTGACAGACTGAGACGATGCAGTTCCTCGTCGTCGGTCAGTGGCAGGGTTCGGCGTCGTCGCGCGCGATGCGCCTCGGCGACGGAGCGCAGGCCATCGCAGCCGATCTCCCCCGTGCCGCCACCACCGTCGTCGACGTCCCCGCCGGTGCCGGGGACCGCCTCGAGACCGCCGTCGCCCGCTACACGGCGGTCCGCGCGGTCGCCGAACGCGTCGCGGAGGAGGCGGGTGTCGCGAGCGAGCCCGTCCTCGTCGTCGGCGGCGACGGATCGAGCGTGCTCGGCGCCACCGTGCTCGTCCGACCGGGCACCGCGTTCGTCCGCATCGCGGGCTCCAGCGGGTACCGGTCGCTGAACCGCGCGCAGCCGGTGGCGGCGGAGACCGCCGTGCTCCGGCTGCTCGTCGACCGGTCGGACGAGCTGTTCCCCGACCTGCCGACCGTCGACCCGGCGGCCGTCGTCGTCGCCGGCATCCGTGGGACGGACGACGCCGAGCTCGCCGCGCTCGACCGCATCGGCATCACCCACCTCGACGTGGACGCGGCCACCCCGGACGCGGTCGCGGCGGCCGTGGACGCCACCGGTGCCGAGGGGGTCTTCGTCCACGTCGACCTCGACGTCCTCGACCCGGCGGAGGTGGACGGGCTGCTCGAGCCGGTGCCCTTCGGTCTCGATGCCGCCGGGCTCGTGGAGCGCATCCAGGCGGCCACGCGCGGTCGCCGGCTGGTCGGTGCGGCCCTGACCGGGTTCGCGCCGGTCGACCCGGACCGCGCGGTCGACGACCTCGGCGTGATCCTCCGCGCGGTCGGCGCCCTGACGACGGCGTCACGCGCGGCCTGACCGGTCCCCGCACCCGGCGCGCACCGACCGGTCCCCGCGGCACGCACTGACCGGTCCCCGCGTCCGGCACGCCGGTCCCCGCACCGCACCCGGCCGATGCACCGTCGCCCCGCGTACGTTCGGGAGCATGACGGACTACGACCTCATCGTGATCGGAGCCGGCGCTGTCGGCGAGAACGTGGCGGACTACGCCCACAAGCGCGGCCTGTCGGTCGCCGTGGTCGAGGCCGAACTGGTCGGCGGCGAGTGCTCCTACTGGGCGTGCATGCCGTCGAAGGCCCTGCTGCGCAGCGGGCACGCGGTCGCCGCCGCGAAGCGCGTGGACGGAGCCGCCCAGGCGGTCACCGGGCACGTCGACGCCGCGAAGGTGCTCGCCCGTCGCAACTCGTTCACCTCCGACTACCAGGACGACAGCCAGGTCGCGTGGCTCGAGTCCTCCGACATCGCCCTCATCCGCGGCCACGCCCGCATCACCGGCGAGAAGACCATCGAGGTCGGCGGCGAGGAGTACACCGCGACGGCCGCCGTCGCGGTCGTCACCGGTTCGCTCCACCAGCTGCCGGACGTCCCGGGGCTCGCCGACGCACAGCCGTGGGGAACCCGCGAGGGCACCAGCGCCCAGGAGGTCCCGGAGAGCCTGCTCGTCATCGGCGGCGGCGTCGCCGGCTCGGAGCTCGCGACCGCGTGGGCCTCGCTCGGCTCGAAGGTCACCCTGGTCGCCCGACACGGTCTGCTCGGCGGCATGGAGCCCTTCGCCGGTGAACTCGTCGCCGACGCGATGCGCGAGCTCGGCATCGACGTGCGCACCGGCGTCAGCCCGACACGCGTCGACCGCGACGAGCACGGCCTCGTGACCACGACGCTCGACGACGGCACCACGGTGGTCACGAGCGAGGTGCTCGCCGCGACCGGCCGCAAGGCCCACACCGCCGACCTCGGCCTCGAGACGGTCGGACTGACCGCCGGTGACTGGCTCGAGGTCGACGACACCATGCTCGTGCAGGGCACCGACTGGCTCTACGCCGTCGGCGACGTCAACCACCGCGCGCTCCTCACCCACCAGGGCAAGTACCAGGCGCGCGCCGCCGGCGAGGCGATCGCCGCCCGCGCCCAGGGCCGTCCCGTGCACACCGAGCCGTGGGGCGCCCACGTCGCGACCGCCGACCACGCCGCAGTGCCGCAGGTGACGTTCACCGACCCCGAGGTCGCGAGCATCGGTCTGACCGAGGACGCGGCCCGGAAGCAGGGGCTGAACGTCCGCGCCGTCGAGTACGACCTCGGTGCCGTCGCGGGCTCCGCGCTGCAGGCGGACGGCTACACCGGCCGGGCGAAGATGGTCGTCGACGAGGACCGCGGCGTCGTCGTCGGCGTGACCTTCGTCGGACAGGACGTGGCCGAGATGCTGCACGCCGCCACGGTCGCCGTCGTCGGCGAGGTGCCGATCGACCGCCTCTGGCACGCCGTACCGGCCTACCCGACCATGAACGAGGTCTGGCTGCGCCTGCTCGAGACCTACGGCCGCCCGGAGTAGGGGTGCGCAACCCGCTCCTCGACTCCCCCGCGTCCCGCGCCGGGTGGTTGTTCGCGACCGCCGTCGGGCTCGCGGTCGGCGTGCCGCTCTCGATCGGGCGCGTCCGGGTCGAGGACGGGTTGGTCGTCTGCACGGGCCTGCCGCGCTGGGTCTTCCGGCGCGGCGGCACGTGCGTCGGCTCCGTGTACCTGACGCGCGACAACGACGGACCGCGGGTGCTCCGCCACGAGCGCGTGCACGTGGCGCAGTGGCGGCGCTACGGCATGCTCATGCCGCTGCTGTACGCCGTCGCCGGACGGGACCCGCTGCGCAACCGCTTCGAGGTCGAGGCCGGCCTGGAGGACGGCGGCTACCGCTGACCTTCCGGTCCCGACCGCACCGAGCGGGCCGGAACTGAGCGGGCAGGTTCCGTCACGCTCGGTGCGCAGCACCGACCGGAACCGCCCGCCCGGCGGACGTGAGCGGCAGGTCCTGCCCACTCGCGAGCAGCCCGCGGCTGCGCGGCGACCTCAGGCCGCGCGACGCCGCGGCACCACGAGGGGCGTGCCGGTCTCCGGGTCGGGGACGACCACGCACGGCAGCCCGAAGACGTCCTCGACCAGCTCGGACGTCAGGACCGCCGCCGGGGTCCCCTGCGCGACGATCGCCCCGTCGCGCATCGCCACCAGGTGCGTCGCGTACCGCGCGGCCTGGTTGAGGTCGTGCAGCACCGCGACGACGGTCCGTCCCGCGGCGTGCAGGGCCGAGGCGAGCTCGAGCACGTCGTACTGGTGGGCGATGTCGAGGAACGTCGTCGGTTCGTCGAGCAGGACGATGTCGGTCTCCTGCGCCAGCACCATGGCGATCCAGACCCGCTGCCGCTGTCCGCCGGAGAGCTCCCCCACGCTGCGGTCGGCGAGTGCGACCGTGTCGGTCTGCTCGAGGGCGGCCTGCACCGCGCGGCGGTCGGACCCGGACGACGGGTGCAGCAGGTCCTGGTGCGGGAAGCGCCCGCGGGACACGAGGTCGCGGACGGTGATGCCCTCGGGTGCGATCGGCGTCTGCGGGAGCATGCCGACCCGGCGCGCGACGGCCTTCGGGCGGTAGGAGGTGATGGGGGCGCCGTCGAGGAACACCGTGCCCGCGCTCGGGGTGAGGGTGCGGGCGAAGGCCTTGAGGAGCGTCGACTTGCCGCAGGCGTTCGGTCCGACGATGACGGTCAGCTCGCCGTCCGGCACGTCCACGTCGAGCGCGGAGACCACGACGCGGTCGTCGTACGCGAGCGTCAGGCCACGGACGCCGAGCGCAGTCGTCGGGAGCGGTGGCAGATCGGTGTTCAGTGCTCGGCCTTGCCGTGCCGCCAGTACCCCATGAACGCGACCTGCTCCCGGTCGAGCCCGACCCCGCGCACCAGGTGCCGACGGAGCTCCTTGACGCAGCCGGCCTCGCCCGCGATCCACGCGTACACGAGCCGCTCGTCGACGGGCGCCGGCACGTCCCAGAGCACCTGCTCGTCCACGTCCACCTCGGAGAGCTCGACGCCGGACGGGTCGACGGCACCGGGGGCGGACGCGCCGACCACGACGTCCGAGGCCCACGCCTGCACCTGGTCGGTCATCCGGACGCCGTGCGAGGCACCGTTCCGGGCGATCCACCGGACCTCGACCCCGGCGGGCGCGGTCACGGGCAGCCGGTCGGCGTCGGTCGGGACCTCGATGAAGACGTGCCCGACGGCGGTGACGTCGAGCGCCTCGAGGATCGCGCAGATGGCCGGTGCGGCGGTCTCGTCGCCGGCGAGCAGGATGCGGGTGGCGCTGCCCGGCGCGAACTCGGCGGCGCCGCTCGGCAGCTCGGCGGGCGACGACGGCACGGCCGGGCCGACGATCCGCAGCTCGTCGCCGACGCGGCACGACGACACCCAGCGCGACGCGGGGCCGGTGTCACCGTGGGCGACGAAGTCGATGTCGAGCTCGTGGGCGTCGGGGCGGAACGACCGCACGGTGTAGGTCCGCAGCGGGTTGCGCTCCGCGTCCGGCAGGGTACGCCAGGCGCCGTACCAGTCGTCGCCGTCGGGCAGGTCGGTGAACCCGTGCCCGGGGATCGGCAGGACGAGCTTGATCCGCTGGTCGAGCCCGACCGCCGAGAAGTCGGCGAGGGCGTCACCGGTGAGCGTCACCCGGACGAACGACGGGGTGAGCGCGGTGACGGCCGCCACGCGGACGGAGAAGACGCGGTACCGGGCTGCCACGAGAACGAGTATGGCATGCCTCACCTAACCCTTCCAGGGTGGAACGGGGTACCGCCCCCGGGTGCGAGGATCGGAACCGTGCACGAACCCGACGACGAATTCGCTGACCTGGCCGCGCTCGCAGCGGCGAGCGGGGTGGCGGAGCCGCTACGCGCCTCCCGGCAGGTGGTCCGGACCGACGACGGTCGCGAGACCGCCGCGATCCGGTGGGACGCGGCGGACGGACGGGAGGCGCGGATCACCTACCTGCACGGGCTCGGCATCGACGCGCACAGCTTCGACCAGACCGCGATCGCGGTCGGCGAGCCGGCGGTCGCCCTCGACCTGCCCGGGCACGGCCGGTCGTCGTGGCGGGACGACGCGGACTACGGCGCCACCGCGACGGCACCGCAGGTGCTCGCCGCGCTCGACGCGCTCGGGGTGCCGCCCGGCGTCGTCGTCGGGCACTCGCTCGGTGCGATCCTCGCGGCACGGCTCGCGGCGACGGCGCCCGAGCGGGTGACGGGGCTCGTGCTCGTCGACATGTCGCCCGACTTCGCGCAGCGGGCGGTCGACCGGATCGCCCGGGCGCTCGAGGACGAGACCCCGTTCGCCTCGCTCGACGAGGTGGTCGACCGCGCGGTCGAGGCACGCGTCGGCGACGACCGGGCGGTGCTCCTGCGCGAGGCGCGGCACACCACGCGGCTCGGCGAGGACGGCCGGCTCGTGCGGCGGCACCACTTCCCGCACCTGGCCGGCCGGACCGCGTCGGTCGGCCGGTTCGCCGACGCGTGGCCGGACCTCGAGGCCCTGGACGTCCCGCTGCTGCTCGTCCGCGGCGACCGCGGGTACGTCTCACCGAAGCTGCACACCGGGTTCACGGAGCGGCTGCCGGACGCGGAGGTCGTCACCGTCACGGCCCGGCACGCCGTGCAGAACCAGGCACCCCTCGAACTGGCGGCGGCGATCCGGGCATGGGGCGAGCGGCACGGAGTGTTGCAGCCGGTGACGTCGCTGCAGCCCGACGGATCGTCGCTCCTGGATGGGTCGATGCACCCGGACGGGTTGTTGCACCCCGTACAGGAACCGTCGCCGGACACCCCCGAGCGCCGGTAACCTCGTGCGAGCGCGACGCGACGACCGTCGACGGCATGCGCCCGGAAGGAACCCACACACCCATGAGTCCGCTCCTCCCCCGCACCGGGACCCGCACCGGAACCCGCGCCGGGACCCGCTCGGCACGTCTCGCCCTGGCCGCCACCGCGGTCGCCGTCGTGTCGGCTCTGACGCTCACCGCCTGCTCGGGCTCCTCGGACGACCGCGGCGGCGCCGACGCCACCGTGCGCGTCGGGCTCGTGCTCGAGCCGACCAGCCTCGACATCCGCAAGCAGTCCGGGGCGGCACTCGACCAGGTGCTCATCGACAACGTCTACCAGGGACTGGTCGGCCGGACGGCGGACGGAGAGATCCGCGACGTGCTCGCGTCGCGGCACGAGGTGTCCGCCGACGGCAGGACCTACACGTTCACGCTGCGGAAGGGCACGACCTTCCAGGACGGCAAGCCCGTCACCGCCGCCGACGTCGTCTGGTCGCTGCAGCAGGTCAAGGACGACGCCGGCTACGTCGACTCGGCGAAGCTCGCCGGGGTCACCTCGATCAGCTCGCCGTCGGACGGGGTCGTCGAGCTGCGGCTGGCGAAGCCCGACTCCGACCTGCTCTTCACCCTGACCGGTCGCGCGGGCCTGGTGCTCGAGCAGGCCGCGCGGAACGACCTGTCCGACAGCGCGAACGGCACCGGACCGTTCGAGGTGTCCTCGTGGAAGCAGGGCGACTCGCTGACCTTCAGCCGCAACGACGACTACTGGGGCACCGAGCCGAAGGTCGCGAAGATCGTGTTCCGGTACATCACGGACCCGTCGACGGCCGTGAACGCGATGGCGAACGGCGACCTCGACGTGCTCAACCCCGTCGACGGCACGCTGCAGGGCCAGCTGCAGGGCAACCCGGACATCGCGCTCCACCGCGGCAGGACGACCGACAAGTACACGCTCGCGTTCAACGACGCCCGCGCACCGTTCACCGACGTGCGGGTGCGGAAGGCCATCCGGCAGGCGATCGACCCGAAGGCCCTCATCAAGGCCGTCGGCGGAACGGGCGTCGAGCAGGGCGGCCCGATCCCCGAGCTCGACCCGGGCTACGAGGACCTCACCGCGATCGACGCGTACGACCCGGCCAACGCGAAGAAGCTCCTCGCCGAGGCGGGGAAGCCCGACCTCGACCTGACGCTCACCTACGCGAACGTCTACCCGGCGACGATCGGCGACGTGCTCAAGTCGCAGCTCGCCGACGTCGGCATCACGCTGAAGGTCGAGCGCGTCGACTTCGCCACGTGGCTGTCGCAGGTCTTCCAGGACAAGGACTTCCAGCTGTCGATGGTCGACCACGTCGAGGCACGGGACTTCGGCAACTGGGCGAACCCGGACTACTACTTCGGCTACGACAACGCGGAGGTGCAGGCGCTGTACGCCGAGTCGCTCGCCGCGACCTCGGAGACCGCGAAGGTCGAGGCGCTCCGCAAGGCCGCCCGCATCGTCAGCGAGGACGCCGCCGGCGAGTGGCTGTACACCGCGACGGAGATCACGGCCGTGCGCAAGGGCGTCACCGGGTTCCCGGTCGACGGCGGGAACTCGCGACTCGACCTGTCGAAGCTGGCGCTCGGGTGAGCCCGGCTCCACGGGACGGGGCGCCGTTCCCCGTAGCATCGGGGACGTGACCCGGTTCCTCGTCGGGCGACTGCTCCTGCTCGTCGTCGGCCTGCTCGTCGCGAGCATCATCGTGTTCGCGACGCTGCGCGTGCTGCCCGGCGACGTCGCGCAGGTCGTCGCCGGCACCGAGTCGACGCCCGCGCAGGTGGAGCAGCTCCGGCAGCAGCTCGGCCTCGACCGTCCGGTCGTCCTGCAGTACCTCGACTGGATCGGCGGGGTCCTGCGCGGCGACCTCGGACGCTCCCTGGTGACCAACGGCGCCGTCGGCCCGGAGATCGCGCAGAAGCTCGCCGTGACCCTGCCGCTCGCAGGCATGTCGCTCGTGGCGGCGCTCGTGATCGGGGTGCCGCTCGGTGTGCTCGGCGCGGTGCTCCGGCGTCGCGCGGGCGGTGCCGTGATCGGCTTCCTCGCGCAGGCCGTCGCCGCGGTGCCGGTCGTCTGGGCCGGCATGCTCCTCATCGCCCTCTTCGCGGTGACGCTGCACTGGCTGCCGACGCAGGGCTTCCCGCTCGACGGGTGGGACGAACCCGGACGGGCGTTCTCCTCGCTCGTGTTGCCGGCGCTGACGATCGGCGCCGTCGAGGGTGCGGTGATCCTGCGCTTCACCCGCTCGGCGACACTGTCCGTGCTCGACGCCGACCACGTCCGCACCGCCGCGGCCGTCGGGCTCACCCGCACGCAGGCGCTGCTCCGGCACGGCCTGCCGTCGGTGGCGCTCACCGTGCTGGCCGTGCTCGGCGTGCAGATCGCCGGGCTCCTCGTCGGCGCGGTCGTCGTCGAGCAGCTGTTCTCGCTCCCCGGCGTCGGCCGCATGCTCGTGACCGACGTCGGCCGTCGGGACGTCACGAAGGTGCAGTCGGAGCTCCTCGTCCTCACCGGCCTGGTGCTGCTCGTCGGCTTCGCGGTCGACGTCGTGCACCGCGCACTCGACCCGCGGCAGCGGGAGGTGGGCGAGTGATCCGCCGCCTGCTCGCCCGGCCGACGGGGTGCTTCGCCGTGGTCGTCCTCGGGCTCCTCGTCGTGCTCGCCGTCGTGTCGCTGTTCTGGACCCCGCAGGACCCCTTCCGCGCGGACCCGTTCCGGCAGTGGGCCGCGCCCGGTCCGGCGCACTGGTTCGGCACCGACGCCGCGGGCCGGGACATCGCGAGCTACCTGCTCGCCGGCACCCGCACGACCGTGCTCGTCGCGCTCGGGTCCGGGGTCGTCGCGAGCGTCGTCGGGATCGTCCTCACCGCGGTCGGCTCGCTGACCACGCGGTGGGTGCGCGAGGGCACGGCCGTGCTCCTCGACATCCTCGTCGCGTTCCCGACGCTCCTCACCGCGATGCTCCTGACCGCGGTGTTCGGCGGCTCCCTCGGCGTCGTCGTCGTCAGCGTCGGCCTGTCCTTCGGTGTCTCGATCGCCCGCGTCACCCGCGGGGAGATCCGCCGCATCGCCCGGAGCGACTACGTCGTGGCCGCCCGGGCGTCCGGGGTCGGTCCGCTCGGCGTGCTCACCCGGCACCTCGTGCCGAACGCGGCGCCGCTGTTCACGGTGCAGCTGTCGCTCGCGATGGCGACCGCGGTCCTCGCCGAGGCCGGGCTGTCGTACCTCGGGTACGGCGCCGGGTCGGACACCGCCTCGTGGGGCAACCTGCTCGCCGACCTCCAGACCTACATCGGCGTGCACCCCTGGAGCGCCACCTGGCCGGGCGCCGCGATCGCCCTCGTCGTCGCCGCCCTGTCGCTGCTCGGCGACGCGGTGCGCGACGCGACGGACCCGCGCCTCACCACCGGGGACCGCGCGTCGAGCAGCACGACGACCATCCCGGGGGTGACGGCATGACCGACGCGACCACCCACCGGACCGAGCGCGACGGACTCGAGGTGCGCGGACTGACGGTCCGCATCGCGGGGCGGACGGTCCTCGACGACGTCACGTTCACCGTGCCTCCCGGCCGGCGCGTCGGCGTCATCGGCGCCTCCGGGTCCGGCAAGTCCATGACCTCGCTCGCCCTGATGGGGCTCGAGCCCACCGGGGCGGAGGTCACCGGCAGCATCCGCCTCGACGGCACCGAGCTCGTCGGCCTGCGCGACCGCGAGCGATCCCGGCACCGCGGTGCCGGGATCGGCATGGTGTTCCAGGAGCCGGGCACGGCGCTCGACCCCCTCCGCCGCGTGGGTGCGCAGGTCGCCGAACCCCTCCGGCTGCACCGCGGCCTGGACCGTCGTGCGGCGGCCACGGCGGCCGTCGCCCTCGCGGACGCCGTCGGGCTGCCCGATCCGGCCTCGCTCCTGCGCCAGTACCCGCACCAGCTGTCCGGCGGGCAGCGGCAGCGGATCTGCATCGCGATGGCGATGGCCGGCTCCCCCGCCTACCTGGTGGCGGACGAACCCACGACCGCCCTCGACGTGACCACCGAGGCGCGCATCCTCGAGCTGTTCGCGCGGCTCTCGACCGACCGCGGCACCGGCATGCTCTTCGTGACGCACGACCTGGCGGTGCTCGCGCGGATCGCGGACCAGGCCGTCGTGCTCGACCACGGACGGGTCGTCGAGCAGGGTTCCGTCCGTGCGCTCCTCGACGCACCCCGGCACCCGGCGACGGCCGCCCTCGTCGACGCCGCCCGTGCCACCGCGCGATTGACCGGAGGCTCCGCATGACCGACGCGCTGCGCGCCAGCGGGCTCCACCGCACCTACCGGCTGCCGCGCCGGGGACCGTTCGAGCCCGGACCGGTGCGCACCGCGGTGGACGGCGTCGACCTGACGGTCGCCACCGGGTCGCGGCTCGGGATCGTCGGCGAGTCCGGGTCGGGCAAGTCGACGCTGGTGCGCCTGCTCGCCGGCCTGGAGGCGCCCACCACGGGCACCGTGACGGCCGGCGGACGTCCGGTGGTCGCCTCGGCCTCCGCGCGCACCATGCGCTGGTTCCGCCGCGAGACCGGGATCGTGTTCCAGGACCCGTACGCATCGCTCGACCCACGGATGCGCGTCGGGGCGATCGTCGGCGAGCCGCTGCGGGCGCTCCGGGTGCCGGGCCGGCACGCCGAGCTCGTTCGTGCGGTGCTCGAGCGGGTCGACCTGCCCGCCGACGCCGTCGACCGGTACCCGCACGAGTTCTCCGGTGGGCAGCGGCAGCGGATCGCCATCGCGCGGGCGGTCGTGCACGGGCCGCGGGTCCTGTTCGGGGACGAGCCGATGAGCGCCCTCGACGTGGTCGTCCGTGCGCGCGTGATCGACCTCTTCCGGTCGCTCGCCGACGACCTCGGCCTGACGCTCGTGCTCGTGTCGCACGACATCGGCGTGGTGCAGCGGCTGTGCGACACCGTCGCGGTGCTGTCGGCCGGGAGGATCGTCGAGCAGGGACCGGTGTCGCTCCTCGACGACCCGCAGCACGCGGTGACGCGGGCGCTCGTGGCGGCGGCGCCGACGCTGCCGTAGGCGCGCCGGGCCCCTGCGTCGCCCGGCCCGGTCCGGCGGGCGGCGGTCGGTCGGTTGGCCAGCGCGCCGTCTGCGACGTTCCACGTGTCGATCGACGCGCGCGACGTCGCAGACGCCGCACCTCAGCCCCGCGTCACCACTGCGGCGGGTGGCGCCGCTGCCAGCGCAGCCGGCGTTCGAGCTGGGCGCCGATCGCGAGCAGGACGCGCTCACCGCCCGGTCGCCCGACGAGCTGCACGCCCATCGGCAGCCCGGCACCGTCGTGGTGTCCCTCCTCGGTGACGCCGACGGGCAGCGTGATCGCGGGCAACCCCGACACGTTCGCCATCGACGTCCACGGCGAGTACGCGCACTGCCGCCGGAAGTCCTCCTCCGGGTCGTCGCCGTACCAGCCGAGCGGCCGTGGGGTCAGCGCCAGGGTCGGCGTCAGCACGGCGTCGAAGGGGTCGAACGCCCGGATCAGGCCGGCCGAGAACGTGTCGAGGGTCGCGGTGGCGTCGAGCACCTGCTCGGCGGTCAGCCGTCCGGCACGTTCGACGAGCCACGCCACGAGCGGGGTCAGCTCGGACCGGTCGAGGCCCGGCACGCGCAGCAGCCCGGCGGCACTCGACTCCCACGCCGTACGGAAGGCGTCGGCGTACGGCAGCCGGGGCATCACCACTTCCTCCACCCCGTGCCCGACCTCGCCGAGCACCCGCACGGCGGTCGCCACCGCAGCCCGGGCTGCCGGGTCGACCACGACGTCGACGGTCTCGTCCCACGGCGACCCCTCGAGCACCCCGACGACGAACCGGCCCTCGCCCCGGACGGCGGCGGCCGTGAAGGGTCCCTCGCCGACCTCGGGGGTGACGAGCGCGTACGGCGACGGCTCCGGCAGCCCGGTCGGCGCCACGAGGGCGTCGAGGAGCATCCCGGCGTCGGCCACGTTCCGCGTGATCGGTCCGGCGACGCTCAGCCCACCGACACCGGAGCGCCCGGGCATCGACGGCACCCGCCCCCGGCTCGGCTTGAGCCCGACGAGTCCGGTGGCGGCGGCGGGGATGCGCACCGAGCCCCCGCCGTCGGTGCCGACCGCCGCGGGCAGGAGTCCGGCCGCGACGGCCACCGCCGTGCCGCTCGACGACCCGCCCGGCGCCCGTGCCGTGTCGTACGGGTTGCGGGTCGTGCCGAAGCGGGTCTCGGACGACGAGGACATGCCGAACTCCGGCGACGTCGTCTTGCCGAGGCTCACGGTCCCCGCCGCGGCGAGCGCCGCCACCAGCGGATGGTCGGCGGTCGCGGGCGTCACCGGCAGCGCGGTCGAGCCGTGCCGTGTCGGGACCCCGGCCCGGTCGTACAGGTCCTTGTCCGCGGTGGGCAGGCCCCACAGCGATCGGGAGGTCGGTACGAGCGACCCGAGCCGTTCCGCCCGCTCACGCGCGGCGTCGGCGGTGACGGTGACGAACGCCCCGAGGGACGGGTCCAGCCGCTCGATCCGGGCGAGGTAGTGCTCGGTCACCTCGAGCGCCGTCGCGTCCCCCCGGCGGATCCAGTCCCAGAGTTCCTGTGCGGCGAGGTGGTGGAGTTCGAACACGGTCCCCGAGCCTAGGCGGACGCCGGTGCGTCGAGGTGCGCTGCGAGGACGTCCCGCACGCTCGTCCAGCGGTGCGGCCCGTAGCGGTCGTTCGCCACGTGGTGCAGCTCGGCCTCGCCGCTGAACATGCTGACGAAGTACTGCATCCCCTGCCACGCGGGGAACGGTTCCTCGTCCCCGGCGCTCGACAGCCGTCGGCCGATGCGTGCCATCCCGGAGAGGGTGCTCGCGGTCCCGGCCCACTGCGTCCGGAAGCGCGTGCCGGTGAGCTGCGACAGGGTGTCCGCGACGCTCCTGGCCGTCACCCGGTCCCCGGCGACCTCGACGTACCGCGGTGCGTCCGGGTCGAGCGCGGCGAGCGCCGTCACCCGTGCGGTGTCGTCCTTCGTCGTGAAGTCGAGCACCTGGTCGGCGGACGACCAGTACAGGACCGTGCGACGGTCGAACAGGATCATCGGGGCCTGTCCGGTGAGCATGTCGGTGAAGGCACCGTTCAGGACCGAGGTGGCCCGGACGGGTGCGGCGTCGACGGTCGCGGCGAACTCGCGGCGCAGCTCGAAGTTGCGGTTGGTCCCGGGGGTGATCGCCCGGTAGTCGGCGGAGTAGTCCGACGGGACGAACCGCGGCACCCCGGCGGAGACGGCCGCGCGGAGCAGCGCGGTCTGCGCGTCGACGATCACGGACCGGGTGCCGCTCACCGCGGCGACGGCGACGTCGACCCCGGCGAGCGCCGACACGAGCGCGTCGTGGTCGTCGTAGGCGGCGCTGACGACCGACACCCGGTCGGACGCGGCGGCGAGCCGATCGGCGGCGGGCGAGGAGCCCGACCGGGTGAGCACCCGGACGCGCACGTCGGGGTCGTGGTCGAGGAGTGCGCGGACGATGCGCGCACCGAGGTCGCCGGTGGCGCCGGCGACGAGGACGGTGGTGGTCATGTCCCCGACGGTACGCACGTGCGGCGGTCGCGGCACCGGCTTGCATCCTTCGGTGGAGGTCCCGGGATGCGTCCCTCCGCCGGTCGTCCCGGCGGACGGCCGTTCCTAGCGTGGACGGCATGACGAACACCACCGAAGTCCGGCCCGGCGCCGGCACCGTCGTCCCCGAACGGACGGGGGTCGCGGGCCTGGTCTCCCGGCACCCGCTCGCCTCCTTCGCCACCCTGGCGCTCGGCCTCAGCTGGCTCGCCTGGGTGCCGTACATCCTGAGCCCGCACGGTCTGGGCGTGTGGGACCTGCACTTCCCGGAGTTCCTCGGCACCGCGCAGTTCACCGGCGTCCTGCCCGGGGCACTCCTCGGTCCGCTCGGCGGCGCCTTCGTCGTCACGGCGATCGCCGACGGTCGGCCGGGGCTGCGGCGGTGGGTCGGTCGCCTCTGGCGCTGGCGGGTCGCCTGGTACTGGTACGCACTGGCCCTGGTCGGCGTCCCGGCGCTCATCGTCCTGACGGGCCTGCCCTTCTCGGGCGGGAACGTCCAGGCGCCGCCCGCCCTCGCCCTGCTCGCCCTCGTGCCGGGTCTCGTGGTGCAGCTGTTCACCACGGGTCTGTCGGAGGAGCCCGGCTGGCGTGACTTCGCCCTCCCCCGCCTGCAGGACCGCTTCGGACCGCTCGGTGCCGCCGCCGTGCTCGGCCCGCTGTGGGCGCTCTGGCACATGCCGCTGTACCTGTCGGACTGGGGCGGGTGGCCGGACGCACACTGGTCGGAGCCGGTCGTCTTCGCGCTCTTCACGATCACCTTCAACGTCGTCATGACGTGGGTCTTCAACCGGACCGGTGAGAGCCTGCCGGTCGCGCTCCTGCTGCACGTCGGGGTGAACAACACGATCTCGACCCTCTGGGCCGACATGTACCCGGGGATGACCGCCGGCACGATGATGCAGGGGCTCACCATCGTCTCGACGGTGGCCGCCGCGGTCCTGCTGGTCGCCACCCGTGGTCGGCTCGGGTACGACCGCCGGCCGGGAGGCACGGATCGCCTCCCGACGCCGGCCCCCGCCCGCCTCGTAGGATCGAACGATGGCACCCGCTGAAGCGAGTGCGGCTCGCGTCGCCGCCGACTCCCGCACCGCGCGGGTCGGCGGCGACCGTCGCCTCCGTCGGAACGACGTCCTGGTCGCCGTCGCGACCGCCGTCGTCTCGCTCGGACTGCTGCTCGGGCTGCCCTTCCTGGACCGGATCGACCCGGACACCGTCGGTCCACGCCTCGACGCCCCGACGGTCGGCAGCGGGGCCTGGCTGCTCGCCGCCCTCGGGCTCCTCGTGCAGTCCGCGGTCCTGCTCGCCGCGCGACCCGCCCCCCGGGTCTCCCTCGTCGCGGTCGCCGCGGTCCCGGTCATCGCAGTGTCCGCCACCCACGAGAGCAGCGACGTGTTCGGCCTGGCCGCGCTCCCGGTCGTGGTCGCCGTCGTCCTGACCGCCCTGCGCGTCCCGTTCGGACGGCTCTGGCCGGCACTGGTCGTCGCGGCGGGTCTCGTCGCGACGGGCACCGCGGAGAACTGGATCCTCCTGCACGGAGCGCTCTCGGGCCGCCCCGTGTCGGCCGCGGTGCTCGACGCCGCACCGCAGGGGTTCACCCAGGCGGTCGGGGCCGTCGGACTCCCGCTTGTCGTCGCCCTGGTCGTCCGGTCGCGGCGCGACGTGCGGGCGGCACGGGAGGCCGAGGTCGCTGCCCGCACCGCCGAGGCCTCGGCCGTCGTCCGCGAGCAGGATGCCCGCGTCGACGCCGCCGTCTCGCGCGAACGGACCGCGATGGCGCGGGAGCTGCACGACATCGCGGCGCACCACCTGTCCGGCATCGCCCTCATGTCGGCCGTGATCGACCGGCAGATCGACACCGACCCGGCCGCCGCCCACGAGGGCGTCCGCCAGGTGCGGGAGCAGAGCACCGCGGTGCTCGAGGACCTCCGTCGCCTGGTCGGCCTGCTCCGCGACGACGCCCCGGCCGAACGCGCCGTGGAGACCGTCGCCGGGATCGTCGACCTGGTCGAGCGCGCCCGGTACCGGTCCGCGGTGCGCCTCGAGGTCCTGCCGGGCGACCGCGAGCTGGCCGACGGCGTGGGGCCGCTCGCGCAGCTCGCCGCGTACCGGACGGTGCAGGAGGCACTCGCGAACGCGGCCCTGCACGCTCCGGGGGCCGAGGTGACCGTCACCGTGGACGACCGCGACGACGAGCACCTGATGCTCACCGTCGAGAACGGGGCGCCCGCCGCACCGGCGTCGGGGAGCACGGCAGCGGGTGGGAACGGACTGCGCGGCATGCGCGAGCGGGCGGACCTGGTGGGGGCGCGCCTCCAGACCGGTCCGACGGAGACGGGAGGCTGGTCGGTGACGCTGGGACTCGGACGTGAGTCGGCGGAGGTGCCCCGGTGATCCGGGTGCTGGTGGCGGACGACCAGCCGCTGGTGCGGGCGGGGATGTCGGCCCTGCTCGCGGCCGAGCCCGACGTCGAGGTCGTCGGTGTGGCGGCGGACGGCGGCGAGGCCCTCGCCCTGGCGCGGAGTACCCGACCGGACGTGGCGGTGCTCGACATCCGGATGCCGGTGCGGAACGGCATCGAGGTCGCCCGCGAGCTCTGCGCGCCCGACGCCGACCCCGCCGTGCCCGTACTGATGCTGACGACGTTCGACCTCGACGACCTGGTGTTCGGCGCGCTCGAGGCCGGGGCGTCCGGGTTCCTGCTCAAGGACGCCGAGCCCGACGTGATCGTCGACGCCGTCCGGCAGGTCGCCGCGGGCAACGGCACCATCGACCAGACCCTCACCCGGCGGGTCCTGCGGGAGTTCGTGTCGCGGCGGAGCCTCCAGCCGGTGACCGGCGACCGGGCGTCGGAGGTGCTGACCGCGCGCGAGCGGGACGTGCTGCTGCTCCTCGCGCAGGGGATGTCGAACGAGGAGATCGCGGCGGCACTCGTCGTCGAGGTGTCCACGGTGAAGTCCCACCTGGCGCGGATGCTCCCGAAGCTCGGAGTCCGGTCGCGCCTGCAGGCCGTGGTGTGGGCGTACCAGAACCGGGTGGTGGCGGTCCCCGAGGGGTAGCTGGGCGGAGCGGTCACCCGCCGACCGCGGCCACGACGGCGTCGACCGCGGCCGTCACGGCACGCTCGCGCACGACGGGGTCCTCGTGCTCGGACTCGTGCACGAACGTGGTGGCCCCACGGACCGCGCCGCAGTAGTCGACGACGCCGTGCTCGAGCTGCGTCCGGAGTGCCTCGCCGTACCCGTGCCGCTCGTACACCCCGGCGTCGTCGCCGGCGATCGGGACGAGGTGCACCGTGAGCCGTCCGAGCCGACGCTCGATCCGTCCGTCGTCCCCGACGCCGAAGGCCCACCCGTTCACGAACACCCGGTCGAGCCACCCCTTGAGCAGCGCCGGGACGGACCACCACCAGACCGGGAACACGAGCACGAGGTGGTCCGCCCGGTCGAGCCGTGCCTGCTCGGCCGCCACGTCGGACGCGGGGTCCTTCCCGGTCCGGTACGTGTGCCGGTCCGCCGCGGTGGAGCGCGGATCGAAGCCCTCGGCGGCGAGGTCGGCGAGCTCGACCGGGCCGGACGCGGCGAGGGCGTCGCGGAGGCGCCGAGCCACGGCGAGCGTCAGCGAGTCGGGGTCGGGGTGGGCGGTCACGATGAGGGTCGGCACGACCCCATGATGCCGAGGCACGGTGGACGGACACCGCGCCGGACGGGAGGCGCGCGGCGGGCCAGCACCGCGCCTCCCGTCCGACCCGTGGGACGATTGCCGGATGACCGCCACGCTCGTCGCCAAGGACCTCGCCGGCGGGTACGCCGTACGCACGCTCTTCGAGGGTCTCGATCTCACCGTCGCCCCCGGTGACGTGATCGGTCTGGTCGGGGTGAACGGTGCCGGCAAGTCGACGCTGCTGCGCCTGCTCGCCGGGGTCGACGAGCCCCTCGCCGGCACCGTGTCGACGAACCCGCCCGACGCCTTCGTGGGCTGGCTCCCGCAGGAGCACGAACGCGTCGTGGGCGAGACCGTCGCCGCGTACGTCGCCCGCCGCACCGGGTGCGCCGACGCCACCGCCGACATGGACCGCGCAGCCGAGGCCCTGGGCGACCCCGACGCCGAGGACGCCGCGGCCGACCGGTACTCCGTCGCGCTCGAGCGCTGGCTCGCGTCCGGTGCCGCCGACCTCGAGGAACGACTGCCCGTGGTGCTCGGCGAACTGGGTCTGGACGTGACGGCGGACGGCGCAGGCGTCGGACCGGACTCGCCGATGACGGCGCTGTCCGGCGGGCAGGCGGCCCGGGTGGGACTGGCCGCGCTGCTGCTCTCCCGCTTCGACGTGGTGCTCCTCGACGAGCCGACGAACGACCTCGACCTCGAGGGGCTCGACCGGCTGGAGCAGTTCGTCCGCGGCCTCCGCGGCGGCGCCGTGCTGGTCAGCCACGACCGCGAGTTCCTCGCCCGGTCGGTGACGGCGGTCCTCGAGCTCGACCTCGCCCAGTCGTCGCACCGGCTGTTCGGCGGCGGGTACGAGGCGTACCTCGAGGAGCGCGAGATCGCCCGCCAGCACAAGCGGGACGCGTACGACGAGTACGCCGCCACGAAGGCCGACCTCGTCTCGCGCGCCCGGACGCAGCGCGAGTGGTCGAGCCAGGGCGTGCGGAACGCCATGAAGAAGGCGCCGGACAACGACAAGATCCGCCGGAAGGCCGCGAGTGAGTCGAGCGAGAAGCAGGCGCAGAAGGTGCGGCAGATGGAGTCGCGCATCGCCCGGCTCGACGAGGTCGAGGAGCCCCGCAAGGAGTGGCAGCTCGCCTTCACCATCGGCAGCGCCCCGCGCTCGTCGGCGGTCGTCGCCACCCTGTCCGACGCGGTCTACGAGCAGGGCGACTTCACGCTCGGCCCGGTGTCGCTGCAGGTCTCCGGTGGCGACCGCATCGGCATCACCGGTCCGAACGGCGCCGGCAAGTCGACGCTGCTCCGGGCGCTGCTCGGCCGCACCGCGCCGACGACCGGGTCCGCGTCCCTCGGGTCGAGCGTCGCGGTCGGCGAGGTCGACCAGGCCCGCGCGGCGTTCACCGGCGAACAGCCCCTCGCCGCGGCGTTCGAGGACCTGGTCCCCGAGATGACGACGGCCGACGTCCGGACCCTCCTCGCGAAGTTCGGGTTGAAGGCCGACCACGTCGGACGCCCCTCGTCGGCGCTGTCCCCGGGCGAGCGGACGCGCGCTGGTCTCGCCCTGCTGCAGGCCCGCGGCGTGAACGTGCTCGTGCTCGACGAGCCGACGAACCACCTCGACCTCGCCGCGATCGAGCAGCTCGAGCAGGCGCTGGAGTCCTACGACGGCACCCTGCTGCTCGTCACCCACGACCGGCGGATGCTCGACACCGTGCGGTTGGACCGGCGGTGGCGGGTCGAGGCGGGTCGCGTCACCGAGGGCTGAAGAGGAAGGTCGGGCGCGCTCCGCTCAGCGGCCACGCGAAGCGTTGCGCGGGGCGCGCCGACCGAGCCTGCGAGGGAGGACCGTGGCGGGGTCCGCCACGCGCCTCCCGACCGACACCGGTGCCGTCAGTGCGCGGAACGGTGGAACGGGCAGCCGCCGGAGCGGCCGGTGGCCGCGCCGCGGCGCGCGACGCGTCCGCCGGACGCCGGCTTCGTCGGCATACGCCGACGGTCGACGTCGAGCCCGGTGTCGAGCACCTCGAGCCGGGGGTCACCGAGCACCGCGACCGCGGTGGCGAGGGCCGCGACCGCGACCTTCTCCCCCGGGCACCGGTGTCCGGTCGCGACGTCCGCGCCGCCGTGGGGCACGAAGGTCCGCACGGCCTCGACGTCGTCCCAGCTCGTGACGTCGAGCCAGCGCGACGGGTCGAACCGGTCGGCGTCCGACCACGAGCGGTCGTCGGTGTCCGTGCCGAGGACGTCGAGCACCACCCGGCCGCCGGCGCGGACGCGCTCCCCGTCGAGCTCGACGTCCTCGGTCGCCCAGGCGGGCAGCACGGGCACGAACGGCGCGGTGCGGCGGATCTCCTGCGCGAACGCGACGGCAACGGGCCCGTCGACCAGGGAGCCGCGCTCGACGGTCTCCTCGGCGATCCGCCGGCGCCACTCCGGCCGGTCGTGCAGCTCCTTCGCCGCGAACGCCACGAACCGGGCGACGGCGATCGCGGGTCGGATCGAGTTCTGCAGCTCGATGCCGGCGGTCCGCGGGGGCAGCAGCGCACCGTCCTGGTCGCGGTGCCAGGCCCACTCGTGGAGCGCCGTGCCCGCCGCGGGGTGCAGGCGCTCGCCCCGGACGGCCTCGACGAGCCGGGCTGCGTGCCGGTCCGACCAGTGCCGGTTCAGCGCCGCGAGCAGGTACTCCGGTGAGTAGGGCACGCCGAACCCGTCGACGACCTGCGCGAGCTTCGCCGCCCACCGGGTCTTCGCGGCGGCCGTGCCGGGCAGGCCCGCCCACCGCATCACCGCGCGACCGATCGCACCGACCGCGGCGTCGTAGGCGCTCCGGCGTCCGCCCGCGAGCCAGGCGTCGCGCTCGCGGGACCACTCCTCGGCGAGGAAGGGCGTGAGGCGGCGGACCTGCTCGTCCTCGTAGGCGACGTCGACGAAGGTCGCCTTGCGGTGCCGGTGCTCGGCGCCGTCGAGCGAGTGCACCGACCCGACCCCGAACAGGGTGCGCTGCACGAGCGCCGGCATCGCCCCGTGCCGTCGCGTGCGGGAGCCGTCGTAGAAGAGGTCGACGCCCTCCTCGCCGCGCACGAGCAGTGCGGGCTTGCCGAGCAGCCGGAAGGGGACCGCACGGGCGTCCGGTCGCGTGCGTCGCCAGAGGTGCGCGCCGAAGCCGTAGCCGCGGGTCAGGATGCCGAGGGAGTCGTCGATGGCCATGCCGCCCATGCTGCCGACCGCTCGGTGTCCGTCGGGTCAGACGGGAGCGGCCCGGCGTCGTCACGACGCGCCCGCGCGGTGCGGTCGCGGCCGCGATGTGGTGCACTGGTCCAGGGAGGGGCACATGCGACGCAGGACCTGGGGCATCACGATCGGCGCGGTGGCGGCCGCCGCGCTCGCCGCCGTCGGGATCGGTGCGGCGGTGCAGCCGTCGGCCCCCGTCGAGACCGCTGCCGCGCGCAGCACGGCGACCCCGACCCCGACACCGAGCCCCATCCCGACGCTCCCCGCGGTCCCGGCGGCGGCGTCCGAGGCCGAGCTCGCCGCCCTCCCCCTCGCCTTCCACGACGCGGTCGTGCCCGAGCTCCTCGACGGCAGCCACGTCCGGCCGGACAACCGCTGGGAGATCGCCACGCCGAAGCAGCGGCTCGTCGCGCTGTACGCCGACGCCGCGCCCGACGCCCGCCCGGTGGCGACCCTCGCGTCGACCGTGTCCACCATCGACACGCCCGCGGCGACCGCGGTCTGGGGCCGCTCGGCGGGACAGGACGGCGGCATGGTCCTCGTGTCGACGCCGGCCCGGAACCGGACGCCGGGCGACGGCGGTGACCCTACCGCGCCGAGTGCCACCTTCGCGTGGGCCCGTGCCGCCGACTTCACGATCGCCCCGACGGACCGGATGATCCGGGTCGACGTCCAGGCCTCGACGGTGTCGGTGGTCGCCAGGGACGGCTCCGTGTCGGCGACCGAGGCGGCCCGGCTCGGCACCCCGGACGACCCGACACCGACCTCGACCGCCACCTACGTCGAGGCCGCCTACGTCGACGCCCGCGTGACCTACACGCAGGGCAACCCGATCATCCTCACCGGTGCGCACTCCTCGCGGATCCCGCAGTACGGCGGCAACGCGGCCCTGACCGCCCTGCACTACTACCCGGACCCGACCGGCAGCTCGCACGGGTGCGTGCGGATCTCCGCCGCGATGACGACGACCCTGTCGCAGCTGCCGGTCGGGACGGCGATCTGGTTCAGCTGACCGGCTGCAGGCCGAGGCGCACGACGACCTCGGCGGCCTCCTCGTCGGGCGACCGGTCCGCGGCCACCGTCAGGTGCGCCTCGTCCGGCTGCGGCGGTTCGAGCGTCGCCAACTGCGAGGCGAGGAGCGACGTCGGCATGAAGTGGCCGGACCGGGCGGTCATCCGCTGCTCGATGGTCCCGGTGTCACCGGCGACGTGCACGAACACCACGCCGGGCGCCCGCAGCACGTCCCGGTAGGAGCGCTTGAGCGCCGAGCAGGTCACGACGCCCGGGGTCCCCGTGTCGAGGTGCTCCCGGATCCAGGCCGCGACGAGGTCGAGCCACGGCCAGCGGTCGTCGTCCGTGAGCGGTGTGCCCGCATGCATCTTCTCGACGTTCGCCGCCGGGTGCATGTCGTCGCCCTCGGCGAGGTCCCACCCGAGCTGGTCGGCCAGGGTCGCGGCGAGGGTCGACTTGCCCGAGCCGGAGACGCCCATGACCACCAGGACCCGTGCCTCGGCGCCCGGCATCAGAAGAACACCCCGGCGATGAGCACGCCCACGAGGCCGATGACCGAGATGAGGCACTCGAGCACCGTCCACGTCTTGAACGTCTGGCCGACGGTGGTGCCGAGGTAGCCCTTGACGAGCCAGAACCCGGCGTCGTTGACGTGCGACAGGAAGACCGAGCCCGCGCCGATCGCGAGCACCAGGAGCGAGGTCTCCGGCGTCGACAGGTCTGCGGCGATCGGGGCCATGATGCCCGCCGCCGTCACGGTCGCGACGGTCGCCGAGCCGGTCGCGACGCGCACGAGCGCGGACACCACCCACGCGACGAGCAGCACCGAGATGCCCGACTCCTGCACGGCGTCGGCGATCACACCGCCGATCCCGGTGTCGATGAGGACCTGCTTGAACCCGCCGCCCGCGCCGACGATGAGCAGGACCCCGGCGACCGGGGGCAGGGCGTCCTCGAGCGACTTCGCGACCGCGCTCCGGCCCATGCCGCCCCCGATCGCGAAGAACACCATCGCGAAGACGGTCGCGATGCCGATCGCGATGATCGGGCTGCCGAGGAAGTCGAGGAGCGAGACCCACGCACCGGCGGCGTCGGGAGCGGTCGCCTCGCGGACCGCCTGGGCGAGCATGAGGACGACGGGCAGCAGGATGCCGACGAGCGCGACCGCGAACGACGGGCTGCGCGGTTCGCTGATCACGCGGGTGAAGTCGCTCTTGCCGTTCGGCAGCGACGCGGTGTCCTGCGTGGCGGGGCCGCGGCGTGCCTCCCGGCCGGCGTGCGCGGGGTCGGACGACCCGGACCCGCGCGACCCGAACATGTCCGGCGCGGGGATGTCGACCCACCGTGCGGCGAACCGGGCGAAGACCGGGCCGGCCAGCACGATGACCGGGATCGCCAGCACGATGCCGAACGCGAGGGTCGTGCCGAGGTTCGCGCCGACGGTCGACACCGCGACGAGCGGGCCGGGGTGCGGCGGGACGAACGCGTGCATCGTGGACAGGCCGACGAGGGCGGGCACCGCGATCTTCATGATCGGGACGTCGCTGCGCTTGGCGACGAGCACGATGATCGGGATGAGGAGCACGAGACCGACCTCGAAGAACATCGGCAGGCCGATCAGTGCGCCGATGAGCGCCATCGTCCACGGCAGCGCGGCCTTCGACGAGCGCCGCACGAGGGTGTCGACGACCCGGTCCGCGGCACCCGAGTCGACGAGCATCCGACCGAACATGGAGCCGAGGCCGACCAGGATGCCGACGCTCGTCATCGTGGCACCGAACCCCGTACCGAAGCTCGTGACCGCCTTGTCTGGGGCGAGACCGGCCCCGATGCCGACGCCGAGCGCACCGATCGTCAGCGCGACGAACGGGTGCACCTTGAGCCAGGTGATGAGCACGATGATCACCACGATGCCGAGCAGCGCCGCGGTGATCAGCTGTCCGATCGGACCGGAGGGGTCGACGGTCTGCGTGCCGCCGCCCTCGGCGGCCAGGACGGTCAGCCCGTGCAACGTGTCGACCGGCGCGGTTCCTCCGGTGGGTGCGTGAGGCATCGGTGCCCCTTCCTGGAGCCGCCGCTTCGCGGCTCCGTCGCCTTCGTGTGGGTGTCGTGAGGCCCGGGACGTCGCGTGCGACGCCCGGCCCGAATAATCTGACAAATCAGACTCTACTGCCATCCGCCGCGCGGCACCCGCCCTGCGGCGCAGTCTGCCGCTTCGATGGAGACCGCGTCACACCGGCGCGTCCGACGTCCCGCACCGCACAACCGGAGGAACGATGACCACCGCCCGCGGGCTCCACGCCCACGTGCTCGAGACCCTCGGGCAGCGCATCGTCGACGGGGTGCTGGCACCGGGGGCGGTCGTCCGGCCGGAACTGGTCGCGTCCGAGTTCGGCGTGTCGCGGTCGGTCGTCCGCGAGGCCCTGCGCGTCCTGCAGTCGCTCGGCCTCGTCGAGCCACGGCAGCGCGTCGGCACCCAGGTCCTCCCGACGACCTCGTGGGAGCTCCTCGCGCCGACGGTCATCCGGTGGCGCGGAGCGTCGCCGGCGTACTTCGTGCAGCAGCGGGAACTCCTGGAACTGCGGCTCGGCGTCGAACCCGTGGCAGCGGCACTCGCGGCCGAGGTGCGGAGCGGACCCGCCCCCGGCGCCGCCGTGCTCGAGGCGGCCCGTGCCATGCTCGACGCCTGCGCGCGCGAGGACAGTCGCGCCTACCTGGAAGCGGACGTCCGCTTCCACCGTGCGCTCCTCACCGGGTCGGGCAACGCCGTGTTCGCCCACTTCGCCGGCACCGTCGAGGCGCTCCTGCGCACCCGCACCTCGGAGTCGCGGGACACGATCACGCGCTGGACGCTCGACGCGGCGGTCCGGCACGAGGCGGTGGCGCTCGCGGTCGTCGCCGGGGACGCCGCGGCGGCGGGCACGGCCGCCACGGCGCTGCTGCGCGTCACGCGCGACGAGTTCATCGCCGAGGCGCCCGGGTCCTGACCCGGTCCGCCGGCGACGGCCCGCCGCCCGCGGGTCGTTCCGGGCGTACCCGGTCGTTCCGGGAGTGCCTGGTCGTCCCGAGAGACCCGGCACGCCCGATCCCACCAGCCACCGCACGCGAGATGGGAAGGAACGGGCGGACGGGAGGCGCGTGGTGGCCCCGGCCCCGCGCCTCCCGTCCGCCCGTGGGTCACGACGCGAGACGGTGGCGTCGACGCGAGACGCCGTCCAGGGAGCCGAGACGCCGCACGCCCGGCGGCGTCTCGCCGCGCTCGGCGGCGTCTCGCGGCGACGGCGGAGTCCCGCGCCGCTCCCGGCGTCAGCGCCGGGTGCGGAAGAGCCGCGGCCCGCGCAGACGGAGCCGCATCGTCACGGTGCCGAGCCAGCGGTCGTACTTGAAGCCGACCTTCCCCATGCGGCCGACCTCCTCGAAGCCGAGCCGCTCGTGCAGGCGGATCGAGGCCTCGGCCTGGCGGTCGGCGATGACGGCGATGACCTCCCGGACGCCGGCGGCGCGGCACTCGTCGAGCAGCGCCGCCATGAGCGCCCGGCCGAGCCCCTTGCCACCGGAGGCGGCACCGAGGTAGATCGAGTCCTCGACCACGTGGTTCGACCGGTCGCGGGGGTTCCACGGGTCGACGAGCGCGTAGCCGAGGATCTGGCCCGAGGGGTTCTCGGCGACGAGGAAGGGCAGGCCGCGGCGACGCACCTCGTCGTAGCGCTGCTTCCACCGGGCGAAGGTGAAGGCGGACGGGTCGAAGGTCACCGACGAGTTCCGGACGTAGTGCGTGTGGATCTCTCGGACGTCGGGCAGGTCCCGCGGTTCGGCGGCACGGATCGTGTACGTGAACGCCGCCTCGGCGGCCACGGGCGCACGCAGGTGGCGGGGCAGGACACGCCGGCGCTGGTATTCCTCCTCGAGCACGGGACCGAGCCTACTGTCCACCACCCCGACGGCACCGCGGTCAGGCGGGCAGCGTCCAGTCGACGGGCTCGGCACCCTGCGCACGGAGCAGCGCGTCGACCTGCGAGAACGGCTTGCTGCCGAAGAACCCGCGCGACGCACTCAGGGGCGACGGGTGCGCGGACGCCACCACGGGGGTGTCACCGAGGAGCGGCCGGACCGAGGCGGCCTGCGCGCCCCAGAGCACGGCGACGAGCGGGGTGCCACGGGCGACGAGCGCGCGGACGGCCTGGTCGGTGACCGCTTCCCACCCCTTGCCGCGGTGGCTGCCGGCGGCCCCGGCCTCCACGGTCAGCACCCGGTTGAGCAGCAGCACGCCCTGCTCGGACCATGCTCGGAGATCACCGTGCTCCGGGGGCGTCACGCCGAGGTCGTCGTGCAGCTCCCGGTAGATGTTCGCCAGGCTGCGGGGCACCGGTCGGACGTGCGGGTCGACCGCGAAGGAGAGCCCGATCGGGTTGCCGGGCGTCGGGTACGGGTCCTGCCCGACGACGAGGACCTTCACGTCGGCGAACGGCTGCGTGAACGCGCGGAGCACGTTCTCCCCCGAGGGCAGGTAGTGCCGACCGGCGGCGACCTCTTCGCGGAGCCAGTCGCCCATGCGGTGGACGTCGTCCTCGACGGGCGCGAGCGCCTCGGCCCAGCCGGGGTCGACGAGCTCGGCGAGCGGACGGGGTCGCACGCGCCTAGGCGCCCATGGTGGCGACGGAGACGGTCTCGTCGCCGGCCACGACGCGCCAGACGCTGCCGGTGCCGCGGACCTCGAGTGCGCCCTCGCCGACGACCAGCGCGGTGTCCTCGTCGACGGCGAGCCCGGCGGTCACGAACTCGGCCTCGGCCGCCGCGATCAGCCGGGCGAGCGTGCCGGCCTGCACGGCGTGCACGTCGATGGTCAGGTCGACGAGCCCGAGGCCCTCGCGCAGCTCGACCTCGTCGAGACCCTCGGAGGCCTCCTCGGGGCAGACCTCGACGCCACCGATGCGCCAGCCGCCCACCAGGGCACGGTCGGCGGCGACCATCGCGCCCGCCGAGTAGCCGAGGTACGGCAGGCCGTCGGAGACGAGCAGCCGGATCTGGTCGACGAGCGGCTGGATCGCCTCGAGGTAGTGCGGGGTGACGCCGCCGCCCACCACGAGTGCGTCGACGTCGCTCAGGACGGTCGTGGCGAAGACCTCGCCCGGGGCGACCTCGGTCACCAGGACCTCGGCCTGTCGAGCGCCGCCGAGGGCCTCGGCGATGTCCGCGGTCGACGACGGCGAGGCACCGGAGGCGCCGGCCACGGAGAGCAGGGCGATGCGGGGCACGCTCCGCCCGACCGCGGCGGAACGGGCGGTGGCCTCGGCGAGGAACGGCGCGGCGACGTCCGCGGCGACGAGGGGCCCGCCGCCGACGAGGTGGATGCTCACGACTCGGCCGTCACCGGTGCGAGGGCGCTCCACGGGAAGGTGATCCACCCGTCGACACGGCGCCAGACGTGGTCGGGCTCGAGCACGGTGCCGGGCTTCGAGTAGAGGCAGGCGCTCCGGACGTCGGCTCCGGCGTTGCGGATGATGTCGACGACCAGGCGCAGCGTGCGGCCTGAGTCGGACACGTCGTCGACGACCAGGACGCGCTTGCCGGCGAGGCTCGGGGCGTCGAGCGCGGGCGACAGGATGACGGGCTCCTCGAGGCGCTGCTCGACGTCCGTGTAGAACTCGACGTTGATCGAGCCGCACTCCTTGGTGCCGAGCGCGTACGCGACCGCGCCGGCGATGATCAGCCCGCCGCGGGCCACCGCCACGACGACCTCGGGCTCGAAGCCGGACGACAGGACGTCCTTGGCGAGCAGCCGAGCGGCGTCGCCGAACTCCAGCCAACCGAGCACCTCGGGCCCGCTCGTCACGGTCACGGTCGAGGGAGCCTGTGCGGCTGACCCGGGTTCGCTGCTGATCGGCATCCGCCCACGGTACCGGCAGGGACCCCGCCGCCGCGACCCGTGCACCACCGCCGCGCGTGCCGGGACGCCCGCGCTCGTTCGACCCGCGCACCGGCAGCGGCCGTTGCACCGACCGGTGCCGCGGTGCCGGGCGGCCGCGCTCAGCTGCGCGGGGTGAGCGGTCCGCGCGCGAGCTTGTGCTGGGCGGACTGGGCGACGGGCCGCACGGTGACCAGGTCGAGGTTGACGTGCGCCGGCAGCTCGACGGCGTGCACGATCGCCGCGGCGACGTCGTCGGCCACCAGCGGCTCCGGCACGTCGGCGTAGACGGCGGCGGCCTTCTCCCGGTCCCCGCGGAAGCGCGTGAGGGCGAACTCGTCGGTCTTCACCAGGCCCGGGGCGATCTCCACCACGCGGAGCGGCTCACCGTTCAGCTCGAGCCGGAGGGCGGCGACCAGCGCGTGCTCGGCGAACTTCGCGGCGTTGTACCCGCCGCCGTTCTCGTAGGCCACGTGCCCGGCGGTGCTCGTCACGGTGACGACGTCGGCCACACCCGCGGTCGTCGCACGACGGCGGAGCTGCGGCAGGAGCGCGGCGGTGACGCGCTTGGTACCGATGACGTTCACCTCGAACATCGCGCGCCAGTCGTCGACGTCGGACTCCTCCACGCTCGCCGAGCCGAGTGCGCCACCGGCGTTGTTGACGAGGACGTCGGCGCCGCCGAGCCCGTCGACCCGCTCGGCGAGCGCCGCGACCGCGTCGGCGTCGGTCACGTCGGCCACCAGCACCTGGGCACCGGTCTCCGCGGCGAGCGCCTCGAGCTTCTCCAGCCGACGGGCGACGGCGAGCACCTGCCAGCCGTGCGCGCGGAACAGCCGGACGGTGGCGGCGCCGATGCCGGAGCTCGCGCCGGTGACGACGGCGAGGCGCTCGGTGGTGTCGGGACGAGACGGCATTGGTCCTCCAGGGGGTCGGCCTCCCACCGTACCGATCCGGCGAGCGGGCGGGCCCCGGCCCGGTCCGGCGAGCGCGCGGGCCCGGCGCGGCCCGCCGGGCGGGCCGTCCGGTACCGTGACCGACCATGACGACGGACGCCGCTCCCCCAGCGCCCGCGGCCCCGGCGACGCCGCTCGAGCCCGGCCGCGCGCCCCGCCGCATCCCGATGTGGGACACGGCGCGCTTCGTCGCGGTCACCCTGGTCGTCGTCGGGCACGCGATCCAACGGCAGACGGCCGGCAGCGAGCACGCCCTGGCGCTCTACACGTTCATCTACGCCTTCCACATGCCGGCGTTCGGCGTGATCAGCGGGTACTTCTCGTCCGCAGCCACGCCCACCGCCGCCCGGATGCGTCGGACCTTCACGGACATCGTCGTGCCGTACATCGTCATGCAGACGATCTGGACCGTGGTGCAGGCCGTGGTCGAGGGCGGCAAGGAGTTCAACCCGACGAAGCCGACCTGGACGCTGTGGTTCCTGCTCGCGCTCGGGATCTTCCGGCTGATCCTGCCGTACCTGGCGATCCTGCGGTGGCCGCTCGTCTGGGCCCTGGCGCTGAGCGTCGGCGTCGGGTACCTCGACAACGTCGACTCCACGTTCTCGCTCGGTCGCGCGATCAGCCTGCTGCCGTTCTTCCTGCTCGGCTGGCAGGTCAAGGAGTGGGGCGTCTTCGACCGCTGGTACGAGGCCCCGCGGCGCACCGTCGTCCGGGTCCGCGTCGCGGCCGCGGCGGTCTTCGCCGCGTGGGCCGCGGCGTGCCTGCTCTTCATCCCGCAGTTCGCGGACTTCGACCTGCACCACTGGTTCTTCTACGACGACTCGTACTCGGGCCTGGGCGAGGACGCCTGGTGGGCGGGTGGCGTGCGGCTCGGCCTGGTGCTGCTGGCGACGCTGCTGACGGCGTCGTTCCTGCTGCTGGTCCCCCGCCGCACGGTCTGGATCACCCGCTTCGGCGCCGCGACGATGTCCGTCTACCTGCTCCACACGTTCGTGCTCTACCCGATCCGCGAGTCCGGGATCCTGGCCGGCGAGCACTCCGCCTGGCCGTACGTGCTCCTCATGGTCGCGGTCGCCTGCGCGGTCAGCCTGTTCCTGGCGCAGCCGTTCGTGCGGCGCGGGATGCGGTGGCTGCTCGAGCCGAGGGTCGACTGGCTGTTCCGCCGGGACGTCGCCGGCCGCTGACCCGGACGGGAGGCGCGGCCCACGTCCGGCGCGCGCGTTACGTCGTGCGGCGGGCGCGCTGGTGCCCGGCCGGTCACCTGCGTACCGTGACGGACGTCGCAGCGCCGCACCGGGCCTCCCGGCCGGCACCCGCGACCCGACGACCGCCAGGACCCGACAGGAGCACCGATGAGCACGAACGACGCCGCCGCCTGGCGGTTCGAGACGACGCAGGTCCACGCCGGCGCGCAGCCCGACCCGACGACGGGCGCGCGGGCGACGCCGATCTACAAGACGACCTCGTACGTGTTCGAGGACTCGGACCACGCCCGCGACCTCTTCGCGCTGGCGCGGCCGGGCAACATCTACTCGCGGATCATGAACCCGACGAACGACGTCGTCGAGCAGCGGATCGCCGCGCTCGAGGGCGGCACGGGCGCGCTCCTGGTGTCGAGCGGCCAGGCGGCGGAGACCTACGCGGTGCTCAACATCGCGGGTGCCGGCGACCACATCGTGTCCTCGTCGTCGATCTACGGCGGCACGTACAACCTGTTCAAGTACACGCTCGCGAAGCTCGGCATCGAGACGACCTTCGTCGAGGACCAGGACGACCTCGAGGAGTGGCGCCGCGCCGTCCGACCGAACACGAAGCTGTTCTTCGCGGAGACGATCGGCAACCCGCGCATCAACGTCCTCGACATCGCTGGCGTCAGCAGCGTCGCGCACGAGTCCGGGCTGCCGCTCATCGTCGACAACACGATCGCGACGCCGTACCTCATCCGGCCCTTCGAGCACGGGGCCGACATCGTCGTGCACTCGGCGACGAAGTTCCTCGGCGGTCACGGCACCGTGATCGGCGGCGTCATCGTCGACGGCGGCCGCTTCGCCTGGTCGGAGCACGCCGAGCGGTTCCCGGAGTTCAACTCCCCCGACCCCTCGTACCACGGTGCCGTGTTCGCGCAGGCCGTCGGCAACGAGCTCGCCTACGTCGTGAAGGCCCGGGTGCAGCTGCTCCGCGACCTCGGCGCGTCGAACTCGCCGGACACCGCCTTCGCACTGCTGCAGGGCATCGAGACGCTGTCGCTGCGCATCGAGCGGCACGTGTCGAACGCGCAGGAGATCGCCGAGTGGCTCGACCGGCACCCGGACGTCGCGTCGGTGTCCTACGCGGGCCTGCCCACCTCGCCCTGGTACGCCGCGGCGACGAAGTACGCCCCCCGGGGCGTCGGTGCGGTCCTGTCCTTCGAGCTGAAGGGCGGCGTGTCCGCCGGGCGGGCGTTCGTCGACGAGCTGCGGCTGTTCTCGCACCTGGCGAACATCGGCGACGTGCGCTCGCTCGTGATCCACCCGGCGTCGACGACCCACTCGCAGCTGACGCCCGAGCAGCAGTTGACCACGGGGGTCACCCCTGGGCTCGTGCGGCTGTCGGTCGGCATCGAGAACGTCGAGGACCTGCGTGCCGACCTCGAGGCGGGGCTCGCTGCGGCGCGGGCCGTCTCGCAGGAGGGCCAGCGCGCCTGACGCCCCGGCCGGGCGGAGCAGGGGTGACGTAACACGGCGGAGGTGGGGCGCGCCTCCCGGCAGACTGGACGCGATGGACTGGCAGACGATCCCCGAGGACTCGGTCCCGTCCACCCTCGTGCCCGGATCCGAGCTCGGGACGCTCGGCAAGCCGCCCGCCACCGGCGCCTGGCGCCCCGGCGACCACCCCGGCTCGCGGCGGTTCGCCTCGCTCGGCGAGCAGTGGGTGCGCGGCGGCCGCATCCCCTCGGTCCGGGTGGCGTACGAGACCTGGGGCGAGCTGAACGCAGCGCGGGACAACGCGGTCCTCGTCCTCCACGCGATGACCGGCGACTCCCACGTCGCCGGCCCGCCCGGACCCGGGCACCGCACCGCCGGGTGGTGGGGGGACGTCGTCGGGCCGGGGCGCGCGATCGACACCGACCGGTGGTTCGTCGTCGCACCGAACGTGCTCGGCGGCTGCCAGGGCACGACCGGCCCCTCGTCCGTGGCGCCGGACGGCGTCGAGTGGGGCTCGCGGTTCCCGTTCGTCACCGTGCGCGACCAGGTCGCCGTGCAGGCGCAGCTGGCCGACCTCCTCGACATCGACGTGTTCGCGGCGGTGGTCGGCGGCTCGATGGGCGGCATGCACGCCCTCGAGTTCGCCGTCACGCACCCGTCGCGCGTGCAGCGGCTCGCCGTCCTCGCGACGACCGCGCAGACGACGGCCGACCAGATCGCGGCGAACTCGCTCCAGCGCGCGGCGATCCAGACCGATCCCGCCTACAACGGCGGTGACCACCACGAGGCCGACGCGGGCGAGGGTCCGCACCGCGGGCTGTCCCTCGCGCGACGGATGGCGCTCATGACCTACCGGGCGCCGGACGAGCTGAACGGACGCTTCGCGCGGTCGTGGCAGAGCGACGTCTCCCCGCTCGGCGACGACGGACGATTCTCGGTGGAGAGCTACCTCGACTTCCACGGCAACCGGTTCACTCGACGGTTCGACGCCGCGTCGTACGTCGCCCTCACCCACGCGATGGACTCGCACGACGTCGGCGCCGGGCGGGGCGGGGTCGCGGCGGCACTCGGTCGGGTGACGGCGCGGACCCTGGTGCTCGGGGTGTCGAGCGACCGGCTGTTCCCGCTCGAGGACCAGCACCGGATCGCGGCCGGCGTCCCGGACACGCTCGACGGCGACCGCGCCGCGGTGCTCGAGAGCGAGTTCGGGCACGACGGGTTCCTCATCGAGCACGAGGCGGTGGGGGCGCACCTCCGGCGGCTCCTGGACTGAGCCGCAGGCGGTTCCGCCCGGTAACGATCCCGCAGCCATCCGAATCCCGCAGCGCGCCGAACACCCCTCAACGGGTGCCCCTCGTGGAATGATGTCGTCGGAGGCCCCTGAAGGGGGCTCGGTTTCCCGCCGAACACCCGCTCCACATCCGCTTGACGTCACCAACCAGGACATCGATGGACTTCATCGCACAGGAACGCGACCGCTTGCTGCGGTCCACCACCCGTGTCGTCGGCGTCACGTGTGCCCTGGTCTCCGTCGTCGGGATCGTCAGTTCGCTGGCCGTCCCCCTCGTGCCGCTCCTCGGCGGCCTCGCCTGCGTCGCGGTCCTCATCGCGGCCCTCCTCGTGTTCGGCACGAACGGATCCGTCTGGTGGACCGCCCTCGCGCTCGCCGCCGGGCTGGGCGCCCTCGCGCTCCTGCTCGTCGGTGCCGACCCGGACGTGCGGACCGTCGTGGCCAGTGCCGTCGTGCCGCTCGCCGCCGGTTCGCTGTCCGCACCGCTCATGGCGCAGCGGGGCACCCCGGTCGGTCTCGCGATGACGATCGTCGCGGGCGTCGCGGCGGTCGGCGTGGTCGCGTGGGCGTCCGGCGGCCCCCTGTCCGGTGCGACCGGCGGGGTCGTGCTCGGCTGGGTGCTCGTCGCGGTCGTGTCGGTGTGGATCGCCCGGAGCATCCCCCGGGTCGCCCGGCGCATCATGAGCATCGGCACCGCCCACCGCGCCGAACGCCAGGCCAGCGAGACCGAGGCACAGCGCCGGCAGGGCGCACGCCTCCTCCACGACACCGTGCTCGCGACGCTCACGCTCCTCGCGCACTCGGGCGTCGGCGTCTCCGAGCAGGCCATGCGGGAGCAGGCCGCCGAGGACGCCAGGCTGCTCCGACACCTCCGCCTCGGCGCGACCCCGCAGCCCCAGCAGTCCGGCGACTACTCCCTCACCCGCGAGGAGGAGTCCCCCCTCGGACAGACCCTCGAGTCGGTGAAGCAGCGCTTCGGCCGGATGGGGCTCGAGGTCAGCTGGCACGGCACCGGCCAGGTCCTGCTCCCGTCGCACGTGCTCGACGCGTTCCTCCTCGCGCTCGGCGAGTGCCTGGAGAACGTCCGTCGGCACGCCGGCGTCGGCGAGGCGCACGTCACGATCGTGCACGACCAGGAGACCGTCCGCGCGATGGTGACGGACTCCGGCGTCGGCTTCGACCTCGACGCGGTCAGCGCGGAACGCCTCGGCTTCAAGGAGAGCGTGGTCAGCCGGCTCCGCGAGGTCGGCGGCGACGCCAAGCTGTTCTCCGCCCCGGGATCGGGCACCACCGTCGTCCTGGAGGCACCCCGATGACCCGCGTCCCCGAGGACACCATCAGCCGCGGACTGCCCGGCGACACCGTGCAGCAGGCACCACGGACCCGGCGCGAGGCCCGCGAGCGCTACCGCGGGAGCGAGCGGCGTCAGGCCCGCGGACTCCCCTCGACCTCGACGGGCGCGCGGTCGCTGCGGCAGGCCGCGAAGCCGGGCGCCTCGCTCGGCGCCGGCTACCTCGGGCTCGGCGCGGCGGTCCTCGCCGCGATCGAGGCCGTCGCGGGACTGGTGTTCTTCGTCGCCCGACTGCCCGAGTACGCGAACCCCTGGCTCCCCGCCGCGGCGTGGGCCCTCTACCTGGTCGCCGCGGTCGGCGTCGGGCTGAGCCTGATGACCTACGGCGAACGGCTGACCGGCACCGCGTTCGGCCTGATCTGCGCCGTGCTCGCCTGTGTCGTGACGCTCGACTTCATCGGGATCTTCCCCGAGCACGACATCGCCCACTCGGTCAGCGCGGCCGTCGCCGCGGGCTTCGCACTGCTCCCGGTCGCGGCGCTGCGTCCCGCCCGCGAGGTCGCGGCCGCGATCGCCGTGCTCGGCCTCGCCTTCGCCGTCGTCGCCGTCCTCTCCACCCCGATCACCTCGGACACGCTGCCCGGGATCGTCTCCCTGCTGGCCCTGGTGGTCGTCCCGCCCTCGCTCGCGCTCTACGTCGTGCACCGGTTCCGCCAGCTCGTCCAGCGCGAACTCGACCGGGTGCTCGTGCAGAGCAACGTGCAGGCGCCGCAGTTCGCGGTCGGCATGCTCGCCTCGGACGAACTGGCCCGCCTCGACCTGGCCGCGGAGAAGCTCCTCGACGCCGTCGCGAACGGCTCCGACCCGCTGCCGCTCTCGGACGCCTCCGCGTCGGTCGCCGCGTCCCTGGCCACCGAGCTCCGGCTGCACCTCATCGAGGGGCGCCGGGAGACCTGGCTCTACCACGCGATCACCGAGTCCGACCACCTGGGACGCTCCGTCAGCGTCGCCGACCCGCAGTCGCTCGCCGGGCACCTGACCCCCGCGCAGCGCGACGGGCTGCTGCAGGCCCTCTGGCAGATGGTCGGGGACGGCCGTCCGAACCACCCCGGCTCCCCGGTCGTCTCCGTGACGCTCGGGCCCATCGGCTCGGACGGCCACCCGGTCTCCGACGAGCGGATGGACGTGCCGATCGTGTTCGAGTCCCGCGGGGTCCCCCGCCGCCGACTCGGACCGACGGCGTGGAGTGCGCTGCAGCGCGTCGGCCCCTACACGGACTCGGTCCGCGACGGGGTCCTCCACATCGTGTCCCACTGCGTCGTCGACCGACACCCGACGATGTAGCGAGACCCGCGACGGCACGGCACCAGCACGACCAGCACCAGCACGACCGGCACCACCGAACGACCAGTCACACCGCACGACCCGCACCACCGCCCGGCCGGGCCCGATCTGCCGGACACCCGCTCCACCTGCCCGACCAGAACGGCCCGTCCACCTAGGATCGGCCCCGCACCTCCTTCGAGAAAGGACGCCTGATGGCGACTCCAGAGGAACCGATCCGACTCGCACTCGTCGACGACCACCGGATGCTGCTCGGCGCGCTGACCGAGTGGATCCGCAGCGCCGCGGACGACATCACGCTCGTCGCCGCGGTGACCACCTGGCCGGAGCTCCTCACGAGCCCCGCGTTCCCGGTCGACGTGGTCCTGCTCGACCTCGACCTCAAGGACTCGATCCCGGTCTCGCTGAAGATCTCGACGTTGAAGACGGCCGGCGTCAAGACCGTCGTCATGAGCACGTACTCGGAGCCGAACGTCGTCCGTGAGGCCCTGGCCTCCGGTGCCCTCGGCTACCTCGTCAAGAGCGAGGACGCCGACATGATCGTCGAGGCGATCCGTGCCGCCCAGCGCGGCGAGCAGTACGTGTCCGCGGAGCTCGACCTCGCGATCAACAGCGGCGACGTCGGCGGTGTCCCGAAGCTCAGCGCGCAGGAGCGTCGCGTGATGGCGCTCTACGGCGGTGGCGAGCCCGTGAAGAGCGTCGCCTACCAGCTCGGCATCTCCGAGGAGACCGCCAAGAGCTACCTCAAGCGCATCCGCGAGAAGTACCGCGTCGCCGGCTTCGACGTCGGCACGAAGGTCGCGCTGCGGAAGCGTGCGATCACCGACGGCATCATCGTGCAGGACGGCAGCCCCGTCGGGCTGTAGCGGTCGGTCCGGTACCGGACCACACGACGGACGGGAGGCCCGTGGCGACACCGCCACGGGCCTCCCGTCCGTCGTGTGGACGCGCCTACCGCCGACCGGTCGCCGCGGCCGGGCGCTCAGACCGTCGGGACCGGCGCGGTGATCGGGCCGGTGGACGGCGAGGACGACCGCAGCGCCGTTCGCCGGTCCGTCCGCCGTTCGACGCCGTAGCTCACCATCGTGACGAGCAGCCCGAGCAGCGCGAGCACGATGCCGAGCCACGCAGGCGCCAGGAAGCCGAACCCGGCCGCGATGACCGCACCGCCGAGGGCCGCACCGAGCGAGTTGCCGATGTTGAACGCCGAGTGGTTGAGCGCCGCCGCGATGGTGCGCGCGTCACCGGCGACGTCCATGAGCCGCGACTGCACCGCCGGCGGGATCGCCGACGAGGTCGCGCCGAGCAGGAACGCCCCGAGGAACACGCCCCAGACCCACTGCGCCGTGAAGACGGTCACGAGCAGCGCCCCGATCAGCGCGAGCATGCCGATGTAGATCGTGCGCTTGACGCTGTGGTCGGCGAGGTGGCCGCCGAGCACACCGCCGACGACCATGCCGAGACCGACGACCACGAGCACGAGCGGCACCGCCGACTCGGGCAGCCCGGTCACGCTCTGCACGAGCGGCGAGATGTACGAGTAGACCGCGAAGAACCCGCCGAACCCGACGGCCCCGAGGCCCATCACGATCCAGACCTGCGGCGACCGGAAGGCCCGGAGCTCCCGGCCGATGGTCGCGTGCGCGTCGGCGGCGCTGCGCGGCACGAAGGCGGCGACGGCGAGGAACGTCAGCACGAACAGCAGCGAGACGACACCGTAGGCGATCCGCCAGCCGGCGTTCTGCCCGATCCAGGTGATCGCGGGGACGCCCACGACGTTGGCGATCGACAGCCCGAGCATCACCATCGCGATGCCCTTGCCGCGCTTGCCCGGACCCATGATCTCGCCCGCGACGATCGACGCGATGCCGAAGTACGCACCGTGGGGCAGCCCGGCCACGAACCGGGCGACGAGCACGAGGCCGAAGCTCGGCAGGACCGCGCTCGCGATCGTCGCGACGACGAAGCCGACGAGGAGCACGAGGATCAGGCCCTTGCGCGGGAAGGTCGCCGAGATCGCGGCGATGGTCGGGGCGCCGACCACCACGCCGAGCGCGTAGGCGCTGACGAGCCACCCGGCGTGCGCGACGCCGGCTGCCGGGTCGGCGACGTACTGCGTCGGCAGGAGCGCCTCGGCGATGTTCGGCAGCAGTCCCATCGCGACGAACTCGGTCGACCCGATGGCGAAGCCGCCGAGCGCGAGGGCGATGAGCGCGAGAGCGCGCTGCGTCGGGGTGGTGAGCGTCATGCGACCTGTTCTCTGACGGGAGGAGCGGAGCTGGGTTCCGGAACGCCGGCCTGCGGACCGGCCGGGCACGCGTGTCACCACGCGCGGGGACCGTTCCGCGTGCGTCGCGCGAGGTCATCGCCCGGTGCGGCTGCGCGCAGGGACGGCCCGGTTCGGCGTCGAACGACCGGACCACGTCCTGGTGCCCCGGTCAGAGCAGTGTAGACCGCTCCAAACCGTCGACGGAAGGCGACTGGCCGAATCGATTCGACGCCTGCCCGACCGCAGGGACCCGGCCGCGTGCACCGGCACGGGCCCATCGCCATCCGCCGAGCGCGGGAACACCGTCGATGTGCGAGACGCGGCGCTCGGTCGACCGGATCCCACTGGGTAGAGTCGCCGCATGACCGGGCGACCTGCCGAACTGTTCGCGTCCCACCCCGTGGCGGCGACGACGACCGCGGACGACGCGACCGCGGCGCTCAGCGAGGTGTTCCTCCCCGTGCAGGTGGAGTCGGCGGACCGCTCCCCCGCCGTCCGCATGCACCTCAACGCACTCCGCGTCGGACGGATCACCTTCGGGTACATGCGCTTCCGCGAGGCCGTCCGGATCCGGACCGCCGAGCCCGTCGAGTACCACCTCGACGTACCCGTGCAGGCACGGATGACCGCACGGACAGCAGGCGGCCCGGCACTGCACGGCTCGGAGCAGACGGCCGGGGTCTTCATGCCGGGGCGCCCGGTGGACCTCGACTGCAGTGACTGGTTCGCACAGGTCGCGGTGATGATCCCACGACAGGAGCTGCAGACGGAACTGGAGCTCCTGTTGGACGCTCCGGTGTCCGACCCGATCGAGTTCGACCCCGCGTTCGCCCTCGACACCGCGGGCGGCCGCGCCGTGACCCAGGCACTCCGCCTGGTCGAGGAGGCCTCCGGGCGGTCCGACGGCCCGCTCGCCCACCCGCTCGCGGTGCGGGCCCTCGAGCAGGTGTTCCTCCACAGCCTGCTGCTGGGGCAGCCGCACGACCACTCGGCTGCGCTCGCGGTCCCGCGGGGCGGGTCCGGTGCCCGATCGGTGTCCTGGGCCGTCGAACTCCTCCGCGACGACCTGGCGCGGCCGTGGACCGTCGGGGAGCTCGCCGCCGCCGCGTGCACGAGCGTCCGGAGCCTCCAGGAGGGATTCCGACGGTCGCTGGACACGACGCCGATGGCGTACCTGCGACGGCTGCGGTTGGAACGGGTCCGCGAGGACCTGCTCACCGCGGCCCCCGACGGCGTCACCGTCACCGAGGTCGCCACGCGCTGGGGCTTCCTGCACGTCAGCAGGTTCGCCGGCGCGTACGGAGAGCGGTTCGGCGAGCTGCCGTCGGAGACGCTGCGGCGCGCTCGGCGTTCCTGACGGTCGTGCCGGTGGGGTGCGACTCTGCGGTCAGGCCGCGCGACGCTCCACGGAGCGGGCGGCCCGGGGTGCGATCTCGGGCACCTCGTCGCGGTGGACCCACCCGGCCGCGCACTCGGTGCAGGTCGCCCAGGCACCGTCACCCTGCTCGTCGGAGTCGATGACGACCGTCTGCAGGTCGCAGTCCGGGCACCAGCCGTCGTGCATCATGTGGCACTCCTCGTTGTCGCAGTCACCGTGGTCGAGCTGCGCAGTGCGGCCCGGTGCGCACCATGAGACACCCGCCCACCGACATCGACGGGATGCCTCCGGCGTGTCGCGTACCTCCCAGCGTGCCTGCACTCGACGCGCTCGTTCGCGTACGCTGTTCGCCATGGGGTGGTGGATCGTGACCGGGATCGTCGTGCTCGCAGCGGTGGGCCTGTGGCTGTGGATGCACCACCTGACCGACCTCGGTTCGCGGTCACGTCGCTACGACGGGAGCGACCCCGAGATCGCCGAGGCGCTCCGGCAGGCGGAACGCGACCGCAACAACGGTCGCATGTACCCCTGACGCGCCGATCGACGCCGGTCGGCGTGCGCGACGAGTCGAGCGCCACGAGCCGAGCGCCACGAGTCCGGCGCTACGAGTCGAGCGCCGCTTCGAGCCGCTCGAGCTTGCCGTCGATCTCGCCGGTGTGCCCGGGGCGGATGTCGGCCTTGAGCACCAGCGACACCCGGGTGCCGTACGCGGCGACGGCCTCGGTCGCCCGCTTGACGACGTCCATGACCTCGTCCCACTCCCCCTCGATCTCGGTGAACATCGACGAGGTGCGGTTCGGCAGCCCGGACTCCCGGACGACGCGGACCGCGGCGGCCACGGCGTCGTGCACGGAGCCGTCCGACGCTGCGCTGGGACCACCGGACGGGGCGAGGGAGAACGCGACGATCATGCGTCCATCCTGCCCCCGGCGACGTCCCGCCGCGCCGACCGCGCCTCCCCCGCATCGGCGCGGCGGTGCGAGGACCCAGGCCCGAGGCGCACCAGGACGACGACCGCCCAGACGAGCACCGCGACCTCGAGCAGGTTGCGCACCGTGAGCACGAGGACGATCCACGGCTCGACCGCGAGCAGCTGGTCGTAGTAGCCGGGGTAGATCACCTGCGTCAGCACGGCCATCGGCAGCACACCGATCGCGACGGGCAGGAACCGACGGGCGCTCGGACGACCGGCGACGAGCCCCCACACCACCGGCACCGCGTACCAGCCGACGTACTGCGGCGACCCGACCTTGTTCGTGGCGATGAGCGCGGCGACGAACAGCAGCGCGAGCACCGGCCCGACCTCGGCCCGGCGGGCACCGCGGTGGACGGCGAGGAGTGCGGCAGCCACCCCGCCGAGCACGACCAGGGCCATGAGCGGCGTCGAGAGGGCCGCGGCGGCATGGGTACCAGCACCGGACACCTCGAAGGTCAGGATCTCGCGGTCGTAGTACACCGCTGCGCCCGGCACGCCGAGCGCCGCCGCCCACATGAAGGGCGTGGCGAGCGGCGCCTCGATCTGCAGCGCACGGTCGCTCTGCTCGCCGACGAAGGACAGCAGGTGGGGCGCGCCGCCGTAGAGCACGTCGACCAGGACGACCAGGCCGGTGACGACCGCGGCGCCGGCGACGACCGTCCCACGGTGCCCGCGTCGGAGCAGGAGCAGCACGCCCACCAGGGCGGCCGGCCAGACCTTGGTCCACGCGGCGGCGGTGAACAGGGCGGAGGCCACCGCGGGCCGGGTCACGACGAAGGCGACGCCGACCAGGGCGAGCGCGGTCGCCACGGTGTCGATGCGTCCGAGCGCGATCGGGCCGAGGGCGAGCAAGAAGAGCAGCCACCACCACACGACGCGGACGCCGGACGCGCGGAAGCGCCAGAGGAAGGCGCACGCCACGGCGTCGAGCACCACCATGAGCGCGAGCCACCCGGTGCCGATCGCGGCCGTCCCACCGAGCGCGGCCGCCGCCATGGGCACGATCGCGAACACCGGGTACACCCAGTCGGTGTCGACCCCGACCCACGAGTGGTCGACGCGCCCGACCTCGATCCAGCGCCGGTACGTGATGAGGACGTCGCCCAACGGCTGGTTCGGCACGGTCGTGGCGAGCCACCAGAGCAGGCCGTGCACGAGCAGGAACGCCAGGGCGAACCCGACGACGCCGACCCACCGGGACCTCTGCACCGGACGAGCGTAGCGGGGAACTGCCAGCCACTCCTGAGGAGGACGTGTCACCGTTCTGCTCGTGACCTCCGAACCGCAGCGCCCCCGCAGCCGCAAGCCCCTCGTCTGGGCCGGTGTCGTCCTCGTCGTCGCCGTGCTCGCCGTCGTCGGCGTCGCCGTCGGGACGAACGTGTACTCGTCGAACGAGAACGCGAAGGCGTCGGCGGCACCCTCCGTCGCCGCCAGCCGCGCCCCGTCCACCCTCGACGCCGCGGACCTGTCCGGCGACTGGGCGATCGGCGGTGACTCGGAGGCCGGGTACCGCGTGCACGAGGTCCTCAACGGCTCCGACGTCACCGTCACCGGTCGGACGGACAGCGTCAGCGGTTCCGCGACGGTCGACGGCAGCGCGATCACCGCGGCGACCGTCACGGTGCAGGTCGCGGACATCGCCACCGACTCGGCGCAGCGCGACTCCTACTTCCGCGACTCCGCCCTCGACGTCGCGGCCTTCCCCGAGGCGACGTTCACCCTCACCGAGCCGGTCGCGGACGCCGTGCCGAGCGGCTCGGGCACGACGACCGTCGAGGCGTCCGGCGAGCTGACCCTGCACGGCGTCACCAAGGCCGTCCGGGCCGAGCTCCAGGTCGGCCTGAGCGGCGACGGCGTCGACGTGTCCGGGTCGGTGCCGATCACGTTCTCGGACTTCGGCGTGCAGGCGCCCGACCTCGGCTTCGTCAAGGTCGACGACGCCGGCGCGGTCGAGTTCCTGGTGCACGCGACCCCCGCCTCCTGACGCGACCCCGCGTCCCGACGCGACCCACCGCCGGACGGGAGGCGCGTCACGGGTCCGCCCCGCGCCTCCCGTCCGGTGAGCGGACACCGACACGACACGGCACGCGTCGATCGACGCGTGTCACGTCGGACCATGCGCACGAACCATGTGCAGACGCACCGTGCGACACCGCACGTGTCGATCGACGCGCGCGACGTCGCAGACCCTGCGCCGCACACCGCCCCGCCGGCTACCCCCGCGCGTCGCCCTCGACGACGAGGTCCCGCACCACACCGGGCAGCTGCTCGATCAGCGCCGTCATCGTGAACGGCCCGCCGCGGGACGCCCGGCGTGCCGCGAGTCCGTGCACGACCGCAGCCGTCGCGGCGAGGTGCGCCAGGTCCGACGGCGAGAGCGACGAGCCGTCGGCCTCCGCGGAGCCCTGCCGCGTCGCCACGAGTGCACCGAGCACCCCGCCGAGCACGTCACCGGCCCCCGCGGCGGCGAGCCACGGCGTCGCCGAGGTCGCCACGAGCCGCACCGAGCCGTCCGGGGTCGCCACGTGCGTCGCCGACCCCTTCAGGAGGACGACGCTCCCGGTGCGCTCGGCCGCGCGGAGCGCCGCTGCCGCCGGGTCCGCCTCGACGTCCTCGCGCGAGGTGTCGAGCACGGGCGCGAGCTCCCCCGCGTGCGGGGTCAGCACCGCGAGCGGCCCGAGGTCGACGAGCGGGATCGCGCCGGCGTCGACCACGACGGGGACCCCGTCGTCGGAGGCATGCCCGAACGCCGCCGCCGTCGCCGGGTCGAGCTCGCCGAGCGACCCGGCGGAGATCCCCGACCCGACGAGCCATGCCTGCACGCGACCCGTGCCCGAGACCACCTCGGGTCGACGGCTCAGCACGTGGTCGGTCGCCCGTGCGGGACCGACGTACCGGACCATCCCGACGCCGGTGTGGACGGCGGCGTCGACGCCCATGACGGCGGCGCCGGGGTAGCGGTCCGAGCCGGTCGCGACGCCGAGGACCCCGCGTCGGTACTTGGTGGACTCGCCGTGCGGGGCGGTGGTCCAGGCGGCGGCGTCGGCGGGGGCGAAGGGGACGGAGTCGTTCACGACCGCCACGTTACGGTGGAGCGCATGAGCCTGTTCCTGCCCGGTCGCGTGGTGGTCTTCGACTACGGCGAGGTGATCAGCAGGACACCGCACGGCGCGTGGGACACCCTCGTCGCGATGACCGGGGTGCCGGCCGACGAGCTGCTGCCCGTCTACCAGGAGCTCCGGCACGACCTGGACCGCGGCGACCTGTCGGTCCTCGACTACTGGCGGGCCATCGGTGCCCGGACCGGGCGCAGCTGGACGGTCACCGACGTCCACCGCTTCTGGGCGGTCGACTTCACGGGGTGGTTCGAGGTCGAGCCGGAGACCCTGGCGGTGGTGGAGGAGCTCCACGACGCCGGTACGCGCCTGGCGATGCTCTCGAACGCCGGCTTCGACTTCGGGGACCCGTACCGGCGATCGCCGATGGGCTCGCTGTTCGAGACGGTCGTCGTGAGTGCCGAGGAGCACGTCCTCAAGCCCGACCCGTCCGTCTACCGCACCACGTGCGAGCGGCTGGGAATCACGCCCGAGCAGATGGTGTTCGTCGACAACAGGGCCGAGAACGCCGCCGGCGCGGACGCGATCGGGGCGGTCGGCCACCACTACACGTCGCCGACCGCGCTGCGGACCTTCCTGCAGGAGCTGGCGGCACGGACCGCCGAAGGAGCACCCGCGTGACGCACGCCCTGTTCGAACCCATCACGATCCGCGACCTCACCGTCCGCAACCGACTCTGGGTCTCGCCGATGTGCCAGTACTCGGTCGAGCAGCAGGACGGGGTCCCGACGGCGTGGCACCTCGTGCACCTCGGCGGGTTCGCCAAGGGCGGCGCGGGCGCGGTGGTGGTCGAGGCCGCGGGCGTCGTGCCCGAGGGCCGGATCACGCCGCAGGACGTCGGGCTGTGGAACGACGAGCAGCGCGACGCCTTCCGGCCGATCGTCGACTTCCTGCACGCGCAGGGCGCCGCCGCGGGCATCCAGCTCGCGCACGCCGGGCGCAAGGCCTCGACGTACCGCCCGTGGAACGACGTGCAGGGCAGCGTCCCCGCGTCCGAGGGCGGCTGGCAGACCGTCGCCCCGTCCGCCGAGGCCTTCGACGGGTACGCCACCCCGCGCGAGCTCGAACCCGAGGACATCCGCGTCGTCGCACTGGCCTTCGCTGCCGCCGCGCGCCGCGCCGTCGAGGCCGGCTTCGACCTCGTCGAGCTGCACGCGGCCCACGGCTACCTACTCCACCAGTTCCTCTCGCCCCTGAGCAACCACCGGACGGACGGCTACGGCGGCTCGCTCGAGAACCGCGCACGTGCGCTCCTCGAGACGGTCGACGCGGTCCGCGCCGAGGTCGGCGAGGGCTTCCCGGTGGTGGTCCGCTTCTCGGCGACCGACTGGACCGACGGCGGCCTGACGGTCGACGAGGTCGTGCAGGTCGCCCGCTGGGCCGCCGAACACGGCGCCGACCTCGCCGACGTCTCGACCGGCGGCAACGTCGCGCGGGCGGCGATCCCGGTCGGACCCGGCTACCAGGTGCCCTTCGCCGAGACCGTCCGCCGCGAGGCCGGCATCGGCACGATCGCGGTCGGGATGATCTCCACCGCGTTCCAGGCCGAGCAGGTCGTGGCGACCGGGCAGGCCGACGTCGTCATGGTCGGGCGCGAGTTCCTCCGCGACCCGTCATTCGCCCTGCGCGCGGCCGCCGAGCTCGGCGTCGCCCTCGACTACGAACCGCAGCAGTACCACCGGGCCCGCGTCACGGCGTAGGCCGGTCCGCGCGGCGCGACCCGTGCCTCCCGTCCGCGTTCACCGCACCGGGCGGGAGGCGCGGGTCGGCTCCTGTACGTCCTCTCGGCTTCCCCTGCCTCCAGCCGCTACCATGTTCCTCACTGTGGACGATCCTCCGAATTCCTCTTCGCCTTCCCACTCATCCGGCGCTCACTCGGTGAGCAGCCCCTCCTCCCCTGCGTCGGGAGGTGGAGAATGAGTCCCATCGACGTCGTCATGCTGGTCGGCGGCATCCTGCTGACCCTCGGCACCGGCGTGTTCGTCGCCTCGGAGTTCGCGCTCGTCAACCTCGACCGCGCCGAGGTCGAGGCCCGACGCGACCGCGGCGAGTCCGGCCTGTCCCCCGTCATCGGCGCGCTGAAGGTCACCTCGACGCACCTGTCGAGCGCCCAGCTCGGCATCACGCTGACGACCCTGCTCACGGGCTACCTGCTGGAGCCGTCGATCGCGACGCTGCTCGAGGCCCCGTTCCTCGCGCTCGACCTGCCCGAGGCGATCGTCGAGACCGTCGGCTCGATCGTCGCGCTCGTCATCGCGACGCTGCTGTCGATGATCCTCGGTGAGCTCGTGCCGAAGAACTTCGCGCTCGCGCTCCCCCTGCAGACCGCGAAGCTCGTGGTCCCGCTGCAGATCGCGTTCACCACCGTGTTCAAGCCCGCCGTGGCCCTGCTCAACGGCACCGCGAACGCCGTCCTCCGCTCGATGGGCATCGAGCCCCAGGAGGAGCTGTCCGGGGCCCGGAGCGCCGAGGAGCTCAGCTCCCTGCTGCGCCGCTCGGCGTCCGAGGGGTCGCTCGAACAGGACACCGCGACGCTGCTGCAGCGCACCATCGCGTTCTCCGAGCTGAGCGCCAGCGACGTGATGACGCCGCGCCCGCGGCTCTCCACGATCCGCGTGTCCGAGTCGGCCGAGGAAGTCGTCGCCCTCGCCCGCCGCACCGGCTTCAGCCGCTTCCCGGTCATCGAGGAGGACGCGGACGACGTCGTCGGCATCGTGCACGTCAAGCAGGCCGTCGCGGTCCCGCGCGAGAAGCGCCCGGAGGTGCCGGTCGGCGCGCTCATGACCGAGGCGGAGCGCGTCCCCGAGACGATGCCGGGCGACACCCTGCTCGCCGAGGTCCGCAGCCGCGGCTACCAGATGGTGATCGTCGTCGACGAGTACGGCGGCACCGCCGGGGTCGTCACGCTCGAGGACCTCGTCGAGGAGATCGTCGGCGAGGTGTCCGACGAGCACGACCGCGCGCGCATCGACGTCGTCCGGTCGCGCGGGTGGCTGACGTTCCCGGGCCTGCTCCGCCCCGACGAACTGGCCGACCGCGCGGGCGTCACCGTCCCCGAGGACGGCCCGTACGAGACCGTCGGCGGCTTCGTGATGTCGACGCTCGGTCGACTGCCCGTCGTCGGCGACGAGGTCGCCCTCGAGGACGGCGTGTTCCGCGTCGAACGCCTCGACGGTCGCCGTGTCGACCGCATCCGCTGGACCCCGACCCACCCCGACCCGACGCCGACCGGCAGCACCGCCACCGCGCAGCGCCCGGCCACCGGGATCATCATCCCCGCCACGAAGGAAGGCTCCCGATGAGCGCCGCGTCCGTGCACGACGGCCTGGTCCTCGCCGCCGGTGAGTCCGGTCCCGCCGGTTCCGACTGGTGGGGCATCTTCTGGCTCGTCGTCCTGCTGCTCGGCAACGCGTTCTTCGTCGCCGCGGAGTTCGCCGTGATCTCGGCCCGACGGTCGCAGATCGAGCCGCGCGCCGAGGCCGGGTCGAAGGCGGCGCAGATGACGCTCTGGGCGATGGAGCACGCCACGCGCATGCTCGCCACCACGCAGCTCGGCATCACGGTCTGCTCGCTCCTCATCCTGAACGTGTCGGAGCCGGCGATCCACCACCTGCTCGAGGTCCCGCTCGGCCTCACCGGCTGGAGCGTCGAGGTCATCGGCATCGTCGCGTTCGTCTTCACGCTGCTGCTCGTGTCGTTCCTGCACGTGGTGTTCGGCGAGATGGTCCCGAAGAACATCTCGTTCTCGATGCCGGACCGCGCCGCGCTCGTGCTCGTCCCGGCGCTCTGGTACATCGGCCACGGCCTGCACTGGGTCGTCGTCGGCCTCAACTCGGTCGCGAACGGCGTCCTGCGGCTGTTCAAGGTCGAGCCGAAGGACGAGGCCGTCAGCGCCTTCACGGTCGAGGAGGTCCAGACGATCGTCGAGCAGTCGCGTCGCGAGGGCACCCTGACCGACGACGGCAAGCTCGCGATGGCGTTCGAGTTCACGGAGAAGAAGGTCCGCGACGTCGCCGTGCCGATGTCGGACCTCGTCACCCTGCCGGAGGACGCCACCCCCGAGGACGTCGAGCGGGCCGTCGCCCAGCGCGGCTTCTCGCGGTACGTCCTCGTGGCCGAGGACGGCGACCCGACGGGCTACGTGCACGTCAAGGACGTCATCGACCTGCGACCGGACGAGTTCGACGTGCCGGTCCCGCCGAAGCGCATCCGGCAGCTCATCTCGCTGTACACGGACATGGACCTCGAGGACGCCCTGGCGACCATGCGGGCAGCCGGGCGGCACGTGGCGCGGGCGTTCGACGCGGACGGCCGCACCGTCGGCGTGCTGTTCCTCGAGGACATCCTCGAGGAACTCGTCGGCACCGTCGAGGACGCGACCCGACGGCGGTAGACCCCGCCACGTGGAGAACGGGAGGCGCGGTGCCAGCTGGCACCGCGCCTCCCGTCCGTCTGCTGGTCGCGTTCTGCGGCAGCGCTACCAGCTCACGGGGAGCGGCTTGCCCTCCTCGTAGCCGGCGGCCGACTGGATGCCGACCAGCGCGCGCTCGGCGAACTCGTGCAGCGACGAGGCGCCGGCGTACGTCGCCGAGCTGCGGATGCCCGTGGTGATCATGTCGAGCAGGTCCTCGACGCTCGGGCGCTCCGGGTCGAGGTAGATCGTCGACGACGAGATGCCCTCGGCGAAGAGCGCCTTGCGCGCCCGCTCGTACGGGTCGAGCCGCTCGAAGCGCTCGCGCACGGCCTTCGCGGACGCCATGCCCCAGCTCTCCTTGTACGCCTTGCCCGCGGAGTCGCGGCGGAGCACCCCGGGCGCCTCGAGCGTGCCGGCGAACCACGAGCCGATCATCACCGCCGAGGCGCCGGCGGCCAGGGCGAGTGCGACGTCGCGCGGGTAGCGCACGCCACCGTCGGCCCACACGTGCGCGCCGAGCGACCGTGCGGCCGCCGCGGTCTCGAGCACGGCGGAGAACTGCGGGCGCCCGACCGCGGTCATCATGCGCGTCGTGCACATGGCGCCGGGGCCGACACCGACCTTGATGATGCTCGCGCCGGCGTCGACGAGGTGTGCCACGGCGTCCGCGGTGACGACGTTCCCGGCCACGATCGGCAGGCCGAGGCCGAGCGCGGACACCGTGCGGAGGGCGCGGAGCATGCCCTCCTGGTGGCCGTGCGCGGTGTCGAGGACGAGGACGTCGACGCCGGCCGCGGCGAGGGCCTCCGCCTTCGCGGCGACGTCGCCGTTGATGCCGACCGCGGCCGCGACGCGGAGGCGTCCCTCGCCGTCGACGGCGGGCGTGTAGATGTCCGAGCGGATCGCGCTCGTCTGGCTCGTGGTGCCGACGACCCGGCCGTGGCGCACCACCGGGGCGAAGTCGACCTCGGCCGCCGAGAGCACGTCGTACACGTGCCGCGCGGTGCCGGCGTCGTCCGCGTCGATCGCGGTGGACGCACCGTGCAGCAGGTCCCCGAGCACGGCGTCCGCACCGGCGGTGCCGAGGCGGGCGGCCGGGACGCAGCCGAGGTACTCCCCCGCCGCGTCGCGCACGACGACCCCGCGACCGGCGACCGGCAGCAGCTGCTCGAGCGCCTCGGACACCGTGGTGTCGGCGCCCATGTCGTAGGCGGTGTCAAAGTCGACCGGCTGCTCCTTGACCCACCGGATGGCGGCGGCGAGGTCCTGCAGGTGCATGTCCTGCGGCAGCACGCCCAGTCCGCCGCGACGGGCGAGGGTGGCGGCGAGGCGCGGTCCGGTCACCGAGTTCATGTTGGCGCTGACGATCGGGATCGTCGCTCCCGTGCCGTCGTTCGTGGCGAGGTCCACGTCGAAACGGCTCGTCACGCCGGAGCGGCTCGGGACGAGGAAGACGTCGGAGTAGGTCAGGTCGTGCGTCGGCCGCGTCTTGTAGAACCTCATGCCCTCAACTGTACGGCTCCGGCGATCCCCGGCAGCCGTCGATCCGCGGGCGTCGGCGGGCGACACGCGCGGACGACGACGGGACCGGCGGCACGCGTCGACGGTCACCGAACGGTCACGGCCGAGCGGCTAGGCTGGCGTCCAGTGCGCGGCAGGGCTGCCCGCACGACACACACGAGCATCTATCGACGGAGAGTGGGCGATCGGCTGTGTCGAGCCAGACGACGGGTACGGACGAGACCGCGGGCGAATTCGGGGCGAACGAGTGGCTCGTCGACGAGCTGTACGAGCAGTACGTCGCCGACAAGCACTCCGTGGACGAGTCCTGGTGGCCGGTCCTCGAGAGCTACCACCGCTCCCAGACCGCCGGCACCCCGGCAGCCGCGTCGGCTCCGCAGTCGCAGTCGACCACGCAGACGCAGTCGACCACGCAGCAGCCTGCGACCGGTGACGCCCCGGCCGAGGCGAAGCCCGCCGGGTCGATCCAGGCGCGGACCACGTCCCGCCAGCCGACGCCGCAGCCGATCCCGGCCGAGGCGAACGACGCCGCGGACGACCACGAGGAGACCCACGAGGACGTCGCGACCCCGCTGCGGGGCATGGCGAAGACCCTCGCGTCGAACATGGACGCCTCGCTCACGGTGCCGACCGCGACGAGCGTGCGGACCATCCCCGCGAAGCTGATGATCGACAACCGGATCGTCGTCAACAACCACCTGCGTCGGGCCCGCGGCGGCAAGATCTCGTTCACGCACCTGATCGGCTGGGCGATGGTCGAGGCGCTCAAGGACTTCCCGAGCCAGAACGTCTCCTACGAGGAGCGCGACGGCAAGCCCTTCGTCGTCACGCCCGCGCACGTGAACCTCGGCATCGCGATCGACGTCCCGAAGAAGGACGGCACCCGCTCGCTCCTCGTGCCGAGCATCAAGCGTGCCGAGACCCTGACGTTCGGGCAGTTCCTCTCCGCCTACGAGGACCTCGTCAAGCGCGCCCGTGACAACAAGCTCACGCCGGCCGACTTCCAGGGCACCACGATCTCGCTGACGAACCCGGGCGGCATCGGCACCGTGCACTCGGTCCCCCGCCTGACGAAGGGCCAGGGCTCGATCATCGGCGCCGGGGCGCTCGAGTACCCGGCGCAGTTCCAGGGCTCGGCGACGAAGACGCTCGTCGAGCTCGGCGTCGGCAAGACCATCACGCTGACCAGCACCTACGACCACCGCGTCATCCAGGGCGCCGGGTCGGGCGAGTACCTCAAGAAGGTGCACGAGCGCCTGATCGGCGAGCACGGCTTCTACGAGGGCATCTTCTCGGCGCTGCGCATCCCCTACAAGCCGATCCAGTGGGCGAACGACATCAACGTCGACCTCGCCCACCGCGTCAACAAGACGTCGCGCGTCCAGGAACTCATCAACAGCTACCGGGTCCGCGGGCACCTCATGGCGGACATCGACCCGCTCGAGTACCGCCAGCGCACGCACCCGGACCTCGAGATCGAGAACCACGGGCTGACGTTCTGGGACCTCGACCGCGAGTTCGTCACCGGTGGCCTGGCCGGCACCACGAACGCGCCGCTGCGCGACGTGCTCGGCATCCTCCGCGACGCGTACTGCCGGACCGTCGGCGTCGAGTACATGCACATCCAGGACCCGGAGCAGCGCCGCTGGGTGCAGGGCCACATCGAGGTCCCCTACTCGAAGCCGTCGAAGGACGAGCAGCTGCGGGTGCTCGGCAAGCTCAACGAGGCCGAGGCCTTCGAGACGTTCCTGCAGACGAAGTACGTCGGCCAGAAGCGCTTCTCGCTCGAGGGCGGCGAGTCGACCATCGCGTTCCTCGACACGCTCATCCAGCAGGCGTCCGCCGCCGGGCTCGACGAGGTCGCGATCGGCATGGCCCACCGCGGCCGCCTCAACGTGCTGACGAACATCGCCGGCAAGACGTACGGACAGATCTTCCGCGAGTTCGAGGGGTCGTCCCTGCCGGGCTCGGTGTCGGGCCAGGGGTCGGGCGACGTGAAGTACCACGTCGGCACCGAGGGCGTCTTCCGCGCCTCCGACGGGTCGAGCATCCCGGTGACGATCGCGGCGAACCCGTCGCACCTCGAGGCCGTGGACGGCGTGCTCGAGGGCATCGTCCGCGCCAAGCAGGACCGCACCCCGCCCGGCACCTTCGGCGTGCTGCCGGTGCTCGTGCACGGCGATGCGGCGATGGCCGGCCAGGGCGTCGTGGTCGAGACCCTGCAGATGTCGCAGCTCCGCGGGTACCGCACGGGCGGCACGGTGCACCTGGTCATCAACAACCAGGTCGGCTTCACCACGCCGCCGGAGTCGGCCCGCAGCTCGGTGTACTCGACCGACGTCGCCAAGACCATCCAGGCGCCGATCTTCCACGTCAACGGGGACGACCCGGAGGCCGTGGCCCGCGTGGCCGAGCTCGCCTTCGCCTACCGCGAGGAGTTCCACCGCGACGTCGTCATCGACCTCATCTGCTACCGCCGCCGCGGGCACAACGAGGGCGACGACCCGTCGATGACGCAGCCGCTCATGTACAACCTCATCGAGGCGAAGCGCTCGGTCCGCACGCTGTACACCGAGGCCCTCGTCGGCCGCGGTGACATCACGCAGGAGGAGTACGACGAGGCCCACCGCGACTTCCAGGACCGCCTGGAGCGCGCGTTCGCCGAGACGCACGAGGCGCAGACCGGGACGATGCCGGTGATCACCACCGACGACGACGGTGCGGTCGACGGCCTCGAGCGTCCGAGTGCCCAGCGCGACGACACCGAGGTCGAGGTGCACGAGACCGCGATCCCCGAGGAGCTCGTCCGGGCCATCGGCGACGCGCACAGCAACCCGCCCGCCGGGTTCTCGATCCACCCGAAGCTGCAGCAGCTGCTCACCAAGCGCACGGAGATGACCCGCTCGGGCGGCATCGACTGGGCGATGGCCGAGCTCATGGCGATCGGTTCGGTGCTCGTCGAGGGCAAGCCCGTGCGGCTCGCCGGCCAGGACGCCCGGCGTGGCACCTTCGTGCAGCGCCAGGCGGTGTTCCACGACCGGATCAACGGTCAGGAGTGGCTGCCGCTGGCGAACGTCGCCGAGGACCAGGCCCGGCTCTACATCTACGACTCGCTGCTCAGCGAGTACGCGGCCATGGGCTTCGAGTACGGCTACTCGGTCGAGCGTCCCGAGGCCCTGGTGCTCTGGGAGGCGCAGTTCGGCGACTTCGCGAACGGCGCGCAGACGATCATCGACGAGTTCATCTCGTCCGCCGAGCAGAAGTGGGGCCAGCGCTCCGGCCTGGTGCTCCTGCTCCCGCACGGCTACGAGGGCCAGGGGCCGGACCACTCGTCGGCCCGCATCGAGCGCTACCTGCAGCTCTGTGCCGAGGACAACATGATCGTCGCGCGTCCGTCGACGCCGGCGTCGTGGTTCCACCTGCTGCGCCGTCAGGCGTGGGCGCGGCCGCAGAAACCGCTCGTCGTGTTCACCCCGAAGGCGATGCTCCGCCTGCGCCAGGCCACGAGCCCGGTCGAGGCGTTCACCGGCGGCACGTTCCAGGAGGTCCTCGACGACGACCGCGTGGTCGACCGGGGCGCCGTGCGCCGCGTCGTCCTGCACTCGGGCAAGGTGCACCACGACCTGCGTGCCGAGCTCGACAAGTCCGGTGCGACCGACGTCGCCCTCGTCCGGCTCGAGCAGCTCGCGCCGCTCCCCCTCGGTCAGCTCCTCGACGTGCTCGCCGGGTACCCGCAGGCCGAGGTCGTGTGGGCGCAGGAGGAGCCGGAGAACCAGGGTGCCTGGCCGTACGTCTGCATGAATCTGTCGCCGCACCTGGATGGTCGGCCGCTCTCGGTGGCCGCACGCCCCGCGAGTGCCGCGCCGGCGACCGGGTCGTCGAAGCGTTCCGCGCAGGAGGCGTCGGACGTCGTCCGCAAGGCGCTCGGCTGACCGAGCGCACCAGACGAGCCAGACGAGACAGACGAGGCGCAGCAGCGCCCCGGAACGGACGACGCGCCCCGTGGCAACGGGGCGCGTCGTCCGTTCCGACTACCGGAGCTTCGTGTACCGGACGCCCGACTCGTGGTAGCCGCGCTTCTGGTAGAACCGGTGCGCGCTGTCGGTCGCGGCGGCCGACACCGCGCTGAGACGGTGTGCTCCCTGCGCGGCGGCCCACGTCTCGAAGACGTCGATGAGCGCCGAACCGGTGCCGTCCCTCCTGGCAGCCGGGTCCACGACGAGCAGCAGGAGCTGCGCCGTCGGTTCATCGCTGGCGTAGGACCACGTCACCTGCGCGCCCGCCACCGCGACCGCGCGACCGTCGGCACCACGGACGAGCCACGTGCGGTGTCCCGCCTCCGGGACCAGCCGCTCGAGCCGTGCGCGCATGGCGGGCTCGTCGACGACGTGCCCGAGCAGGCGGACGAGGGCGGTGACGTCGGCGACGTCCGTGTCGGACCAGGTGGTGATCGACTCGGCGGTGAGGGTCATGGGGCCGACCCTAACGACGGCACCGTCCGTGTGACGACCCGTGCGCCCGCGACGGCTAGTGGGTCGCCTGCTCCACGCGGATGCGCGCCAGGATCTCCGACCGGAGCTGGTCCGGCGCGGTCTCCCTGCAGGCACGCTTCACGGTCTCCATGAGGACGACGCCGACGCGGTGCTCGCTCGTGCAGTCCTCGCAGGTCTCCATGTGCTCGCGGATGTCCGCGGCGTCGGCGCCCCGGAGCTCGTCGTGGAGGAACTCCTCGAGCTCGGCCTTGGCCTTCGAGCAGTCGCAGCCGCTCATCGTGCGTCCTTCCCGTCGGTGCGACCAGCGGTCGCAGGTGTCTTCCGGCCGCGTCCACGCATCGTCGCCGTCGACGCTGCGTCCGGGACGATGCCGGTCTCGCGTGCGTGGTCCGCCAGGAGCCCCCGGAGGAGCCGGCGACCACGGTGGAGACGGCTCATGACCGTCCCCACGGGGGTCTTCATGATGTCGGCGATCTCCTGGTAGGAGAAGCCCTCGACGTCCGCGAAGTACACGGCCATCCGGAAGTCCTCGGGGATCGACTGCAGCGCGTCCTTCACGGCGGACGACGGCAGGTGGTCGATCGCATCGGCCTCCGCGGAGCGCGCGGAGATCGACTGCGTGACGCTCTCCGCGCCGCCCAGCTGCCAGTCCTCGAGCTCGTCGATGGTGCCCTGGTAGGGGTTCCGCTGGTTCTTCCGGTACGTGTTGATGAACGTGTTCGTGAGGATCCGGTACAGCCACGCCTTGAGGTTCGTGCCCTGGCGGAACTGCCGGAACGCGGCGTACGCCTTGACGAAGGTCTCCTGCACGAGGTCGGACGCGTCGGCCGGGTTGCGCGTCATCCGCATCGCGGCGCCGTACAGCTGGTCCATGAACGGGAGCGCCTGGTCCTCGAACAGGGAGCGGAGCTCGGCCTCGGACACCGTCTTCTCGTCGGCCGGCTCGGGCTCGGTGCCGTCGAGATCCGCCCCCTCGGACACCGCGTCGAGCTGGGCCTCGGTCTCCTCGACCAGGTCGTGCGGTGCTGCCTGCGGTTCGTCGGTCGTCATCACGGTCGAGTCTAGGCCGGGTCGGCCGTCGAGCGTCGTCCGCACGGGCGGCAGAGCCGTCCGTGTGCGTTCCAGGGTCGCTGTCGCCAATGGTCCTCCCGCTGCGTTCAGTACCCTGGTGAACCGATGGCCGAGTCGACGCATTCCCACCACCCTGATCCGTGGATCGCACCCCGCGCACGCGGGCCGCTGCACGGCGACGTCGCCCTGCCCGGCTCGAAGTCGCTGACGAACCGGGAGCTCGTGCTCGCCGCCCTCGCGGACGGCCCCTCGACGATCCGGCTCCCCCTGCACTCGCGCGACTCCGCGCTCATGGTCGCGGCGCTGCGGCAGCTCGGCGTCGGCATCGAGGAGGTCGAGCCGGCGGGCACGCAGCCGAACCCCTACGGCCCCGACCTCCGGATCACGCCGGCGCCGCTGCACGGCGACGTCGCGGTGGACTGCGGCCTCGCCGGCACCGTGATGCGCTTCCTCCCGCCGCTCGCCGCGCTGGCCACCGGCCCGGTCACCGTCGACGGCGACCCGTACGCCCGGAAGCGTCCGATGGGTGCGGTCATCGGTGCCCTCGCCGACCTCGGCGTGGACGTCACGGACGACGGCGACAGCGCGATGCCCTTCTCGTTCACCGGCACCGGCTCGGTGCGGGGCGGTCGGCTGACGATCGACGCGTCGGCCTCGTCGCAGTTCGTCTCCGGCCTGCTCCTCTCGGCACCGCGGTTCGACGAGGGCCTGCACCTCACGCACGTCGGCGACCGCCTGCCGAGCCTGCCCCACATCGACATGACCGTCGAGGTGCTCCGTGCCCGCGGTGTCCGCGTCGACCAGCCGGCCGTCGGCGAGTGGGTCGTGCACCCCGGGCCGATCGCCGCCCGTGACGTCACGATCGAGCCGGACCTGTCGAACGCGGCGCCGTTCGCGGCGGCCGCGCTCGTGGCGGGCGGCACGGTCCGCATCCGCACGTGGCCGACCGCGACCACGCAGGTCGGCGCCGACCTCGAGACGCTCCTGCCGCTGTGGGGGGCGACCGTGACGCGTGACGGTGACGACCTGGTGTTCGACGGCGGCGTCGGGGTGGCGGGTGGGGCCCCCCTGCCGGGTGTCACGCTCGACCTGACCCGCGGGGGCGAGCTCGCCCCCGCGCTGGTCGCGCTGTCGGCGCTGGCCGACGGACCGAGCGAGATCACCGGGATCGGGCACCTGCGCGGCCACGAGACGGACCGGCTCGCCGCGCTCGCGGCGGACGTGAACCGGTCGGGAGGCTCGGTGCAGGAACTCGACGACGGCCTGCGGATCACGCCCGCTCGCCTCCACGGCGGCGACTGGGCCGCGTACGACGACCACCGGATGGCGACCGCGGGGGCCCTCGTGGGCCTCGTCGTCGACGGCGTCGCCGTCGACGACGTCGGCTGCACGGCGAAGACGCTGCCGCAGTTCCCGGACCTGTGGGCGGACCTCGTGGCGACCGGCACGAAGGGGGCGTGAGACCGTGAGCTGGTGGGACGACGTCGACGGCGACGACACCGACGAGGACGAGCCGTACGGGCAGTACGGGCAGTACGAGTCGAAGGTGCGCATCCGGCCGAACCCGAAGGGCAACCGCCCGCGCACGAAGGTCCGGCCGACCCACGACGACGCCCCGGTCGGCTGGGTGACGAACGTCGACCGCGGGCGCTTCGGCGTCCTCGTGACGGAGGGCGCGGGGTCGGACGCGGCCGGCGAGCGGGTCATCACCGCGACGAAGGCGCGCGAGCTCGGCAAGAAGTCGGTCGTCACGGGTGACCACGTCTCCCTCGTCGGCGACGTGTCCGGCGACCCCGGCTCGCTCGCGCGGATCGTCAGGGTCGCGGAGCGTTCGACGCTGCTCCGCCGCAGCGCGGACGACACCGACGAGGTCGAGCGCGTCATCGTGGCGAACGCCGACCAGATGCTCGTCGTCGTCGCCGCGGCCGATCCCGAACCGCGCACGCGACTGATCGACCGGTACCTCGTCGCGGCGTTCGACGCGGGGCTCGACCCGGTCCTCTGCATCACGAAGACCGACCTCGCGGACCCGACCGACTTCCTCGCGCACTTCGCGTGCCTCGACCTGCGGATCGTGACGAGCCGGTCCGACGACGTGCCGTTCGACGCCCTGCACGAGGTGCTCGACGGCAAGGTCACCGTCACGGTCGGCCACTCGGGCGTCGGCAAGTCCACCCTCGTGAACGCGATCACCGGGTCCACCCGCGCGACGGGCGTCGTGAACGCGGTGACCGGCCGCGGGCGCCACACCTCGTCGTCGTCGATCGCCCTGCGGGTCCGCGACGGCGGGTGGATCATCGACACCCCGGGCGTCCGCTCGTTCGGCCTCGGGCACGTCGAGCCGGCGAACGTGTTCCGCGCCTTCGCCGCGCACGCCGTCCCCGTCCGCGAGCCGGCCGACGGCATCCCGCTCGACCAGGCGCACGACTGGGAGATCGTCGACCGCGTGCAGGACGGCGAGCTCGGCCCGACGGGCGTCGAGCGCCTCGACTCGTTCCGGGCGCTCCTGACGGGCATGGGCGGCGAGGACCCCGGGACCGACTGAGCCCTCGGCGGGTGGGTCGCGGGCGCGGCGGGTGTACCGTTGCTCCCCGTGCCTGAAGTTGCAGAGAACAACAATGCGCGCGTGCCGCACCCCCACCACGCCGACCACGCCGTGCGTGCGGACCGCCACGGCGCCCGGACGCCCGCGGTCCTCCGGCCGGAGCACCTCGGCAGCACGCTCCGGTCGTTCGGGTCGCACGTCCTCGTCCCGCTCTTCCTCGCGGTCGGGATGACCCTCGCCTACCTCGGCGCGTTCCACGCCCCCACCCCGCACGAGCTCCCCGTCGGCATCGTCGGTCAGGGCCCCACGGCGCAGGTGTTCGCCCAGACCGTCACCGACGAGTCGGACGGCGGGCTCGTCGCCCACGTGGTCCCGACCACGACCGCGGCCGAGCGCGCCGTGCGGGACCGCGACCTCGCCGCCGTGTACGCACCCGGCACGTCCGGTGCGACGCTCTACGTCTCGACCGCGGCGAGCGAGACCACGGCGTCGGCGGCCGAGAAGGCGTTCCTGCCGATCGCATACGAGCAGCACCTGCCGTTCACGGTCGAGGACGTCGTGCCCACGGGCAGCGAGGACACCACCGGCCAGGGCCTGTTCTTCCTGCTCGTCGGCCTGAGCGTCGGCGGCTACGCCTCGGCCATCGCGGTGGCCGCCGCGGCCGCCCGGCTCCGTGCGCTCTGGACCGTGGTCGTCGGCGCCGCCACGGCTGCGGTGGTCGCCGGCATCGGCGTCGTGGTCGCCGGTCCGCTCTACGGGGTCGTCCCGTCGCACCGGTGGGAGGTCTTCCTCGTCGCCTGGCTCTACGACGCCGTGATCATCGCGCTCGGCGTCGGACTGCACCCGCTGCTCGGGCGGTGGACGACGCCGATCCTCACGATGCTGTTCGTGATGCTCAACTTCACGAGCTCGGGCGGCATCTTCCAGCCGGCGTTCCAGCCCGGCTTCTTCGCGGCGCTCAACACGTTCTGGAGCGGTGCCGCGTGGCTCGCCGCGGCGCAGGACCTCGTGTACTTCCCGGCGGCGTCGCTCGCCCGCCCGCTGGTCGTCCTGGCGCTCTGGCTCGTCGTCGCCGTGCTGCTCGGCGTCCTCGTGCACGGGCTCGCCGCCCGACGCACGCGGCTCGCCCGCGAGCGCGCGGTCACCCGGCTCGAGGAGGAGGAGGTCGTGGCCGCCTAGCCGCCGGGCCGAGCCGCTAGCCTGGCCTCCGTGGACCTCAGCGCCGACCTGGACTTCGCCCGCTCGCTCGCCGACACCGCCGACGCGATCAGCCTCGAGCGGTTCCGCGCCGCCGACCTGCACGTGTCGACGAAGGCCGACAGCACGCACGTCACCGACGCCGACCAGGCGGTCGAGCGGGCGCTCCGCGAGCGGCTCGCCGCCGAGCGGCCCGACGACGCCTTCCTCGGCGAGGAGACGACGGCGGACACCGGCGCGGACGCCGTCAGCGAGGGTCACCGGCAGTGGGTCGTCGACCCGATCGACGGGACCGCGAACTACCTGCGGGGCGTGCCCGTGTGGGCGACGCTGATCGCCCTCGCCGTCGACGGACGACCGGTGCTCGGCGTCGTCAGCGCCCCGGCCCTCGGCAAGCGCTGGTGGGCGGCGGAGGGCCTCGGCGCGCACTCCACCGACGGTCCGTTGCGCGTCTCCGGCGTCGCGGAGCTCGCCGACGCGAGCCTCAGCTACAACAGCATCCAGCAGTGGGACGAGGACGACCGGCTCGACACCCTCGTCGCGCTGTCCCGGAAGGTCTGGCGGACGCGGGCCTACGGCGACATGTGGTCGTACATGCTCGTCGCCGAGGGGGTCCTCGACGTCGCGGGCGAGCCGGACCTCAAGCCGTGGGACATCGCCGCGCTCGTGCCGATCGTCGAGGAGGCCGGCGGCCGCTTCACCTCGCTCGACGGCGACCCCGGGCCCTGGCACGGCAGCGCACTCGCCACGAACGGCCTGGTGCACGACGCCGTGGTCGAGGTCATCCGCCGCTCGGACGCCTGAACCGTTCCGCGCCGAGCACCGGCGGTGTACCCCGCTTGTCCCCCTCGACGAGCCACCCATCCCCGTGAGACCCCCCGTCCGGGGGCACGGGGGGTGTCCCGGGGGGCATGCACCCCCCGGACTGGGGACACGCCCGTCGGACAACGTGCTTACGGACCGGTCGAGGCCGTTCGTCGCCTTTGTTATCGTGCTCACAGGCGACCGGTGGGAGTCGCCCGGATTCCCTAGATCCGGGCTCCGTCCCGCGGGTCGTGCGTTTCGTCCGAAAAACCCTAACCCGAGGGGTGGTCCAGACGATGACTTCATCGTTCCCAGGCGGAACCGAGTGCACCCTCACTCGTCGTCCGCGTTATCTCACCGACAGCCCTGGTGCGCGCTCCGTCGCCGCCTCGCGTCCGTCCGTCGCACCGGTCACCCGCCGTGCCGACGACCGGACCCCGTCCGTCGCCACGGTCACCCGCCGTGCCGTCGACCGGACGCCCTCCGTACGTCCCGTCCCCGGACCCGGAGGCCGGTGAGTCATGGCACTCACCGGTCGCCGTCTCGAGGTCGACCGGATCACGACCCTCGCAGCACTCCCTCGTGAGTCCGCGATGGTCGTCGTCGGCGACCCTGGTTCCGGGCGCAGCAGCGTCCTCGACGCGGTCGCCGACCGCGTCCCCCTCCCCGTCGTGCGGGTCGGTGTCAACGGGAGCGAGTCCCGTTGGCCCCTGGCCGGCGTGACCTCCCTGTTCACCGCGCTCGACGACCCCCGAGCCACCGCCCACATCGCCCACCTGCTGCAGGCGGGCGCTGCCGGGACCGGTGCGCCGTCCGGTCTGGCAGCCGCGCACGACTTCCTCGAGGCCGTGCAGACCCTGACCCTCCCGCCGACGGTCGTCCTCATCGACGACCTCGACCGGATGGACGAGGACAGCCAGGAGCTCATCGCGTTCCTCGCCGGTCGGCTCGCCGGCACCGCGCTCCGCCTGGTGGCCACGGTGCGCTCGGTGCCGTCCGGCAGCCCGCTCGCCGCGCTGCCGATGCTGCGCCTCGAGCCGCTCGCGGCCGACGACGCACTCGTCCTCGCCAGGAGCATGGCGCCCGAGGGCGCCAACGACGGGGTCCTCGCGATCCTCGCCGACGCCACCGGGGGCAACCCCGGGGTGCTCCGTGAGCAGTTCGAGGCGCTGAGCCACGCGCAGCTCACCGGAGCGGAGCCGCTCGTGCTGCCGCTGCGCCCGACCGCGACGACCGAGGCGATCGCCGCGTCGACGCTCGAGCGTCTCGACGGTGTCGCCGCCGGTGGCACGCGGACCGACGGCGCCGACGCGGGACGTGATCTGGACGTCCTCGCCCGGCTCGCACTCGTGCCGGTGGCCCGGACCACCGGGTGGGACCGCGACGCCCTCGACGACCTCGCCGACGCGGGGCTCGTGGTGGTCCGCGGACAGTCCGCGACCGTCCGCGACCCGCTCGTCCGGTCGGCGCTGTACTGGCGCATGACCGCGCGGTCCCGCCGGTCCCTGCACACCGAGCTCGCCTCGGCGAGCGCCGACGTCGACCCCCGTGCCGCCGCCTGGCACCGCAGCTTCGTCGACGACGTGCCCGACTCGGTCGCGCTGCTCGAGGCCGCCGCGGCACACGTCGCCGACGGTGCGCCGCACGCCGCGGTCGCCCTGGCGGAGCGTGCCCTGCACGTCGGCTCGGGCTGCGAGGACGAGCGCGCCGCGCTGCTCCGCGTCGCCGAGGCGATGCTCGCGCAGCGCCTGCTGGGCCTGGCGGCGCGCTACCTCGCCGCCATCCGTCCGTTCCGGCGCCAGGAGGACGAGGTGCGGCGGCTCCGGCTGCTGTACTCGGTCCAGTACCTGCGCGGCGAGACCGTCCACGCGGACGAGCTGCTCGTCCCCGTCGCGGCGGGAGCACCCGAAGCCCCCGCCGTCGCCGGACTCCTGGCGATGGTCGCGAGCTTCCGCGCGGAGACGTGGGACCTCGAGCAGGCCAGGGACCTCCTCGCCCGCGTGGAGCAGCTCGGACCGGTGCTGACCCCGCACACCGCGGAGATCGCGGGCGCCGTGCAGTGCCTGGTGGCCGCGGTCGACGGCACCCTGCCGGCCGACACCGAGCTGTACGACGGACTCGCGACCGCGCGGCTCCTCGCGATGTCGGACCCCGCCCTGCTCCTGGTGGCGCACGCCCTGAGCATCGCCGAGCGCGCCCGCAGCGCCCGGCGGGTCTTCGCCCTCGTGCTGGCCCGCAGCCAGGACACGCAGACCGTCTGGGCCGAGGGAGCCCGGTACCTGACGGCGGAGAACGAGCTGCGGTCGGGCAACTTCCGGCAGGCCCTCCGCGCGGTGGACGCGTGGGAGGCCGGTGCCGGGGCCGCCCAGCGTGTCCGGGAGCCCTCGCGGGTCGTCGCGATCGCGTGGCGGCACTTCGCCGAGGGACGTTCGTACGAGGCGCTCGAGGTCGTCGACCGGTGCCTGGCACTCCGCTCGACGGCGCTCCTCTGGGGCACGACGGCCAAGCTGCACGCGCTGCGCGGTCGGGTGCTCCTGCTCGACGGCAGGGTCGAGGAGGCCGTCGTGGCACTCGAGGCGGCCGACGCGGTCGGTCGGTCCCTGCGGAACCCGGCGGTGCTCCGGCACCTCGGGGACCTCGTCGAGGGGTACGTCCGCTCCGGCCGGATCGACGACGCCCGTTCGGCGACGGCCCGGCTCGCGGCCGACCACCACGCACGACCGTCGCGCTGGGGTGCCCTGGTGCTCGCACGGAGCCTGGCGCTCGTCGCCGACGACACCACCCGCGAGACCGCACGGCGTCGGGCGCTGGAACTGTTCCAGCCGCACGACTCGCAGTACGAGCGCGCGCGCACGTTCGCCGCGCTGGCGGTCGTCGGCACCGTCGCGGAGCGTCCGCGGCTCGGTGCCGCCGCCGCGGCGGCCTACGAGGCAGCGGGGCTCCGGCGCCCGCTGGCGACGCCCCAGGCCCCGGCCGCGATGCCGTCGTTCGGCGTGCCGACCTCGCTCCGTTCCGGCCCGACGCCGTCCGCGCCGGTCCCCGGGACGCCGCGGAGCGCTCCGGACGCGTCGGCGGTGCTCACGTCGCTGACGGCCGAGGAACGTGCCGTGGTGCAGAAGGTGACCGAGGGCTACCGCAACCGGGAGATCGCGTCGTCGCTCTTCATGTCGCAGCGGACGGTCGAGCTCCGGCTGACGCAGATCTACCGCAAGGTGGGTGCACGCTCGCGCTCCCACCTGGTGGCGCTGCTCACCTGACCGGTCGCGACCCGACCACGCGACGGGAGGCCCGGTGCCGGCTGGCACCGGGCCTCCCGTCGCGTGGTGGAGGGCGTCCGCCCCGGTGCCGGGTTGCGGGAGACCGCACCGTCCGCCGCCGCGTCGCACCGCGACGGCGGTGAACCGCAAGAGCGGGCGGCGGGTGTTGTCGCGACGGTGGCGCCGGGTGAGGCTTCTCCTGCACCGACCGCCGTGCCCTCCCCGGAGGGCCAGCCCGCACCCCGAACGTCCGGTACCCGAACCGTCGTCCCGGGTCCGTCCCCGCCTGATCCGCGGACGGACACGGCCGACGGTCCCGGACACGCGGCAGACCCGACGGCGGTCGGTGCCGCTCCCCTCGACCGACCCCGCGGTCCCCACCCGAACGGACACCAGATGTGCGGCATCATCGCGGCCCGTGTCAGTGACGACGCGACCCCCTTCCTGCTCGACGGTCTCGAGCGCCTGGAGTACCGGGGGTACGACTCGGTCGGCATCGCCGTGCGGACGGCGTCCGGGAAGCTCGAGACGGTCCGCTCGGTGTCCCGCGTCGGCGACCTCCGTGCGCTGGTCGCCGCGCGCGCCGACGCCGCCCCCGCGTCCGACGCCCGTTCCGGTGTCGGCATCGGGCACACGCGCTGGGCCACGGACGGTGCCGTGCGCGAGGAGAACGCGCACCCGCACGCCGACTGCTCGGGGCGCATCAGCATCGTGCACAACGGGACCATCGACAACGCCCACCAGCTCCGTGCCACCCTCGAGCGGCAGGGGCACGTGTTCCGGTCCGACGTCGACTCCGAGGTGATCGCGCACCTCGTCGAGCGGGCCCTGGGCGTCGACCCCGACCTCCTCCTGGCCGTCCACATCGCGGTCGCGCAGCTCGAGGGGTCGTGGGCGATCGTCGTCCTCGACGCCCGGGACGGCCGGATGGTCGCCGCGGCGGACCGTTCCCCGCTCGTCGTCGCACGGTCCGACCGCGGTGACTTCGTGTCGAGCGACGTCGGTGCCATCGCGGAGTGGTGCGAGACCTTCGTCCCGCTGCGCGACGGCGACGTCGTGGAGCTCGGCGAGGCGTGGAGCTGGTCGTCGGAGGGCGTCGCGGTACCGGTGCCGTTCCCGACCGCCTCGCCGTTCGCGCCGAGTGCGCTCGAGCTCGGCGACCACCCGGACCACATGGCGAAGGAGATCGGCGAGCAGCCGGAGGTCGTCGCGGCGCTGCTCGACCGGGTCCGACGGCGGACCGCGGACGGCAGCACCTGGGTCGGGCTCGGCCTGCCGCCGTTCGACCGGTTGGCGGTCGTCGCGTGCGGGACGTCCCTGCACGCCGGGCAGGTCATCGCGGGCACGCTCCGCACGCTCGGCGGCGTCCCCACGGACATCGTCGTCGCGAGCGAGGTGGACCACGTGGTCCTCGCGCCGGGGACGCTCGTGGTCGCCATCAGCCAGTCCGGCGAGACCGCCGACGTCCTCCGCGCGCTCGACCGGCTCGACGAGCGGCACCCGGTGCTCGCGCTGACGAACAACGTGCACTCGTCCCTGGCCCGGCGGGCCGACGCCGTCCTCGACTGCCACGCGGGACCGGAGGTCGGCGTCGCCGCGACGAAGACCTTCACGGCCCAGGTCCTGGTCGGGGTCACCGCCGTGGTGTCCGCCCTCGTCGCCTCGGGTCGGCTCGAGGCGAGCCGTGCGGCCGCCCTCGTCGACGAGCTGGCGGAGCTGCCCGAGCGGATGGCCACGGCCGCGGCCGTCGCCGCCGACCGGGTGCCCCTGCTCGCGACCACGGTGCGGGACGCCCCCGGGTTCCTCTTCCTCGGCCGCGGACCCGGACTCCCCTACGCGGCGGAGGGAGCGCTGAAGCTCGAGGTCCTGAGCTACCGCTGGGCCGAGGCGTACCCGGCCGGCGAGCTGAAGCACGGCCCGCTCGCCCTCGTCGACGAGGGCACCCCGGTCGTCGTCGTCGACCACGGTGACCCGCGCCTGCAGTGGGCGGTCGCCGAGGTACGGGCGCGGGGCGGCTTCGTCGTCACCGTCGGCGGCGAGGGCACCGACCTGCCGGCGCTCCCCCGACGCACCGACGCCGCCGACCTGGCGTGGGGACGCTCGACCGCACCGTGGGGTCCGATCGAGGCCGTCGTGCCGCTCCAGATGCTCGCCCGCGAACTCGCGCTGCAGCTCGGCTGCGACGTGGACAAGCCCCGCAACCTCGCGAAGTGGGTGACGGTCGAATAGCCAGGCACACGCACACCAACAAGCTCACGGTGTTCCTCGCCGTGCTGGCGGGCCTCGCGATCGTCGCGACCGTCGTGGTCGTGGTGCTCGTGGTCGTCGACGCCATCACCTAGACGACCACGGGCCGGCGGGTGCACGCCCAGACGTCTCCCCGTCGGGGCCTGCGATCCTGGTGCCTTGACCGCAGCAGCCCCGCCCCTCGTGTTCGTCGCCGTCCTGGTCGGCGCCGTCCTGCCGTTCGTCCCCCTGCTCGGCCGGGTCGCGCGGATCGCCGCGACGATCGTGCACGAGGTCGGTCACTGCGTCGTCGTCGTGCCGTTCGGCGGTCGCATCGACCGCATCGACCTGCACCCCGACGGCTCCGGCGAGGCCTGGGTACGCCTCGGCAGGGTGCCCGGCGGCATCCGCTGGCTCGTCCGGGTCCTCAACCTGTTCGCCGGGTACAGCGCCCCGCTCTGGGCGGGCGTCCTGCTCGTGACCGGGGTGCTCGAGGGCTCGCGGTGGCTGCCGGTCGCGGTGCTCGCGGTCGTCGGGCTCGTCGCCCTGGCGTTCGTCCGGAACTGGTTCGGGCTGCTCGTGGTCGTCGGGTTCGACGCGCTCGCGCTGTGGGTCGCGCTCCGCCCGTCGGAGGCGACCGTGCTCGTCGTCGCCGCGGTCGGTGCGGCGTTCGTGGTCGACGGGCTCCGGTCGCTCGTGCACGTCGCCCGGTGGCTCGCCACGGGGGCACGCGTGCAGACGGACTTCCACATCGCCGCCGCCGAGATGCGGGTGCCGGCCGTGCTCTGGTTCGTGCTGTTCGTCGCGGTGAACGGCGTCGTGGTCTGGCTCGCTCGCGAGCCGCTGCTGGCGACCTGGGACACCGTCGCGGCCGGGGTGCGCGCGCTGGTCTGACGCACCGCCGTCGCTGCGCGAGCGGGGGCACCCGCGGACGTAACCGGACGCCGCACAACGGCACGCCGTCGCGCGGGCTGCGAGAGTACCCGCACGACCCAGGACACCAGGAGGGGACCATGACGGACGACGGCCACGGCTTCGCGACCGAACAGGTGCACGGCGGCTTCCTGCCCGACACCGCGCACGGTGCACGGGTGCCCGCGATCCACATGTCGTCCGGGTTCCTCTTCGAGGACTTCGAGCAGGCCCGCGACCGCTTCGCCGGCACCGACGACGGGTACACGTACACCCGGCTCGGCAACCCGACGAACGCCGACGTCGAGCGCCGCGTCGCCCTGCTGGAGCGGAGCCCCGAGGCGATCCTCGTCGGCAGCGGCCAGGCCGCTGTGACGGTCGCGCTGCTCGGGCTGCTCGAGGCCGGCGACCACGTGGTGAGCGCCCGGAGCATCTACGAGGGCACCAAGGGCCTGCTCCTGCAGAACCTCGCACGCCTCGGCATCGAGGTCGACTTCGTCGCCGACCAGCGCGACCTCGACGCGTGGGCGCGCGCGGTCCGACCGAACACGAAGCTCTTCTTCGCCGAGACGATCCCGAACCCGAAGAACGACGTCCTCGACATCACCGGGGTCGCCGACACCGCGCACCGGGCCGGGGTGCCGCTCGTCGTCGACAACACCCTGGCGACGCCGTACCTCGTCCGGCCGGTCGAGCACGGCGCCGACGTCGTCGTGCACTCCGCCTCGAAGTTCCTCTCCGGGCACGGTGCCGGCCTCGGCGGGCTCGTCGTCGACGGCGGCCGGTTCGACTGGTCCCGCCACCCGGAGCGCTTCGCGCACCTCACGACACCGGACCGGGCCCTCGGCGGACAGAGCTACGTCGAGCGGTACGGCAGCCGGGCCTTCGTGGTCTACGCCCGCGACGTCGTCGCGTCCCGGATTGGCCCGTCGCCGTCGCCGTTCAACGCGTTCCTGCTCCGCCAGGGCATCGAGACCCTGTCGCTGCGCGTCGAGCGCCACAGCGCGAACGCGCTGGCCGTCGCGTCCTTCCTGGAGCAGCAGCCGGAGGTGACGAGCGTCGACCACGCGGGTCTCGCCTCCAGTCCGTACCACGACCTCGCCCAGCGCTACCTGCCCCGCGGGGCCGGCTCCGTCTTCGCGTTCACGCTCGCCGGTGGCGAGCCCGCGGCTCGCGCGTTCATCGACGCGGTCGAGCTGTTCAGCCGGATGACCCACCTCGGCGACGTCCGCTCGCTCGTGCTCCACCCGGCGACCACGACGCACGCCGGGCGCACCGCGGCCGAGCGGGCGGACCTCGGGATCGGCGACGGGCTGGTCCGCCTGTCGATCGGCATCGAGGACGTCGCCGACCTGCTCCGCGACCTCGAGCGCGGCCTCGCCGCAGCGCGCGCCGTCACCGGCCGGGAGGCACGCCCCGCCCCCGCCTCGGAGGTCGCCTCCCTCGCACACACGGACCCGCAGGGCCACGTCGTGGTCGAGGAGGTCTGAGCATGGGCGACCTGCAGCACTTCGGCTACTTCTTCTCGCGGGGCTTCGGCCCGCAGGCGTGGGGTCGGGCCGACTGGGACTGGGGCCACGACTGGACGAAGCCGGCCCTGTACCAGCAGTCCGTGCGTGCGCTCGAGGACGCCGGCATGGACCTCGTCATCGCCGAGGACGCGATCTCGCTCGGCAGCCCGGCGACCCTCGACCTGCGCATCCGGCAGGCGTACGGCGGCCCGAAGCACGACCCGCTGCTCCTCGCGCCGTACCTCTTCGCGGCGACGCAGCACATCGGCATCGCGCCGACCGTGAACGCGGGCATCACGCCCCCGTACCTCGCCGCCCGGCAGGCGGCGACGCTCGCGCACCTGTCCTCGGACCGGTTCGGACTCAACGTCGTCACGGACACGGGGAGCGCCCGGCACGTCGGTGCGGCCCCGCTCCCCCACGACGCCGCGTACGACCGCGCCGAGGAGTGGATCACCCTGCTCCGTCGGCTCTGGCGCTCGTGGGGCGACGGGTACGTCGGCGACCCCGCCGACTGGCACTTCGCCGACGGCGACGCCCTCGACGCGTTCCACCACGAGGGCGCGTACTTCACCGCGGACGGCCCGCTCAACGCGCTGCCGCTCGACGCCGACCCGGTCGTCGTCTCCCCCGGTGGCTCGGGCCGCGGCCTGGGCTTCGCCGGCACGCACTCGGACGTCCAGCTCGCGCTGGCACCGCTGACGGCCGCCGCGGTCCGCTCCTACCGTGAGAAGGTCCTGACGGCCGCGGCGGACGCTGGGCGGAGCGCCGGCGATCTCCGCGTGCTGTTCGTGCTGAAGCCCGTGCTGGTGCCCTCCGTCGAGGAGGCCGACCGGATCGTCGAGGCGTCACGACACCCGTCCGACGACGACCTGCGCGCCGCGGCCGTCGCGTGGTCGAGCGACTCGGAGACCGACCTGCTCGCCCTCGACCTCGACGCGCCGATCCCGGCCGGTACCTTCGGCGACCACGTGTCCGCCGGGACGATCCGCGGGCTGGTCGGGGACACCCCGGACGCGCCGCTCCGCGAGCTCCTCACGCGGAAGGCCCGGCTCGGTCGGATCAGCGCGCACGAGGGCTTCGTCGGGACGGCCGAGGAGTTCGCGGACTTCGCGGAGGAGCTCGGCGCGGACGCCGACAACGACGGCTTCATCCTGTCCGGTGACCTGCACCCGGCGCAGGTGTACCGGATGACGGGCGACCTGGTGCCGGCGCTCCGGCGTCGCGGGCTCCTCCGCCGCGAGTACGGCGACGGGGGCCTGCGGGCGAACCTGTTCGACTTCTGACCCGCAGCCGCACCCGCACCCGCTTCTCCGCGCTCGGGCTCACTGCTTCTTGTCGGACTTCTTCTTGTCCTTCTTCTTGTCCGACTTCTTCTTGTCCGACTTCTTCTTGTCCTTCTTCTTGTCCTTCTTCTTCGCGTCGGCCTTCTTCTTCTTGTCGGACTTCTCCTCGTCGGGCTGCGCCTCGTCGTGCTGCTCCTCCGCACGGGGAGCACGCACACCGGAGGGTGCGAGACCGTCGACGGGCTCGACCACCACGGCGCTCCCGGAGTCCGCGAGCACCTCGACGGGCTGCTCCTCGACGACGGGCGCCAGCGCGTCCTCGACCCGCTCGACCACCAGCTCGGCGCCGTCCTCGGCGAGCCGCAGCAGCGCCTGCGCCGCGCGGACCTTCGTGGTGGTCCGGCGCGCCAGGACGTCCGCGCGCGCTCCCTCGAGGAACGCGCGGAGCGAGCGCTCGACCGTGGAGCGCCCCCGCGGAGCGGACCGGTCGAGGCGGTCGAGCTCCCCGGCGGTGCCGGCGACGTCGTCCGCGACCGCCTCGTCGCGCACCGAGGCCACGAGTGCCGCGACGGCCGCAGCCGCCCGCTCCACCGCGGCGGAGTCCTGGTCGAGCACGACGAGCATCTCGAAGACGTCGCCGTACGACACCGTCTCGAGTCGCACCGGCTCGGCGGTCCGGCCACGCAGCACCAGCCGCTCGTCGGGCGTGGGCAGCCACGCGACCACGGCGGCGACGGTCGCGACGGAGCCGACCAGCCGCTCGTACTCCGCCAGCCCCAGACGGTCCTGCTCTCGCAGACGGACTCGGATCGCGATCTCCTGCACCACGCGTGGGCCTCTCGTTCGGGAACGACGCGGGCTCGCCCCGCGTCTGCACCGAACGGTAGTCCTCGACACCCGCAGGAACAGCGAACGCCCCGTCGCCGTCCAGGGGACGGCGACGGGGCGCTCAGGCGGGGACCTCCCGCGAGGATCAGCGTGACAGCGGTCCGACGACCGGCGATGGTGGAGATGGGGGGAATCGAACCCCCGTCCATCGCTGCGGTTCGACGTCTTCTACGGGCGTATCCGGATGAGGCGTTCTGCTCGGCCCCGTCCTTTGCTACCGGCTTCTAGGACGACGGGCCCAGTCCCAGTGCAAGTCCCGCACGGCCCTGAGGCGCAACCGTGCAGCAAGTCCTCTGGATGACGCCGGAACTCAGGTTAGAAGACGATCACCTGGCCGACGGACTTCATGTGCTGGGCTGCTTACGCAGCGAGAGCGAAGTCAGTGCGCTTGGAATTGGCACTTGTTGTTTTCCACGGATCGTTCACGAGATGACCGTGGGTCCTCGGCCCGCTTCCCGTCGGCACACAGGCAATGTCGAAACCGATCATCCCCGTACGGGCCGGACGTGCGAACCGCTGTCACGCTGTTGATTTGCCAACGCTCCCCGTGAGGAGCGGACCCCAGCCTAGCGGGGTGTGCTGGACGATGCCACCGGTGTTCGCCGAGGGCTCACCCCGCCGCGCTCACTCGCCGAGGCGGTTCCGGGACCGCATGGCGCGCTCGGCCTCGCGCTTGTCGGTCTTCTCGCGCAGCGCCTGCCGCTTGTCGAACTCGCGCTTGCCCTTCGCGACCGCGATCTCGACCTTGGCGCGCCCGTCGTGGAAGTAGATCTGCAGCGGCACGAGCGTGTAGCCGCCCTGCGCCGTCTTGTGCGAGATCTTGACGATCTGCTGCTTGTGCAGGAGCAGCTTGCGCTTCCGTCGCGGAGCGTGGTTGTTCCACGTCCCCTCGGTGTACTCGGGGATGTGCACGGAATCGAGCCAGGCCTCGCCGGCGTCGATGAACGCGTAGCCGTCGACCAGCGACGCCCGCCCCTCGCGCAGGGACTTCACCTCGGTGCCGGAGAGCACCATGCCCGCCTCGTACGTGTCCTCGATGAGGTAGTCGTGGCGCGCTCGACGGTTGGTCGCCACGATCTTCTCGCCGCGTTCCTTCGCCATGATGGCTCCCTTCGGTGTCCGGGGCCGACCCCGGTGCTGCTGTGCGCAGCCCTACAGCCTAGTGAACACGACGACCGCGGCGCACCTTCCCGGCGCGCCGCGGTCGAGGTGTCCGGTCAGACGCGCAGGTACCGGCGGATGGCGATGAAGGCCGACACTCCGGCCAGGAGCACGCCGATGACGATCACCGCGGGCACGACGACGGCCGCGTCCCCCATGCCGATGAACGCCGTGCCGGAGAAGCGCTGTGCCAGGTAGTTCCGGACGAAGAACCACACCACGGCGACGATCGCCCCGCCGGCCAGGACGGCACCGATCGCCGCGGCGATGACGCCCTCGAGGACGAACGGTGTCTGGATGAACCGGTTCGACGCGCCGACCAGGCGCATGATGCCGAGCTCCCGCCGTCGGCTGAACGCCGACAAGCGGATGGTCGTGGCGATGAGCAGGACCGCGGCGACGAGCATGAGCGAGGCGATGCCGATCGCCGTGTACGACGACGCGTTGAGCAGGTTGAAGATCGGCTGCAGGTACCCGCGCTGGTCGACCACGCTCTGCACGCCGGCGACCTTCGACAGGCTCTCCACGAGGACGTCGGCCTGCGACGGGTCCTTCAGGTTCACCCAGAAGGTCTCGTTGAGGTACTCGGGCTTGACGAACTCGGTCGCCGGAGAGTCCTTGAACTGCTGCTTGAACCGGTCGTACGCCTGGTCCTGGTCCTCGTAGTACGTCTTCTCGATGTACGGCTTGAGGGTCGAGGACGCGAGCTGTGCCTGGACCTGGTCGCGCTGGTCCTCGGTGGCCTTCGCGCCGGTGCAGTTGCCCGTGGTGTCCGTGTCGGTGCACAGGTACACGGCGACCTGCGCCCGGTCGTACCAGTAGCCCTTCATCTGGTTGATCTGCATCTGCAGCAGGATCGCCGTGCCGACGAAGGTCAGCGAGATGAAGGTGACGAGGACGACCGACACGACCATCGACGCGTTGCGCCGCAGGCCCGAGCCGACCTCGGCCATGACGAGTCCGAGCCTCATCGGATGAGCCCCGGGATGGTCTGGATGCCCGTGGTGTTCGAGACGCCGGAGCCGCGCTGGATGGGGAGGGCCTGCGTCTGGTACCCGCCGGACTGCTCGTCGCGCAGGACGGTGCCGTTCGAGAGCTCGATGACCCGACGCTGCATCTGGTTGACGATGCTGGCGTCGTGCGTCGCCATGAGCACGGTGGTGCCTCCCTGGTTGATGCGTTCGAGGAGCGCCATGATGCCCGCCGAGGTCGTCGGGTCGAGGTTGCCGGTGGGCTCGTCGGCCAGCAGGATCGCCGGCTTGTTGACGACGGCGCGGGCGATCGCGACGCGCTGCTGCTCGCCGCCGGACAGCTCGTGCGGCATGCGGGTGGCCTTGCCGGCCAGACCGACGAGCTTGAGCACGTCCGTCACGGCCTCGCTGATGAAGCCCTTGCTCTTGCCGATCACCTGGAGCGAGAACGCCACGTTGTCGAAGACGTTCTTGTTCGGCAGGAGACGGAAGTCCTGGAAGACCACGCCGAGGTTGCGGCGGAAGTACGGGACCTTGCGCGACGACAGCGCGCCCAGGCGCTGCCCGAGCACGTGGATCTGGCCGCGGGAGGGCTTCTCCTCCTTGAGCACGAGGCGCAGGAAGCTCGACTTCCCGGAGCCGGATGCGCCGACGAGGAAGACGAACTCACCCTTGAGGATCTCGAGGGAGAGGTCGTCGAGCGCAGGACTCGGGTTGCCCGAGTAGACCTTGGTGACCTGGTCGAATTTGATCATGACCGGATCAGGGTAGGTCGGGTCGGTCGGAAGTCAACCGAGGCGCGCGGCTCACCTGCCCCGCGAGGGTGCTCAGGAATCGTCGCCCTGCTTGCGCCAGCGGATGCCGGCGTTGATGAAGCCGTCGAGGTCGCCGTCGAACACGGCCGACGGGTTGTTGACCTCGTGCTCGCTGCGCAGGTCCTTGACCATCTGGTACGGCGCGAGGACGTAGGAGCGGATCTGGTCGCCCCAGCTCGCCGTGATGTTGCCGGCGAGCTCCTTCTTCTTCGCGTTCTCCTCCTCCTTCTTCAGGAGCAGCAGGCGGGACTGCAGGACGCGCATGGCCGCGGCGCGGTTCTGGATCTGCGACTTCTCGTTCTGCATCGAGACGACGGTGCCGGTCGGGATGTGCGTCAGGCGGACGGCGGAGTCGGTCGTGTTGACCGACTGGCCGCCGGGGCCGGACGACCGGAAGACGTCGACGCGGATGTCGTTCTCGGGGATGTCGATCACGGCGGTCTCCGGCATGAGCGGGATCACCTCGACCGCGGCGAAGGACGTCTGGCGCTTGCCGGCCGCGCCGAACGGCGACATGCGGACGAGGCGGTGCGTGCCGGCCTCGACCGAGAGCGTGCCGAAGGCGTGCGGCGCGTCCACCTCGAAGGTCGCCGACTTGATGCCGGCCTCCTCCGCGTAGGAGGTGTCCATGACGGTCGTCTTGTAGCCGTGCTGCTCGGCGTACCGGAGGTACATGCGCAGCAGCATCTCGGCGAAGTCGGCCGCGTCGACGCCACCGGCGCCCGCGCGGATGGTGATGACCGCCGGACGGTCGTCGTACTCGCCGTCGAGGAGCGTCTGCACCTCGAGGTCGCCCATCGTCTTCTGGATGGCCTTGAGCTCGACCGCGGCCTCGTCTGCCGACTCCTGGTCGTCGCCCTCGTTGGCCATCTCGACGAGGACCTCGAGGTCGTCGATGCGCTGCTCGGTGTCCGTGATGCGGCGGAGCTCGGCCTGCTTGTGGGAGAGCGCGCTCGTGACCTCCTGCGCGTGCTCGACGTCGTCCCAGAGGTCCTGGGCGCCCGCCTGCTCGCTGAGTTCGGCGATCTCGCGCTGCAGCCGGTCGACGTCGACGACCGAGCGGATGTTGCCGAAGGTCTCGCGGAGGGCGGACAGCTGCTCGGTGAAGTCAAGTTCGACCATGGTCCCCGATCCTACCGGCGTGGCCGTGCGGCGGCCGACCGTGGCTCGACGGGCGGCTCGACGGACGGGAGGCACGGTGCGCGCCCGCCCCGTCGGTCACCGTCCGAGCAGCGGGGCCCTGGACGCCATCCCGGCGCGGCCCGCGCGGGCGACCGCGTCCGGCAGCGCCGCGAGGAACGCGTCGACGTCGCCCTCGGTCGTCGTGTGGCCGAGCGTGATCCGGAGCGCCCCGCGGGCATCCTCCTCGGACAGCCCCATCGCGAGGAGGACGTGGGACGCCTCGGGGACGCCGGCCTGGCACGCCGACCCCGTCGACACGGCGACCCCCGCCGCGTCGAGCAGGAAGAGCAGCGAGTCGCCCTCGCACCCGGGGAAGGTGAAGTGCGCGTTGCCGGGCAGCCGGTCGACCGGGTCTCCCATGAGCACCGCGGACGGCACGGCCCGGGCCACGCCCGCGACCAGGCGGTCGCGCAGCGCCGAGCCGTCGTGGAGCCCCGCGCCCGCCGCGACCCCGAAGGCCGCCGCGGCCGGCGCGTCCTGCGTGCCGCTGCGGACCTGGCGCTGCTGTCCGCCGCCGTGGATGAGCGGTTCCACCGTCGCCCGTCGACCGAGCACGAGCGCGCCGATGCCGACCGGCCCGCCGATCTTGTGCGCGGACACGCTCAGGGCGTCGAGACCGGACCCGGCGAAGGACACCGGGACCTGCCCGTAGGCGGCGACGGCATCGCTGTGCACGGGCACGCCGGCGGCGTGCGCGAGCTCGACGATCCGGGTGACCGGCTGGAGGGTGCCGACCTCGTTGTTGGCCCAGAGGAACGTGACCAGGGCGACGTCCGAGGCGTCGGCGAGCCGTGCCTCCAGACCGGCGAGGTCCACGCGACCCTGCGCGTCCAGCGGGACCACGTCGACGACCGCGCCCTCGTGGCGCGCGAGCCACTCCACCGTGTCGACCGTCGCGTGGTGCTCCCCCGCGGGGACGACGATGCGCGGGCGGGGCCGGTCCTGCTGTCGCGCCCAGAACAGGCCCTTGACGGCGAGGTTGATGCTCTCGGTGCCGCCCGAGGTGAACACGACCTCCACCGGTTCGGCGTCGAGCGAGCGTGCGACCGCGGCGCGACCGTCCTCGAGGAGCATCTTCGCGCGCTGACCGGCGCTGTGGATCGACGACGGGTTGCCCACGGTTGCCAGCGCCTCCGTGAAGGCGGCGAGCGCCTCGGGTCGGATCGGCGTCGTCGCGGCGTGGTCGAGGTAGACCGACATGACTGCACCTCCGTGGTCGTGCGTTCCCAGGATAGCCGCGGCTCCTCGTACCCTGGTCGTCATGCCCAGCACCGCGACCGACGAGACCCCCGGCTTCCGCCTCGGCGACGGCGACCCCCGGTTCACGGTGCGCTCGGCGACCGCGACCGCGGTGGCCCTCGTGGTCCGTTCCGCCGACGACGGCCGGACGACCGAGCACCGCCTCGAGCGCGAGGCGGACACCGACCGCTGGACGACCCGCACCCCGGACGTCCGCCCCGGGGACCGGTACCACCTGCTCGTCGACGGTCCGGAGGGTCCCCGCCACGACTTCGACCCGACCCGTCCGCTGCTCGACCCGGCAGCACGCGGGATCGAGCCCGCGGACCCCGGTGATGCCCACGGGCGCTGGACGGGCGTCGTGGTCGACGAGTCGTTCGACTGGGGCGACGTCGGCAAGCCCGACGTGCCGCGCGACCGCGCCGTCGTGTACGAGGCGAACGTCCGGACCCTCACGGCGGCGAACCCCGACGTCCCCGAGCACCTCCGCGGTACGTACGCGGGGGTCGCGCACCCGAGCACGATCGCCCACCTGCGGCGCACCGGCGTGACGACGCTCGAGCTCCTGCCGGTGCAGGCGTTCGACACCGAGGCGTGGCTCCGGGCGGCCGGGCGCGAGAACGCGTGGGGCTACAACACGCTCGGCTTCTTCGCACCGCACGCGGCGTACGCCTCCGCCGATGCCCGTGCCGCCGGCGCGACGGCGGTCCTCCGCGAGTTCAAGGGGATGGTGCGGCTCCTGCACGAGGCGGGCATCCAGGTGCTGCTCGACGTCGTCTACAACCACACCGCGGAGGAGGGCCCCGGCGGTCCGACGACCTCGCTGCGCGGCATCGACGGCGCGAACCGGTACCGCTGGACCGAGGACGACGCCGCCTACTACGACACGACCGGCTGCGGGAACACCCTCGACACCTCGGTGAAGGCGACCGCGGACCTCGTCGTCGAGAGCCTGCGCTACTGGGCGCGCGAGGTGCAGGTCGACGGCTTCCGCTTCGACCTCATGGCCTCGCTCGCCCGCGACGGCCGGCACGTCTTCGACCCCGCGCACCCGCTGCTCGAGCGGATCCGGCAGCACCCGGACCTGCAGGACGTGCTCGTCGTCGCCGAGCCGTGGGACGTCGGACCGGACGGGTGGCGGACGGGCGCCTTCGGCGTCGGCACGAGCGAGTGGAACGACGGCTTCCGGGACACCGTGCGGCAGTTCTGGCTGACCGACATCGCCGAGGAGCGCCGGAACGGCACGCCCCACGCGGGCATCGGTCGGCTCGCCGACGCGATGACCGGTTCGCGCAGCACGTTCGGGCAGGAGCGCGGCCCGCTCGCGAGCATCAACTTCGTCACCGCCCACGACGGCTTCACCCTGCTCGACCTCGTCTCGCACGACCGCAAGCACAACGCCGCGAACGGCGAGGACGGCCGGGACGGGTCCGACGACAACCGGTCGTTCAACCACGGGATCGAGGGGGACACCGCCGACCGCGGGGTCCGCGCGGCCCGGGGACGGTCGATGCGGAACCTGGTCGGGACGCTCCTGCTCTCGGCGGGCGTGCCGATGCTCACCGCCGGCGACGAGCGGAGTCGCACGCAGCACGGCAACAACAACGCCTACGTCGTCTCCGAGGACCTGACGCCCGTCGACTGGACGGACGACGAGGACGCGGAGGCGATGACCGAGGCGGTCGCCGCACTCACCGGGCTCCGCGCCGCGCACCCCGCACTCCGGCCCACGCGCTTCGGCGTCGAGGGGCAGGAGACCCCCGGCGCGACGCGGATGTCCTGGTACGGGCCGGACGGGCAGCCGATGACGACCGCCGGGTGGGACCAGCCGATCCACCGCGTCGTCCAGTACTTCGCCGAGTCCACACCGGCACCGGCACCGGACGGGGCGCACGGGCCCGTCGACCGGGTGCTCGTCGTCGTGCACGGCAGCGGCCGGACGCGCGACCTCACCCTGCCGGCGCGTGAGGACGTGAGCGGGTACCGGCTGGCGTGGTCGAGCGAGAAGCACCGCGACCACGAGCGGCTCCGGCCGGGCGGACAGGTCTTCACCGCGTACGGGCCGGGCATCCACCTGTTCGAGGTCGCGTAGGGCGCTCACCGCGCAGACGTCTCACGCCGTGCTCGTCTCCCCCGCACGGGCTCCCCGGCGCGCCCGACCGCGCACCGCGGACGCGATCCGGGGAACGTGGACCCGCCAGCCGGGTAGCGTCGGCTCCGTGGCCACCGCAGACCGACCCCGCCGACCGAAGATCGGACGCATCCCGATCACCCAGCTCGCTCCGACGACCCCGAACGGGTTCCCGGGCAAGGCGTTCGACGGCGAGGTGATCACGTTCGGCGCGACCGTCTTCCGCGAGGGCCACGGGATCATCGGCGCCGACCTCGTGCTCGAACGCCCCGACGGCGGTACCCGCACGGTGCCGATGCTCCTCGGCGCGCCCGGCACCGACCGGTACGAGGCGACCGTGCAGGTCGACCACGTCGGCGTCTGGACCTGGCACGTCGAGTCCTTCTCCGACGACTGGGCGACCTGGCTGCACGCCGCGCGACTCAAGATCGCTGCCGGCGTCGACACCGAGGCGACGCTCCTCGACGGGGCCGTCCTGCTCGACCGTCTCGCCGAGGAGACCGACTCCACCGCCGCCGTCCGGGCGGCCGAACGGCTCCGGGACACCGCGCTCGAGCCCGCGGACCGTCTGGCTGCCGTCGACGACCCGCGCATCACCGGTGAGGTCGAGGACTCCCCGCTCACCTCCCTCCGCACCCACTCCCCCGTGCAGCTGCTCGACGTCGAGCGCCAGCGCGCCGGCGTCGGCGCCTGGTACGAGTTCTTCCCCCGCAGCGAGGGCGCGAAGAAGAACGCCGACGGGACCTGGAAGAGCGGGGACTTCCGCACCGCCGCCCGTCGCCTGCCGGCCGTGGCACGCATGGGCTTCGACGTGGTCTACCTGCCGCCGATCCACCCGATCGGCACGACGGCCCGCAAGGGGCCGAACAACACCCTGACCCCGGGACCGGACGACCCCGGCAGCCCCTGGGCGATCGGTGCACCTGAGGGCGGTCACGACGCCATCCACCCGGACCTCGGGACCGAGGAGGACTTCCGCGAGTTCGTCGAGACGGCGAAGAACACCGGGATGGAGGTCGCGCTCGACTTCGCCCTCCAGTGCTCCCCGGACCACCCGTGGGTGCAGCAGCACCCGGAGTGGTTCACGGTGCGCGCCGACGGGTCGATCGCGACCGCCGAGAACCCGCCCAAGCGGTACCAGGACATCTACCCGATCCAGTTCGACTCCGACCCCGACGGCATCGTCGCCGAGGTCCACCGGGTCCTGCGCCACTGGATCGCGTTCGGGATCCGCATCTTCCGCGTCGACAACCCGCACACGAAGCCGCTCTGGTTCTGGGAGCGGGTCATCCGCGAGGTCCGCGACGAGCACCCGGACACGGTGTTCCTGGCCGAGGCGTTCACCCGTCCGGCGATGATGCGGGCGCTCGCCGAGGCCGGGTTCCAGCAGTCCTACACGTACTTCACGTGGCGGAACACGAAGGAGGAGATCGAGGAGTACTTCTCCGAGCTCAGCCACGAGACGAGCGCCTACCTCCGCCCGAACCTGTTCGTGAACACCCCGGACATCCTCACCGAGTACCTGCAGTTCGGCGGCCGCGCCGGCTACAAGGTGCGCGCCGCGCTCGCCGCGACCGGCGCCCCGACGTGGGGCATGTACGCCGGCTACGAGCTCTTCGAGGACGTCGCCCGACCGGGCTCCGAGGAGAACATCGACAACGAGAAGTACGAGTACAAGCCCCGCGACTTCGCGCTGGCCGAGGCCGAGGGCGCGAGCCTCGCGCCCTACGTCACGATGCTCAACCGCTTCCGGCAGGCGCACCCCGCGCTCCGCCAGCTGCGGAACCTCCACGTCCACCACGCCGAGGACCCGGCGATCGTCGTCTACTCGAAGCACCTGCCGGGCGCCTTCACCCGCTCCGGCCGTGACGACACCGTCATCGTCGTGGCGAACGTCGACCCGCACTCGGCACGCGAGACCACGGTCCACCTCGACCTCGCCGCCCTCGGGCTGCCGACGGAGCAGGCCTTCGACGTCCGCGACGTCGTGACCGGCGAGCGCTGGGTCTGGGGTTCGTCGAACTACGTCCGGCTCGACGCGTTCCAGGAACCCGTGCACCTGCTCGTCGTGGAGGGACCCCACCGATGACCGACCGCGACCCGAAGGGGAACCCGCCGATGGGCTCCGACCGACCGAACCCCGCCACCCCCGCCCGCGGACAGGGACCGAGCGTCCCGCCGGTGCCGCCGCCCCCGCCGCCCGTCACCCGGGTGCGGGCGCCCGGTGCGGTGCCCGCGAACGACGAGACGGGTCCGCGGTACGAACCGCGGGCCTCCGCGCCGGGCGAGGACCTGCCCGGCGCCGCTCCGGCCGCTCCGGAGACCCCGGACCGCGGGGTCGAGGAGTCGGCCACCCTCGCCGGTGGGGAGCGCCCGGAGTCGGGCGGGGCTCCGACGAGCGGGACCGGCACCGGTGCCCACGTGGCGACGACCCCCGACGCCACCCCGACCCCGTCCCCCAGTGCACAGACGTCCGCCGACGACGGTGCCGACGCGCCGCTGTCCGAGGGCGGCCGCCACGTCGTCCCGACGGCTGCCGAACTGGTCGAGGGCGCGCCCGACGCGCCGGCCGCGGCTCCCGCGGATTCGGCCCCCGCTGCCGGCGCCGCACCGGTCCCGGCCGGCGCGCCCCGTCCGGCCCCGGTCGAGGAGTGGCTCCGCCGACAGGTCGCCGAGGGCCGCTGGTCCCAGCCGCACGACGTCCTCGGCCCGCACCCCGTCGACGGCGGCACCAGCGTGCGCGTGGTCCGACACCTCGCCACCGCGGTGCGCCTGGTCCGCCTGGACGGCGACGACATCGAGCTCGAGTCCGAGGGCGACGGCCTCTGGGCCGGTGCCACGGCCGACACGCTCGGGCGCTACCGCGTCGAGGCGGACTACGACCTCGACGACGCGTCGGACGCGGACGACGCGACCTGGACCACGGACGACGCCTACCGCTTCCCGCCCACGATCGGCGAGCTCGACCTGCACCTCTTCGGCGAGGGCCGTGACGAGCAGCTCTGGCAGCACCTCGGCGCCCACGTGCGCACGGTCGACGGCGTCGACGGCGTCGCGTTCACGGTCTGGGCGCCGCGCGCCACGGCCGTCCGCGTCATCGGCGACTTCGAGGGTTGGGAGGGCCGCACCACCGCGATGCGACACCTGAACGACCTCGGCGTCTGGGAGCTGTTCTGGCCCGGTGCCCTCGAGGGGCAACGGTACAAGTTCCAGATCCTCACCGACGGCGGCTGGGTCGAGCGCGCGGACCCGTTCGCGCGCCGCACCGAGGTCCCGCCGCTCACCGCCTCGGTGATCACCGACTCCCGGTACGAGTGGTCCGAGGGCGACCGCGCCTGGATGGAACAGCGCGCGGCGACGACCACGCACGACAAGCCGATGAGCGTCTACGAGGTGCACCTCGGTTCGTGGCGCCCGGGGCTCTCGTACCGCGAGGTCGCCGACCAGCTGATCGGGCACGTGCAGTACCTCGGCTTCACGCACGTCGAGTTCCTGCCGCTGTCCGAGCACCCCTTCGGCGGGTCCTGGGGCTACCAGGTCACGGGCTACTACGCGCCGACGGCCCGGTTCGGCTCGCCCGACGACCTCCGGTACCTGATCGACCGGCTGCACTCCGCCGGCATCGGCGTGATCATGGACTGGGTCCCCGGGCACTTCCCCAAGGACGAGTGGGCGCTGGCGAAGTTCGACGGCCACGCCCTGTTCGAGCACCCGGACCCCCGACGCGGCGAGCAGCTCGACTGGGGCACCTACGTGTTCGACTTCGGGCAGCCGCAGGTGCGGAACTTCCTCGTCGCGAACGCGCTGTACTGGATGGAGGAGTTCCACATCGACGGGCTCCGTGTCGACGCCGTCGCCTCGATCCTCTACCTCGACTACTCGCGCACCGAGTGGCTGCCGAACATCCACGGCGGTCGCGAGAACCTCGAGGCGATCTCCTTCCTGCAGGAGACGAACGCCACCGCGTACAAGCGCTACCCCGGCATCGTCATGATCGCCGAGGAGAGCACGTCGTGGCCGGGCGTCACCCAGCCGACGAGTGCCGGCGGCCTAGGCTTCGGGCAGAAGTGGAACATGGGCTGGATGCACGACTCGCTCGAGTACGTGCAGCGCGACCCGGCGTACCGCGCGTACCACCACGACGAACTGACCTTCTCGTTCGTCTACGCGTTCAGCGAGCAGTTCACCCTGCCGATCAGCCACGACGAGGTCGTACACGGCAAGGGCTCCCTCTACGGCAAGATGCCGGGCGACGAGTGGCAGAAGCTCGCGAACGTCCGCGCGTACCTGTCCTTCATGTGGGCGCACCCCGGCAAGCAGCTCCTCTTCATGGGCCAGGAGTTCGCGCAGGTCGCCGAGTGGTCCGAGGAGCGCGGGCTGGACTGGTGGCAGGCGGACGACCCGGGACACAACGGCGTCCAGCGGCTGGTCGCCGAGCTCAACCGGGTCTACCGGGAGACGCCGGCGCTGTGGACGCACGACGCCACCGCCGACGGCTTCGAGTGGATCGAGGGCGGGGACGCGCCGCACTCGACGATCGGGTTCCTGCGGAAGGCCGGTGACGAGCGGCTCGCGGTGTTCGTCAACTTCTCCGGCGTACCGGTCGAGCGGCGCTTCGGTCTGCCGACCGCCGGCGAGTGGGTCGAGGTGCTCAACACCGACGCCACCGAGTACGGCGGCTCCGGTGTCGGCAACCTCGGTTCCGTCACCGCCGAGGAGACGCCGTGGGCCGGCCGACCGGCCTCGGCGCACCTCGTCGTGCCGCCGCTCGGCGCGGTCTGGCTGCGGCTCACGGACTGACGCCCCACAGGACCGACCCACCACACGACGGACGGGAGGCCCGGTGCCAGCTGGAACCGGGCCTCCCGTCCGTCACATGGTCGCGTCGCGCGACGGCCGCTCGCGTCAGTACAGCGCGCTCGCCAACCGTCGCCGCGCGACGGCGACCCGGGGGTCGTCGACACCGATCAGCTCGAAGTACTCGACGAGCCGCACGCGCAGTGCCTCGCGCTCCGCACCGAACACCGTCGGCACGAGGTCGAGCAGCCGCCCGAAGGCGTCCTCGACGTGCCCGCCGCTGACGTCGAGGTCGGCGACGGCCATCTGGGCCTCGACGTCCTGGGGCGCCGACGCGGCCGCGCTCCGGAGCTCGTCGGCGGTCCGGCCGTCGAGCCGGGCGAGCAGCGACACCTGCGCGAGCCCCGCGACGGCCATCTGGTCGTTCGGGTCCTGCGCGATCGCGGTCCGGTACTCCTGGACCGCGGCGGCGTAGTCGCCCCGTTCGATCGCGTCGTACGCGGCCTGGTGGTGCGGCGGCAGCGGCTCGGGCTCGGGCTCACCCGCGGGCTCGGCGGCGGACGCGCCGTCGACCGTCACGCGGCCCGTGACGCCGTTCTGCTCGGCGGCGGCGACGACCTGCTCGAACACGTCGCGCACCTCGGCCTCGGGCAGTGCGCCCACGAACAGGCCGAGCGGCCGGCCGCCGATGACCGCGGCGACGGTCGGGATCGACTGTGCCTGGAAGGCCTGCACCAGCTGCGGGTTCGTGTCGGCGTCGACCTTGGCGAGCACCACGCGGCCGTCGTACTCGGCGGTGAGCCGCTCGAGGATCGGCGACAGCTGCTTGCAGGGGCCGCACCACTCGGCCCAGATGTCGACGATCACCGGCACGACCGAGGACAGCTGGAGCACGTCCTGGAAGGTCTGGTCGGTGACGTCGAGCACGAGCGACGGGACGGTCAGGTCACCGGCTGCGGGGGCACCCGCCGGGGCTGCCCCGGTCGGGGCGATCCCGGGCTGGCCGCCCGCCGTCGACGCCGGTCCGGGCTGCGCCGGCCGCTGTGCGCGGTCGACGAGGGATGACAGGTCGACGGCTCCGCGGAGACCGGACGGGGTCGGGGGGACGTTGGTCATTGCACCTCACTCGCTGCGGTCAGGCCCTGCGTGAACCCGAGCAGGACCACCTTCTCATCACTGCCCACCGGCGGCACGGAGAAGAGCAGCTGCACGCTGTACGTGGCGCTGACCCCCTTCGTGCTGGAGTCGACGCCGGAGAGCGCCTTCACGGCACCCTCGGTGTTGACCTCGGCGCCCTTCGCCGTCGGGGTGACCTTCTCGATCTCGTCGAGGTCGGCGGACACGAGCGCGCCGGCCCCGTCGGTCGCGATGGCGATCGCGCTGTCGTCGGGGACCTCCGACGAGTACTCGATCTTCGCGGTGTCCGGCAACGAGTCGGCCTTCTTGTCCTTGTACGCCTTGCCGATGGTCGACCGGAGGCCGTCGCCGTCGGACGCGAAGAGCGAGGCGGACTCGCTGTCGGCGTCCTTCGACAGGACGTCGCCGTACGCTGCCGCGATGTCGTCGGGCGCGATGCGCAGGAGCTTCGTGTCCCCGGCGAGCTGCGCGGCGCCGAGCGACGTCGGTGCCAGGCTCGGGATCTCCGCCGCGGCCTCGAGCGACACGTCGTAGGCGACCTTGTAGTCGTCCCGCGCGCTCTCCTGCACGAGCGTCAGGGCCTGCGGAGCGGTCTTCGCACCGCAGTCCTCGGCCACGACCGTGAACACCGTGCGCGGCCAGCTGTCGGTCTGCTGCGGGAGCGCGACGCAGACCTGCTCGGCGGAGATCGCCGGCGGGGCGTCCACGTCGGCGTCCTTCGCGCGGATGGCGTAGTTCGCCTTCCGGAGCTCGAGCGCGGCGCCGGTGAAGCGCGACTCGAGGAGCGAGGCGTCACGGTCGCCGTCGGCCTTCGACGCGACCTCGGCGACTCGCTGCACGATCCGGCGGATCTGCTGCGAGGTGGCCGCCGTCGGGGTCGTGTCCTCGGCGGCGCCGGTGGCCGAGGCGGTCGGGGTCGGCGTCGCGGCCGCACCGCCGCCCTGCGGCCAGTAGTCGGACGAGCATCCGGCGAGGCCGAGCGCGCCGACGACCAGGATCGGCACGACGACGAACGGTCGGCGTCCCCGACGTGCACGGGCCGGCACCTGGGCGCCGGCCGCTGCGGCACGACGCGATGCCCGCACGCGCGGCGGACGTGAGCCACCGCTGCGGCGACGGGGACCCCGGCCGCGGCGCTGGTGGAGGAACGCCCAGACGAGCAGCGCGATGCCGCCGGCCAGGAAGAGCCCGCCCGCCACGAGCAGCGGTCCGACCGAGGGCGTCGCGGTGTCGCGCGGCCAGGTCACGGAGACGTCCGTGGGGGCGGCCGCCGAGCCGTCGCTCAGCACGACCATCGACACGTCGGCGGGCAGGCGCACGGTGAACTGACCCGCCCCGTCCCACTCCTGGTACCAGAGGTCGCTGCCGGAGGGGTCGGGCACCGAGTCGCCGCTCCCGGTCGTCCTGCCGACCAGGCGGTCCTGCTCGGCGTCGAAGCGCAGCGTGGTGTGCTTCGCGTCGCCGACCCAGGCCTGCACGTCGCTCGTGCGCCCGTAGGCGGCGAAGACCTTGCCGGAGCCGGAGACGTTGATGCGCTGGTAGCCCGGGTTCGCGGTGAGCGTCGACCCGGGGATGACGGTGACCGGCGCGGACGCCGAGCTCGACGACTGCGCCACCAGGGACGACGGCGGGGCGAACACGGTGCGTTGCCCGACCGCGAGCGCGACGAGCAGCAGACCGATGACGAAACTGACGATCGCCAGGACGAATCGCACGGATCTTCTCCCTACCGCGCCGGGGTGGGGGGATCGGCGCGCGAATCAGCGCTCCAGGATAGCGAGCGACCCTGGACGTCGCATCCCCCACCGCTGGCCGCGGTCTCAGTCCCGGTCGGAGGGCCGCCGCTAGGATCGTGCCCGGGCCAGGTGCTGGCCCTCCGCCGACCCCGAGGAGCAACACGTGGCGAACGACGAGGCCGAGTTCGGGACCGAGCTGCGCGGGTACCGCCGCGACGACGTCGATCGCTCCCTGAACGAACTCCGTCGCGAGCTCATCAAGTCGAACACCGACCGCGCCGAGGCCGCCAAGGAGATCCGTCTCCTGCAGGCCCGCGTCGCCGACCTGCAGAGCGAGCTCGACGAGGCCGGCACGCCCACGTACAGCGGACTCGGGACGCGCCTGGAGTCCACGCTCCGGGTCGCTGAGGAACAGTCCACCCGCCTGATCAGCCAGGCCGACATCGACGCCCAGCGACTCCGCGCCTCCAGCCGCAACGAGGCCGAGCGGCTGCTGCGCGAGGCCCGGCAGGAGGCCTCCGAGACCCTCGAGGACGCCCGTTCCCGCGCGACCGACGAACTCACCCGTGCCCGCGCGGAGTCGGCGGACACCATCGAGCGGGCCCGGTCCGAGGCGGGGCTGCTGACGCAGGACGCCCGCAACGAGGCCGCCGCCGTCCGTGGCGCAGCCGTCACCGAGGCCGCGGAGGTCCGTTCCGTCGCGATCCGCGAGACCGACGCCCTCCGTGCCCGCGTCGCACGCGAGACCGCCGAGCTCCGCGAGGACGCGCAGCAGGCCGCCGAGGCTGCACGGACCGCCGCGGCCGAGCTCGACCGCGAGACCGAGCACCGGCGCAGCGTGTTCGAGGCCGACCACACGCGACGCACGGAGGACCTCGCCCGAGAGGAGGAGACCCGCCGGGCCGCGCTCGAGCGCGAGGTCGCCGAGGGTCGGGCGGCGTGGCAGCGCGAACGCGACGAGCAGCAGCGCGCACACGCCCTCACGCTCGAGACCGAGCGCGCCGAGCTCGACGCCGAGGCAGCACGCCGCCGCAGCGAGCTCGACGCCGAGGTCGGGGACCGCCGCCGTGCCCTCGACGAGGAGCTCGCCGCCGCTCGCGCCGGGTGGGAGCGCGAGGTCGCCGAGGCCCGCACGGCACTCGACCAGGAGCTACAGGCCGCCCGTGCCCAGCTGCGGGTCGACGAGGAGCAGACCCGGATCGAGAACGAGCGGCTCGTGCAGGAGACCGCCGAGCGCATCGCGGCCGAGCTCGAGGAGCACCGCAGCCGCATCGCGCGCGAGCGGGCCGAGGCCGCCGACGCCGCCGAACGCGCCGCGCGGGAGCACGCCGACGAGCTGGCCGCGCGTCGTGAGCGCGAGCACGCGGAGGTCGACACCGAGATCGCCGACCGCCGCGTCGCCGAGCTCGCCGGCCTCGAGGCCGAGCGCACCGCCCTCCGTCAGGAGATCGACACGATGCGCGCCGACCTCGAGCGGGACCGCGACGCGGTGCGCGCCGAGATCGCCCGGGAGCGCGACCAGGCCGCCGCTGCGCTCGAGTCGGAACTCGCCGCCCGACGCGACGACGCCGAGCAGGAGTACCTGCAGAAGCACCACGAGACGGTGGCCGAGACGCAGAAGTACCTCGACGAGGCGAACCTGCAGCTCGCCGAGGCGACCCGCCGCGCCACCGAGGCCCGGGAGCGCGCCGAGCGGCTCCAGCAGGAGGCCGACGACCTCGAGCGATCGAGCACCGCGCAGGCGCAGGAGCGTGCCCGCACCCTGGTCGCCGAGACGCAGGAGCGGGTGCACCGGATGATCGCCGAGGCCGAGCAGCGCAGCGCAGCCGTCGTCGCCGAGGCCGAGGACCGTCTCGCGGCGATCCGCACCGAGCGCGACGCCGTCGCCGGGTACCTCGAGAACCTGCGCGGCGTCCTCACGCACGCGACCGGCCTGTTCGACGGTCCGGCAGTGGCCGACCCGGCCGACGCGACCGGCCCCGACCATACGACCGGCGCTGAGGACGGCGCGCGGCGCTGAGACCGGGCCACCGCACGACGCGAGCCGGACGGGAGGCGCGACCAGCGCCTCCCGTCCGGCTCGCGTCGTCGAGGGGCCGATCAGAAGGCCGGAAGCGGGATCAGCCGTCGACGTGCGTCGGGAGCGGCGCGCTGCCCGGCACCACGAGGTCCGCGACCGCGTCGAGCACGATGCGGACGTACCGCTCCCCCACCCACAGGTGCTTCGCCCCCGCGACCGGCACGACCCGGACGTTCGGAGCGACGGCGAACCGCTCGACGGCCTCGTCCGGCCGCAGGAAGTCGTCGTGCTCCGGCACGAGGGCGACGACGGGGACCTCGACGTCCGCCCACCGTGCCAGTTCCGCCTCCGACGTGCGGTGCAGGGGCGGGGACAGCAGGACGACGCCGGCGACGTCGCCGGACGCGACGTGCTCGAGCGCGTGCTTGAGGACCACCTCGGTCCCGAACGACCAGCCGAGCAGCCACGGCGTGGGGAGGCCGCGCGCCACGGTCTCGTGCACTGCGGCGCGGAGGTCGAAGCCCTCGGACACGCCGTCCCCGAAGACACCCTCCGACGTCCCGCGGGGCGAGGTCACCGACCGGAAGTTGAACCGCAGCACCGCGATGTCCGCGAGGGCGGGCAGCCGGGCCGCGGCCTTCTTGAGCACGTGCGAGTCCATGAAGCCCTGCGCGGTGGGCAGCGGGTGCAGGGTGACGAGGGTGCCCCGGGCCGGGCGTCCGAGCGGCTCGGCCAGCTCCCCCACGAGCGTCAGGTGGTCGTCCGTGACCAGCTCGACGTCCGTGCGCCGTGCCGGGAGCTCGGTGCCGGACCGGATCTCCGTGCGCGTCTCTTCGGTGCTCACGCGATGCTCCAGCAGTGGTTGTGCCAGTGACGCCGCGATGCCAGGTCGGCCTCGTCGCCCAGGACCCCGTCCGCACGCCAGACGACGACGTGCGCGGTCCCCGGGAGCACCGTGCCGCCGCAGCCCGGGCAGACGTACTCCTTCTGCGCGGACGCCGACGAGATCGGCTGCACCGTGTACTCGCGCCCACGACGGAACTCTGTCCGCCGCCAGGAGCTCATCAGCCGGTCGAGCCCGGTCTCCTCGTCGACCGACTCCGGCCCGACGCCGCGGGGCCGCCGCGGTCGGTTGCTGCGCGGCACCCCCGGGCGCCGATCAGTACCAGTTGTTGGCGACGCTGTGCGCCCAGGCCCCGCACGGGGTGCCGTAGACGCCGGAGATGTAGTTGAGGCCCCAGGTGATCTGCGTGGCCGGGTTGGTCTGCCAGTCGGCACCGGCGGACGCCATCTTGCTGCCCGGGAGCGACTGCGGGATGCCGTACGCACCACTCGGGTTGTAGGCGTTGACCCGCCAGCCCGACTCCTTGTTCCACAGCGAGACGAGGCAGTTGAACTGGTCGGAACCCCACCCGCGGTCGGCCACCATCTGCTGGGCGATCGCCTGCGCGCTGCCCGGGTCGGGCGTCGCCGCCGCTGCCGCGAGGGTGTTCGAGGGCTCGACCGTCTTCGCCGTGCCGTCCTTCGCCGCGTCGGTGTCCGTCGCGTCCGCGCTGTCGTCGGTCGCGGGCGGTGCGGTGACCTTCGGCTTCGGGACGGTGACGCCGTACCCGTCGCGGGTCAGGTCGAACGCGGCGTACGTGCCGTGCGCGGTGTACTGCTGCGGCTCGACCGGCGCCTTGACCAGCACCGGAGCGGTGACCGCCGCCTGCGCGACGTCGGGCTGCATCGGGTTGAAGAGCGATCCGCCCACGAACCCGAAGACGGCCACGAAGGACAGCACGGGGATGGTGCCCCGGCCGCGGATGACCGAGTTGACGGTGCGCGGTGCACGCTCGACCGGCACGACGGCGCGGCCCTGCTCGACTGCACGACCCTGCTTGACGGCGCGGACGCCGAGCGGACCGCGGGCGGTGTCGGCGGGAGCCGGACGCGAGAGGACCGCGCCGGTCGGCACCGGCCCGGTCGCCGGCGACCCCGCGGTGGAACGGGTGGTCGCGGGCGCGCTCAGCGGGGCGGACGGCAGCGTCGCCGTCTCGACCTGCGGAGTCGCGTGGAGGACCGCGTGCTCCGACGTGCGGAGTCGGTCACGTGCCGCGCGGCGCTCACCGACGACCGGACGGTCGAGGTGCTCGCGGGTACCGCGGTCGGAGCTGAGATCTGCCGTGTGCCTGCCCATGAGTCCGTCCAGGATAACGGAACGGTCACGGGGAGGGAAGCACCGGTCCCCCGCGCGTCGTCAGCGGACCGCGAGCATGACCTCGACGACCGCGTCGAGCAGCGCGTCGACCTGCGCTTCGCGGTAGCCGCCGTGCTTCGGCCGGAAGACGACCGACCGGACCTCGGTCAGGCTCAGCGGCTTGCCGTCGCGGAAGTAGCCGGCCAGTCGCTCGGCGAACGCGTCCACGTCCTTCGGGTGGTACCCGGTGCCGAGGAAGCTCGTCCGGGCGAAGCGCTGCCCGGTGGGGCGCTCGAGGCGCGCGACGACGTCCGAGGCCTTGCCGCGGGCCTCGGCGTACCAGGCCTTCTGCCCGACCTCCGCGACCTCGCGCTCACGCTCCCGGGCGGCGAAGGCGTCCTCGAGCCGTTCGAGCGCGGCGTCGACGTGCGCCGTGGAGTACCCGCCCTTGCGCATCGAGAAGGCCGTGGCGCGGATCTTCGCGGCCTCGATGCCGGGCGCCGTGTCCGCCGCGGTGTACGCACGGCGGGCGTCCTCGAGGAACCGGTCGACCTCGTCGACGTCGTACCCGAGTGCTCGGCGGTCTGCGGTGGGGAAGGTGGTGGCCACGGCGACATTCTGCCAGCACCGGAGCCTGGCGCCACCTGGACGCGCGAACTCGCCGCACAGGCTGCGGAGGGGCGCTCGAGGGATCCGTCAGTGGATGATTCAGTGGACGATGACGAGGTACATCACGTAGCCGACGGCCGCCGACGGCAGGATGCTGTCGATCCGGTCGAGCAACCCGCCGTGACCGGGCAGGAACGACGAGATGTCCTTGATCCCGAGGTCGCGCTTGATCATCGACTCGGTCAGGTCGCCGAGCGTCGCGGAGCCCGAGATCAGCACGCCGAGGACGACGCCGGTCCACCAGGGCAGGCCGAGCATGAGCCAGGTGACGAGGATGCCGACGAGGATGCTCGCCGCGACCGAGCCGGCGAAGCCCTCCCACGTCTTCTTCGGGCTGATCCGCGGCGCCATGGGGTGCTTGCCGAGGTTCAGCCCCGTCGCGTAGGCACCGGTGTCGACCGCCACGACCACGAGGATGAACGCGATCACCCAGAGCGGGCCGCTCGGCTGCGCCGACAGCAGCACCACGCAGGCACCGAGCAGGCTCACGTACGCCTGGGCGAACAGGCCGTTCGTCAGGTCGCGGACGACGTGCCCTGCCGGTGGCTTCTCGCGGGCGACGGCCACCTCGACCAGTCGCCAGAGCGACACGAGGACGATGCCGCCGAGCAGCGTGAACAGCGCCGCGACCTGCCCGCCCAGGAAGGCGGCGGGCACGATCGCGACGCTCACCGCGACGCTCGGGATGCGCGGGACGTCTCGACCCGCGAAGCGCATGGCGCTCGTGAGCTCGTAGACGGCCACGCCGAGCAGGAACGCGGCGACGACCATGAACGACGGCGTCCACAGTAGGAGCGACCCCAGCATGACGACCGCGAACGCCAGGGCGATCCCGATCGCCGCGGGCAGGTTCCGGCCGGTCCGCGCCGTCAGGGCCTCGTTGCGCGCACCGAGGTCGGCCTTCCGCTGCCGGAGCTGCGCCTCGAAGTCGGCGCGTGCCGCACGGGCACGGGCGTCGAAGTCCTGGCGGAGCCCCTTCTTCGCGGTCGACTCGGACGCTGACGGGCGCGGTGGGGTGGGGCGGTCACCGCCCGGCTCGGGGAGACGCATCAGACCTCGAGGAGTTCGGCTTCCTTCTTCTTCAGCGCGTCGTCGATCTGGTCGACGTGCTTCTTCGTCAGGCTCTCGAGGTCCTTGTCGCCACGGCTGATCTCGTCGTCCGAGATCTCGCCCTTCAGCGCGTCGAGGTCGTCCTTGGCCTTGCGGCGGATGTTGCGGATGACGACCTTGTGGTCCTCGCCCTTGCCGCGCACGAGCTTCACGAACTCCTTGCGGCGGTCCTGCGTGAGCTCCGGGATCGTCACTCGGACGATCTCGCCGTCGTTCGACGGGCTGGCGCCGAGGTTCGGGAACGTCGCGATCGCGCGCTCGATCTCCTTGAGGGCCGACTTGTCGTACGGCGTGACGATGAGCGTGCGTGCCTCGGGCGTCTGGAGCGACGCGAGCTGCGCGAGCGGCGTCGGCGTGCCGTAGTAGTCGACCGGGATCTTCTGGAAGAGGGCGGCGTTGATGCGTCCGGTACGGACGGTCGCGAAGTCGTCCTTGGCGACGTCGACGGCCTTCGCCATCTTCTCGGTGGCTTCGGTCAGGACATCACTGATCACGGTGGTTCTCCTTCGGTACTGCGTCGAGTCTAGTCAGCGTGCGGGTCAGTTGCTGACGACCGTGCCGATGCGCTCCCCACGGATGGCGGCGGCCACGTTGCCCTCGCCCTCCATGCCGAAGACGTGCATCGGCATGCCGTTGTCCATGCAGAGCGAGAACGCCGTCGCGTCGACGACCTTGAGGCCCTGCAGCAGCGCGTCCTGGTAGGTCACGTGGTGGAGCTTCTCGGCGGTGGCGTCCTTCTTCGGGTCGGCCGTGTACACGCCGTCGACGCCGTTCTTCGCGACGAGGACCTCGTGCGCGTCGATCTCGAGCGCACGCTGCGCCGCGACGGTGTCGGTCGAGAAGTAGGGCAGGCCCGCGCCGGCACCGAAGATGACGATGCGGCCCTTCTCCAGGTGGCGCTCGGCGCGACGCGGGATGTACGGCTCCGCGACCTGGGTCATGCTGATCGCTGACTGCACGCGCGTGGCGGCACCGGCCTGCTCGAGGAAGTCCTGGAGCGCGAGCGCGTTCATCACGGTGCCGAGCATGCCCATGTAGTCGGCACGACCGCGGTCCATGCCGCGCTGCGACAGCTCGGCGCCACGGAAGAAGTTGCCCCCGCCGACCACGATCGCGACCTCGACGTCCTGCGCGGCCGCGGCGATCTCCTTGGCGATGGTGCTGATGACGTCCGGGTTCACCCCGAGGGACCCGGCTCCGAACGCCTCCCCCGACAGCTTCAGCAGGACCCGGCGGCGTCCGGTCTTCTCGTTCGTCATGTGGCGCACCCTTCGTCGAATGTCTCGTGGGAATCTACCCGGCCGCAGCCGGTCCGGCAGAGGAGGTCGTGCCTCCCGGCTGGGTCCGCGCGTGTCGCAGCGCGCAGAAAACGGGGCCCGGAACCGATGTGGTTCCGAGCCCCGTCACGGGTTCTTTACGCGCCGACCTTGACGCGGGCGAAGCCCTGGATCGTGATGCCGGCGTTCTCGGCGGCCTTCGCGACGGACAGCTTGTTGTCCTTCGCGTAGTCCTGCTCGAGGAGCGCGACCTGCTTGCGGTAGGCGTTGAGGCGACCCTCGACGATCTTCGGGAGGGCGGCCTCCGGCTTGCCCTCCTCGCGCGTGATCGCCTCGACGGTCGCGCGCTCCTTCTCGATCGCCTCGGCCGGGATCTCGTCGCGCGTGAGGTACGTCGGGTTGGCGAACGCGACGTGCTGCGCGATGGAGCGCGCCTCGGCGGCGTCGGAGCCCGAGTAGGCGATGACGACGGCGATCTGCGGCGGCAGGTCCTGGCTGGTCTTGTGCAGGTAGACCTCGAAGGCGTCGCCCTCGACACGGGTGACCGTGCGGAGCGCGAGCTTCTCGCCGAGCGCGGCGGCGGCCTCGTCGATGACCTCGGCGACCGTCTTGCCGTCGAGCGGCGCGGCGTTGCCGGCCTCGACGTCGGACGCACCGGCGGCGGCGACCGCGGCGACGACCTTGTCGGCGAGGGTGGTGAACTTCTCGTTCTTCGCGACGAAGTCGGTCTCGCTGGCGAGCTCGACGACGGTCGTGGCGCCGCCCTCGGTCGACGCGACGACGACACCCTCGGAGGTCGCACGGTCGTCGCGCTTGGCGACGGCCTTCGCGCCCTTGATGCGGAGGAGCTCGACGGCCTTGTCGTAGTCGCCGTCGGCCTCGACGAGGGCGTTCTTGGCGTCCATCATGCCGGCCCCGAGGTCCTCACGGAGCTTCTTCACGTCAGCAAGGCTGTAGTTGGCCATTGACTGGAGTCCTTTCTGGACTGTGTGTGTTCGAGAGAAGGAAGGGGCGCCGAGCCGTGCGGCTCGGCGCCCCCGGTGGTCACTCGGCCGGGGTGGCCTCTGCGGCGGCGGCGGCTTCGGCCGTCGGCTCCGCGTTCTTGTCGGCGTCGGCGATCGGCTCGCCGATCTCCTTGTCGGCGACCTGCGCGTCGGCGTCGTTCTCCTGGACCGTCGCGCCCTCGCCCTGCGTCTGGCCGGCGAGGAGCTCCTGCTCCCACTCGGCCAGCGGCTCGGCCTCTTCCTCGTCGCCACCGTTGTGGCGGGTCTTCAGGCCCTCGGCCGCCGCGTCGGCGACGATGCGGGTGAGGAGGCCGACGGAGCGGATGGCGTCGTCGTTGCCCGGGATCGGGTAGGTGATCTCGTCGGGGTCGCAGTTGGTGTCGAGGATGCCGATGACCGGGATCCCGAGCTTCTGCGCCTCGTCGACGGCGAGGTGCTCCTTCTTCGTGTCGACGATCCAGAGCGCGCTCGGGGTCCGTGTGAGGTTGCGGATACCACCGAGGGTCTTGTGGAGCTTGTCCAGCTCGCGCTTCTTGATGAGGAGCTCCTTCTTGGTGAAGCCCTTCGTCGTGTCGTCGAAGTCGATCTCCTCGAGCTCCTTCATGCGCGCGAGGCGCTTGGAGACCGTCTGGAAGTTCGTGAGCAGACCGCCGAGCCAACGCTGGTTGACGTACGGCTGGCCGACGCGGGTCGCCTGCTCGGCGATGGAGCCCTGCGCCTGCTTCTTGGTGCCCACGAAGAGGATCGTGCCACCGTGCGCGACCGTCTCCTTGACGAAGTCGTACGCGCGGTCGATGTAGGCCAGCGACTGCTGCAGGTCGATGATGTGGATGCCCGAGCGCTCGGCCAGGATGAAGCGCTTCACCTTCGGGTTCCACCGACGGGTCTGGTGTCCGAAGTGGACGCCGCTGTCGAGCAGCTGGCGGATGGTGACGACGGCCATGCCGTGCCTCCTCGTTTCTCGGCGCACAGCTGTCGGGCCGTGCGCACGGTTGCGGTTGTGTCGGTCGCGACCCGGTGGTCGTGACCCCTGGCGTCCTGTCCGCACGGCCGCCCGCTCGTGGGAGCAGGACCGGTGGCCGGTGGGAACGCGAGTGGACGCGCGAAGTCAGCGCGCTGGAGCGCGCTGCGGTGGCAATGCTAACAGACGGGAGGCGGGGGGGGGGGGCGGCCCCCCCCCCCCCCCCCCGCAGGGGGGGGGGCGCCCCCCCCCCCCCCGCGCGGCGGCCGGCGCGCCCCCCCCCGGGGTTGCCC